>JAZSGC010000115.1:0-2163 GCA_045532525.1 Candidatus Scatosoma sp.
GGCAAGACGGGGCAAAATGGATCCCGTTATCGGCAGAAAAAGGGAGATTGAAAAGGTAGTGCAGGTGCTTTCCCGCCGTTTAAAAAACAATCCCGTGCTCGTCGGCGAGCCGGGCGTTGGTAAAAGCGCTATCGTAGAAGGTATTTCTCAGCTTGTCGTCAAAAACCAAGTCCCCGACCAGCTTTTAAATAAGCGTATTTTTTCCGTGGATTTACCGGGAATGTTGGCGGGTACGCGCTATCGCGGCGACTTTGAAGAAAAGCTGAAAGGACTTATCGATACCGTCACCGAAGACGGGGATATTATTTTGTTTATCGACGAGATACACACGCTGGTAGGCGCGGGCGGCTCTGCGGACAACAGTATGGACGCGGCAAATATTTTGAAGCCCTTGCTTGCCCGCGGCGACTTACAAATCATCGGCGCAACGACGATTGAAGAATATCGAAAATATATCGAAAAGGACAGCGCGCTCGAACGCCGTTTTACGCCCGTATACGTGGACGAGCCTTCGCAGGCGGACGCCATCACCATTATCAAAGGCTTGCGTCCCAAATATGAAGAGCATCACGGCATCGTCATTTCCGACGAAGCGGTGGAAGCGGCGGTGAAGCTTTCCGCGCGCTATATCAACGATAGATTTTTACCCGACAAAGCCATCGATTTGGTGGACGAAGCGGCGGCGCGCGTGCGTATCGTACAGGACGGCGGCGGCGTGGAAATGCAGGAAGCTAAGCAGGAAGCGTTTATTTTGGAAGAAGAACGCACAATGCACGAACGGCGCGGGGAATACGCCTTGGCTACCGAAGCACTGAACAAGCGTATACAGGTGCAGGAACGCATTAAAGCCTTGGAACAAGCGCAATCACCCAAGCTCTTACCCGACGGCAGAGCGGCAATCGGGGCGGAACACGTGGCGGCAATCGTCAGCGCAAGAATGCGTATTCCGCTTTTAAAAATCACACAGGAAGAAGGAGAAAAGCTGATGCGTTTAGAGCAGGATTTGCATAAGCGTATCATCGGGCAAAACGAAGCGGTAAACGCCGTTTCCAAAGCCATTCGCCGCGCTCGCGCGGGTTTGAAGGACCCGTCTAAGCCCATCGGCTCGTTCATTTTCGTCGGGCCTACGGGCGTGGGAAAAACCGACCTTTGTAAAGCGCTTGCCGAAGCCTTGTTCGGCTCGGAAGAACAAATGATTCGCTTGGATATGAGCGAATATATGGAAAAGCAATCGATATCCAAGCTCATCGGCGCGCCTCCCGGCTACGTTGGCTATGAAGACCTGCAAACGGGGCAGCTCACCGATAAGGTACGCACGACCCCCTATTGCGTGATTTTGTTTGACGAAATCGAAAAGGCGCACCCCGACGTATTTAATTTGTTGTTACAGATTTTGGACGACGGGCGTTTGACGGATAGCAAGGGCAGAACGGTCAGTTTTAAAAACGCGGTGATTATTTTAACGTCCAACGTCGGCGCGTCGGAAGCGGAAAGACAGCGCACGGGCGTGTACGGCTTTGCGGGCGAAGGTAGAAGCGGAGATGAAGTCGGCGAAAAGCAGTACGAATCGATGAAAGAAAATATCACCAAGGCCCTGAAAGAAAAATTCCGTCCCGAATTCTTGAATAGAATGGACGATATTATCGTTTTCCACAAGCTTTCGGTAAACGATTGCGTGCGTATCGGCACGAAAATTATTCAATCGCTGGCGAAACGCGTGCTGGAACAGCGCGGTATTGTTTTGACGGTTACTGAACCCGCGTTAAACGCGCTCGTGGAAGAGGGCTACGACGCACAGTACGGCGCAAGACCCTTAAAACGCGTCATTCAACGCCGTATAGAAGACCAGCTTTCCGAAGAAATTTTGCTTGGAAAAGTACAAAACGGGCAAAAGGTCACCGTGGATTATTTCGGTGGACAGTTTACCTTTGAAAAAAGGTAAAAGGAGCAGAAAATGAAATTAACGACGGCAGGGGAATCCCACGGCAAGGCGCTTGTCGCTATCGTCGAAGGCTTGCCTTCCCACTTACAAGTAAATACGGAACAAATCAACGCGGCGCTTGCGCTTCGGCAAAGCGGCTTCGGTCGCGGCGCGCGCCAAAAAATAGAAAAGGACCGCGTGGAAATTTTAACGGGCGTTCGCAACGGCGAAACCTTGGGCAG
>JAZSGC010000132.1:0-4694 GCA_045532525.1 Candidatus Scatosoma sp.
GGCGCGCTGTTAAACGTTTGCAAACGTTGCGGCAAAAGCGGCGCGGAATTTTTAAGCGGCATACCCTGCACTTTGGGCGGCGCGCTGTTTATGAACGCTGGTGCGGACGGCAGGTATATAGACGAGATTGTCGAAAGCGTTTTGGTTTATCGCAAAGGGGAAACCCGCCTGCTTTCCCGCAAGGATTGCGGCTATGCCTATAAACGAAGCGTATTTATGGAAAACGGCGACGTGATCTTGGGCGCGGCTTTGCGCTTAAATACGGCTACGGAAAAAGAAATTGAAGAAAGGGAAAGCCATTACAAGGCGCGGCGCGCACATTTGCCCAAGGGGAAAAGTATGGGCTGCGTATTCAAAAACCCCGTCGGCGGTTTCGCAGGGGACTTGATAGAACGCAGCGGCTTAAAAGGCTTGCGCATAGGCGGCGCGTACGTATCCGAGCAACACCCAAATTTTATTATCAACGACGGAACGGCTACGTCAAGCGACGTAAAAACGTTGATAAGGCTTATTCAAAACGCCGTGCGTTCACAGTATGGCGTTTCGTTGGAAGAAGAAATACGTTATCTTTAACGGTAAGGAGAAACAATAGTGATTTTAACGGCAGATTATCATACGCATACGCCTTATTCCCACGGTAAAAATACGGTGGACGAAAACGCGGCAAAGGCAAAAGAGCTGGGCTTAAAGCAAATCGCCATCAGCGACCACGGTTATACCCACATTTCGCTTGGTATACGCCGCAAACAAACGAAAGACTATATCCGCGACTGTAAGGCGGCAACGGAGAAATACGGCTTAGACGTGCTTGTGGGCATCGAAGCCAACGTGTGCGGTTTAAGCGGCAAAGCCGACTTGACGGAAAAGGACTACGAGAATTTCGACGTGTATTTATGCGGCAATCACGTTTGGATAAAATATGATAAATTTGCCGATTATCCGTTGTATTGTTGGAGCAACGTGCTCTTAAACAAATTCTTGAAATGCAGCCCGAAATGGCTTGTCAAGCGCAATACGCAGGCGTATATCAACACGATAAAGCGCAATCCCATCGACGCGGTAACGCACGTAAGCTACATTTGCCCTTGCGATACGCTGGAAGTAGCAAAATGCGCCGCCGACCACGGCACGTATATCGAGCTGAACTCCAAAAAAACGCATTTGACCGACGAACAAATTATGGATATGGTCATCAAAACGGACGTGCGGTTTATCGTCAACTCCGACGCACATAGCGCGGATAGAGTAGGGGATACCAAGCGCGTGGAAGAACAGCTTTCCCGTTTGGATTTCCCGATGGATAGAATTGATAACATCGACGGAAGATTTCCCAATTTTAGATTTACGGAATTCAAAAAGCATTTATAAACGGTAGATTATGAACTTTACTTCGGACGTAAAAAAGGAAATGATAAATCACGGCGTGAAGGACGCCGCGTCGCGGCTTTCGGAAATGTCCGCGTTTATCCGCACTTGCGGTACGTTCGGGGTAAAGGACGGACAGCCCACCTTCTTTCTCGTTAGCGAAACGGAAAACGTAGCGGAATATTTTATGGCGCAGTTTTCCAAGCTTTTCGATGCGGAGCTCTACGTTACGCACGCCACGCGGGATAGAATGAGCGGCAGGGATAAGCTGCTTTTGCAATGCCCTGCGGGTGCGGCGGCGGACGTGTTAAAAGCTTTGCGGCTGGTCACGAAAAACGGCGAGATGCGCCACGGGATTTCCGCCGCGCTTTTATCCGACGAACAAAAGGAAATCGCTTACGTACGCGGCGCGTTTTTGGGCGGCGGAAGCTGCACCGTTCCGCTTGACGGCGGCACGACGGGCTACCATTTGGAAGTGGTGTTTTCGGATAGAAAAACGGCAAAGGATTTTTGCTTGGTACTTTCGGAATTTGAAATTCTCGCCAAGCTTGCGGAGCGAAAAGAAACCTTCGTCGTCTATATCAAAAGCAAGGAGCAAATCTCCGACTTTCTTGCGGTCGTCGGTGCGGACAACGCCTTAAAAAAGTTTGCGCAGCTTGTAGAAAAACGGGACGAAGCCAACCGCAGCAACCGCGCGCGCAACTGTATTGCGGGCAACGCCGATAAGGCGGCTATTGCGGCGGTCAAACAAATCGTCGCTTTAAAAAAACTGCAAGAAAATGGCGGGTTCACGTTGCTTAGCGAAGAACTTAAACAGCTTGCCAAGGCGCGTATGGACAATCCCGCAATGTCCTTGCAGGAGCTTGCAAATAAGCTGGGCGTAAGCAAAAGCTGTTTAAACCATAGAATGCGGAAGCTGATGTCTGTTGCAACCACTAAGGAAGAAAACAACGAAGAAACGGAAGAATTATGACGGATTTTGTACACTTACATTTACACACCGAATACAGCCTGTTGGACGGCGCGGCAAAGGTGGACGATTTAATCGACCACTTGGTAAAAAACAACATTAACGCCTGCGCGATTACCGATCACGGCAATATGTACGCTTCTTTGTATTTTGCCGAAGAATGCGTAAAAAAAGGCATTCAATATATCATCGGCTGCGAATTGTATGCGGTGGACGACCATAAGGAAAAACGCCCCGGGAAAAACGAACATATCGTTTTGCTCGCCAAAAATAAAACGGGGTATAAAAACATCGTTAAGCTTGATTCGCTTGCCTATATTGACGGATATTACAGCGGCAAACCGCGTATCAGCTACGACCTTATCAAGCAGCACCACGAAGGGGTAATTTGCCTTTCCGCGTGCTTGGCGGGGCGTATGCCGCAGCTTTTGCTGCGCGGCGATTACGACGGCGCGAAAAAGTGGGCGGTGGAAATGAAAGAAATCTTCGGTGAAGATTTCTATATCGAATTGCAAGACCACGGCATTGACGAACAAAAACAAATCCTGCCCGACCTTATCAAAATCGCAAGGGAGCTGGATATTCAGCTCGTTGCAACCAACGACGTGCACTATATCGAAAAGGAAGACTGGGAAGCGCACGAAATTTTGCTTTGTATTCAAACCAAATCCACGCTTGCACAGCCAAAAATGCGATTTGAACAGCACGAATTCTATATGAAATCGGGCGACGAAATGTTGCAGCTTTTCCATTACGTACCCGAAGCGATTTCCAACACGCGCGTGATTGCGAACAAAATCGAAGAACCCGTATTCGACATCACGCCCAAGGGCGATCCCATTCGCGATACGTCGCTTATCCCTTTGTATAAGCCCGAAGACGGATCCAGCTCGCCCGACTATCTCACTCGCCTTACGTGGGAAGGCTTGCCTAAGCGTTATAAGGAAATCACGCAAACGATTAAAGAGCGTGCGGAGTACGAGCTTTCTATCATTATCAAAATGGGCTTTGCCGACTATTTCCTTATCGTTTGGGACTATATCAACTGGTCGCGCTTGCAAGGTATTCCCGTCGGACCGGGGCGCGGTTCGGGCGTAGGCAGTATCGTTGCCTATTCCATCGGCATTACCGACGTAGATCCGCTGCGTTACGATTTGATTTTTGAACGCTTTTTAAACCCCGACCGCGTATCAATGCCCGACTTCGACGTCGACTTTTGTACCAAACGCAGAATAGAAACCATCGAATACGTTCGCAAAAGATACCAGCCCGAAAACGTAGCGCAAATCGTTACGTTTGGTACGCTTGCTTCCCGCGCCGTTATCAAGGACGTAGGACGAGTGATGGGCGTGCCGTATTCGGAAACGGACAAGGTGGCAAAGCTAATGGACGGCAAGTCCACCATAGGGGAATTGCTGGGGAGAAAAATCCCCAAGCTCGAACAGCAAATCGCCGCGGAAACCAACGAAGAAAAACGCGCGGAATTACAAAAAAAGCTGGCGGAGCAAAAACAAAAGAAGAACTCGGAATTCATCGAAGTTTACGAAACGAACGCCGACCTTCGTCAAGTCATCGATATGGGCTTGAAGCTAGAAGGTATGCCCAAGAATACGTCCGAACACGCGGCGGGCGTGGTCATTTGCAACAAGGTGCTTGCGGATAACGTTCCGCTGGCAAGAAACGGCGACGACATCGTTACGCAGTTCGATATGAAAGAAGTGGAAGCGGTGGGAATGTTGAAGATGGACTTCCTTGCGCTCACCACCCTTACCGATATTCAAAACACGCTGGAATATATCAAGGAAGGCAAGGGGATTGAAGTCGATTTCGATAAAATCGGCTTAGACGTGCCCGAAGCTTATCAGTTAATCTCGTCCGGGGATACGGACGCGGTGTTCCAGCTCGAACAAGGCGGTATGAAAAAGTTTATGAAGGAACTCCAACCCAGCTGTTTGGAAGACCTTATCGCAGGCATTTCCTTATACCGCCCCGGTCCAATGGATTTCATTCCGCAATATATCAAAAACAAGCATAATCCCGAAAGTATCGTTTACGATACGCCGCACTTAGAACCCATTTTGAAAAACTCGTACGGCGTTATCGTCTACCAAGAACAGGTTATGCAAATTTTCCAGCAGCTTGCCGGATATTCGCTTGGACAAGCGGACTTGGTTCGCCGTGCCATGGCGAAAAAGAAGAAAAAAGAGCTGATGGAGCAAAAGGACAAGTTTATCTACGGCGCGCCCGCAGAAGGGATTTCGGGCTGCGCGTCCAAGGGTATTCCGCCCGAAGTCGCCGCGAAGATTTTCGGGGATATGGAAAGCTTTGCTTCCTACGCATTCAACAAATCCCACGCGGC
>JAZSGC010000014.1:0-2512 GCA_045532525.1 Candidatus Scatosoma sp.
GGACGTGCCTACCACTTCCACGCTCTTTTCTGGCGCGCCGCGATGGTAAACCTGCTTGTAGATTTCGCCGTTTTGGTGCACTTCCGCTTCCAGCCATTCGGACAGGGCGTTTACCGCCTTTACGCCGACGCCGTGCAAGCCCGACGATACCTTATAGCCCGAGTCGCCGCCGAACTTACCGCCTGCGTTCACCTTCGTGAATACGACTTCCAAGGTCGAAATCCCTTCCTTGGGATGAATCCCCGTCGGGATGCCGCGGCCGTTGTCCTGTACGGTACAGCTACCGTCCTGATTTAAGATAACTTCGATGTGCGTACAATAGCCAGCCAAGGCTTCGTCAATCGAGTTGTCTACAACTTCGTGCACCAAGTGATGCAAGCCCTTCGCATCCGTCGAAGAGATGTACATCCCAGGGCGTTTACGAATGTGCTCCAAGCCGTCCAAAACCTGAATCTGTTCCGCGCCGTATTCCCCTTCTACGCGCTCTCTTTCCACAGGCGTTTCGACCGTTTCCACCGTACCTTCCACGGGGGTTTCCGCCCCTTCTACCGCTTCCACAACGCCTTCCATTTTTTCCGTGTTTTCCGACATTTTAACTGCTCCTATCATTTTCGCCCTTCCTTTTTTGTAAAAAAAGGAAATTGCTATTTTAACACCCCTATTATAACATAAAAAATTAAAAAAGAAAAGCGTTTGAAGGCAAAAAAACAGAAGCTTTTCCTTATTTTAAGGAAAACTTTTGTTTTGCGCCCGTTTTTTGCACCCATACGCCCGTTTTACTCGCCGCTCGACCTGCTTCCCGTCCGCAAAAAACTTGCGCTGTATATGGGAAATATCGACGCAGTTGCATTTTTAAGAAATAATAAGTCAACGATTGACATTTTTTTGTATCCGTGCTACAATACTTACAAGCTATCGCTCTCATAAAAAACCGTGCAAGGAGTAAGAAATGAGCTTTTACGAACTGAACGCCGAAGGAACGGGATACTTATATTTGCGCTTTGGCAAAACGCCCCCTGCCGAATCGCACTTTCACAGCGCGATCGAGCTGCTTTTTTGCGCGGATGGGGAAGTGGAGCTCACCGTCGGCGGCGAGAAACGCAAAATCACAAAAGGCATGGGCTGTTTTATAGATAGCTACGTCGTTCATTCGATGCCGAGCTCGTCCGCGCTTCTATACGCCGTCGTAGGGGATCGGCAGTTTTTTGAACCCACCTTTCAAACCTTCTACGGAAAAATTCCGCCTGTCTTTTTTTCGTTTGAAAACACGGAATTTTTGGCGTTTTTGCAGGACATTTACAATCAAAATAACGGAAATGGCGGCAGCAGGTACGAAACGAAATGCGGAATCGTTCGCCTGCTTATGGGTGAGCTTTCCAAAACCGTACCCTTTTGTTCGCGGCAAGCCAACAGGCAAACGGAGCTTGTTGCCACCCTTTTATCCTATGCCGCAAAACACATCGGGGAAGACCTATCCTTGGCAGCGCTTTCGAAAAACTTCGGCTATTCTCGGGAGTACCTTTCCCGCACCCTGCATTTTCATCTTGGGGAACACTGGAATCGGTACGTCGGAAGGCTTCGGGCAAAGGCGGCGAAGGAATTGCTGTTATCCAGCCCCGATTTATCCGTTTTAGAGATTGCCTTTCAATGCGGCTTCGATAGCCCCAACACCTTCTACCGCGCTTACCGCAGGGAATTCGGTGTTTCGCCGCGCGAACAATCGAAAAAATAAATTATAAAATAACAACTTTTGACATATAAAGGACGGTTTTTGGGTGGATTTATTCCCTTTCGTACTCTATAATACAAATAGAAAAACCCAAAAAGGAGAAAAATGATGGCTAAGAAAGTATATACCGTTGCAATTCTCGGCATCGGCGGACGCGGCGGCGACACCTACGGCGCGTTGATGCAGGATGCGCCCGAAAAATGGAACATCGTCGCGCTTTGCGACTTGAAGCCCGACCGCTTAGCGGTGTTCGCGGAAAAGTTCGGAGTAGAGAAGGAAAACCTGTTCACGGATGAAAAGGTCTTTTTTGAAAAGAAACGCGCGGACGTGTTGATGATTGCCACCCCCGATGCCGACCACATTCGCCACGCAACGCGCGCGTTTGAGCTCGGCTACGACGTGATGCTCGAAAAACCGATCACCGATAAGAAGGAAGAGATGGAAGCTCTGCTTGCGCTTCAAAAAAAGACGGGCTGCAAGGCGCTCGTTTGTCACGTGCTCCGCTATGCCCCTGCGTTCGTTAAGGTGGCTGAGCTTATTGAACAGGGCACGATCGGCAAGCTCGTTGCCATTCAGGCGTTAGAGCGCGTAGCTTACTGGCATCAGGCGCACTCCTACGTGCGCGGCAACTGGCGCAGAGCGGAAGATTCCACGCCGATGATCCTGGCAAAGTGCTGCCACGACCTTGATTTGATCCAATATTACGCAGGCGCGAAGTGTGAACGCGTTTCGTCCGTCGGCGAGCTGACCCATTTCAAGGCGGAAGACGCCCCCGAAGGCGCG
>JAZSGC010000124.1:0-1569 GCA_045532525.1 Candidatus Scatosoma sp.
CTCACAGAACGACATGGCTACGATCCGACTTACCTTGATTCATACGGAAGAATTCAAAGTTTCCGCAAAAATCAAAGATATAGAACTTATCCTTATTCTTGCCGTCCATCAAACCATCGCATCGGCGTGTTCCGCGCCCAATCATTTGCCAAAACTTCGCCTTACTCATTACCTTTTTGAAGAATACGAGATTGAGCACCTCGGGCACGTCGATACCCGTGTCGAGCATATCGACGGAAATAGCGATTTGCGGTAATTTCTTCGGGTCGGAAAACTCATCAATCGCGCTTTGCGCATAGGTCATATAGTTGTCGATAACCTTGGTATACCCAGGCAAGTGCGGATATTCTTTCCCAAAGATTTCGTGGATTTTTTCCGCGTGTTCGTGATTTTTCGCGAAAATAATCGTTTTGCCGAGCGTTTCTCCGTAATCAATCCGAAGCCCGTCGTTCATCAAAATATGCAACACTTGGCGAATGGTATCTTCGTTGAACACCCATTCGTTTAATGCCGATGAAGCGATACGTTCGGGCAGTTCTCCGTTTTCGTTTTCAAAGGTGTTTTCGTATTCCTCTTTATCTTCTTCGGAAAGATCGTCGTAGACGATACCTTGTTCGATAAATTTCAGCTTGCTTTCCACGGAAGTAAAGTCCACCAAAAAGCCGTCGGTAACGGCTTGCGCAAGCTCGTAACCGTAAGTAGGAACGCCGTTTTCCAGCTCGAAAATCTCGTAAGTATTCTTGTCGATTTCATCCTTGGGCGTAGCGGTTAAGCCTACCAGGGGCGCGTCGAAATAGGTGAAAATGTCTTTATACTTGTTGTAAATGGAGCGGTGCGCCTCGTCTACGATAACCAAATCAAAATGCCCGACGGTGAACAATTTTTTCTCGTTTTCGTCTTTTACCGTGTCGATACAATTCATCATCGTTTGATAGGTGGAAAATACACAGCGCGCGTCAAGATTTTCCTTGTCTTCGCAGAGATTGCTAACCGACAAATCGGGCAACATATTGACAAAAGCACGCTTTGCTTGCAACACAAGCGAGTTTCTATCCGCAAGGAATAAAATGTTTTTGACCCACCCATGGTCGAGAAGAACCTTACAAAGCGCGATAACGGTACGCGTTTTTCCCGAGCCCGTCGCCATAACAAGCAACGCTTTACGGCGGTTCTTTTTATCAAACGCTTCGCAAACCGCTTTGATAGCGGCTTCTTGATAATAACGCCCTGCAATATGCTTGTCTACCATCACGTTTTTGAGTGTAGTCCGCATAGCGCGCAGATTGAACAGCTTTTCTAAATCACGCTTGGAATAAACGGACGCAACCTTGCGTTCGGGATAATATTTGTCGTTCCAAATACGCGTATCGAAACCGTTAGAAAGGAAAATGATAGGTCTGCGTCCGTATTTCTTTTCCAAAAGGTCGGCGTAAAGCTTTGCTTGCTGTCTGCCTTTGGCAACGTCCACGCAAGTGCGCTTGGCTTCCAAAACAGCCAAAGGCTTGCCGTCGTCACCGTAAAGCACGTAATCGGCATATCCAACTTCGCTTGCGTTGGGCATACCGTACA
>JAZSGC010000145.1:0-7917 GCA_045532525.1 Candidatus Scatosoma sp.
GAAACGTCGAACGTACCGCCGCCAAGGTCGTAAATCATTACCTTGCCGCCCTTATCCTTATCCAAACCGTACGCAAGCGCCGCCGCCGTAGGTTCGTTGATGATACGAAGCACGTTCAAGCCCGCAATTTTACCCGCGTCCTTGGTTGCCTGACGCTGACTGTCCGAGAAATACGCAGGACAGGTGATAACCGCTTCGGTTACCTTTTGTCCAAGATACGCTTCCGCGTCCGCCTTTAATTTTGCAAGGGTCATCGCGGAAATTTCCTGCGGAGAATATCCCTTGCCGTCAATGTTTA
The DNA here is from genome assembly GCA_045532525.1 of Candidatus Scatosoma sp. Taxonomy (GTDB): domain Bacteria; phylum Bacillota; class Clostridia; order Christensenellales; family Borkfalkiaceae; genus Scatosoma. The sequence goes on from JAZSGC010000145.1 coordinate 299, forward strand.
CTTTATAATCGGACCCCATATGACGCTTGATAGAAATAATCGTCTTGTCGGGGTTAGCAACCGCCTGACGCTTTGCCGCCTGCCCAACCACACGCGAACCGTCTTTTTGGAACGAAACGACGGAGGGGGTAGTTCTAGAACCTTCTGCGTTTGCGATAACGACGGGTTCGCCGCCTTCCATAACCGCCACGCAAGAGTTGGTCGTACCAAGGTCAATACCGATAACTTTACCTGCCATAATTAAATACTCCTTTTGCCGAAATTTCGGCACTTGAATTTTATTTACAGTTATATGTAACCGCCCCCGCGCCGCCTTAAACACAAAAATAAAAAATTTTTTAAGAAACGCCTTTTCTTATATAACGCAAGTCGATAGCTTGCAATCCGAGCACGCAAAAAATAATGTGTCCCATTGCAGCTTCACAAAAAAGCACCGCTTTTTCATTCTCCTCAATATCCCGTCCCCGTCTCCACCGCTTGCATTTCTTATAAATATATGGTATACTGAATAAAAAGCAAACAAAAGCAGGCAAACTGATGATTTTCTCTAACAAAAGAATTCCCTATTACGATACGCTGAAAGCACTTTTGATTGTGTTGGTCGTGTTCGGGCATACGCTGGAACTTTTTCCCTTCACGTCCGCGTTGCGCACGGCGTATTTGCTGATATACAGCTTTCATATGCCGCTCTTCCTTTTTGTTTGCGGTTTTTTTGCGAAGTGGAAAAAGCAAAGGGTGCTGGGTTGCCTTATCACTTTTTTTCTCTTTTCGGCTTTGCAAATCCTATTTAAAATTTTTGTCGTCGCCCCGCCGCAAAGGTATACCTTCACGGACGTTTGCTACCTGTTTTTTTATCCGCAATGGGGCGCGTGGTTCTTGCTTGCCTACGCCGCATATCTTGGCAGCTTAAAGCTTATCAAAAAGGTCAAGCTTTGGCAAATATGCGCCGCCTTTTGCTTAACGCTCGCCATCGGCTTTTTACCGTCTGTCGACGAATATTTAAGCTTGAGCCGCGTCTTTTATTTCTTTCCGTTTTTCCTGCTTGGCAAATGGTGCGGACAATTCAAATCCCGCTTCCATCAGCTTATTTCAAAAATGCAAAACGGCAAGCTTGCCCCGCTCGTTTTTTGCCTTGCTATTGCAATGCTCGCCGCTACCTTTTTCTATCTTATCGTTTACGGAAACCAGCTCAATCGGTCTTTCTTCTACGGAAAGTACGCCTACGCCACCTATCGCGGCTTATTCAAACGGATTTTGTGCTTAACCCTTGCCCTTTGCAACGGGTTTGCCGTGTTGCTTTTAATTCCTATGCAATCAAACAAACGCAGCGCGTTCACCAGCGTATGCAACGTCGTCGGACAACGCACGTTCAGTATCTATCTTTGCCATATCCTGCTTTTAATGGTTTTCAAGCACTATTATGCGCCGCCCGCGGCAGGCTGGACGTATTTGCCGTTGTCGCTGTCGCTTAGCGTAATTTTACTTGCGCTCACTTCCCTGCGCCCCCTGCACGTTGGGGCAAACTTCTTATTGAACGGACTTTCCAAGCGTTAATTTTTTATACGGAATAAACAAAAAGCTCCGCCGCGCCACGCGCCGCCGAGCTTTTTATTTTTATTGAATTTTGTTTGCCCTAATAAAGGCTCGTTTGAAACTGCCCATCCATACAACCCACACAGTATATTAAAGAGTGGGCGGTGGGTAGTAAGAGTGGGTCAAGGCTCAGCCTTGGAAACGGAGCAAGCCGCAAGCAAGACAAGGAAAGTGCGGCTTCCCCGACGGGAGCGTACTTAAACGTACGTGACCAAAGCGCACCGAATTCCGCTCGCCCTATCCTAACGAGAAACGGAGCAAGACGCAAGCAAGACAAGGAAAGCGCGGCTTCCCCGACGGGAGCGTACTTGGACGTACGTGACCTAGGGGAAACGTAAGCTTGACGTAGTATTGCGTAGCGGTTTCTCCGTTTTAAGGCCGCAAACCGCTGCCGCCTTGCAACGTAATCGTCTCTCCCGTTACGTAGCTTGCCAAATCGGAGCAAAGGAATACGCACATACCGCCAACGTCCTGTTCAGGGTCGGCAAATCTACCCATCGGCACACCCTTGATGGTCTGCTCGTAACGGTCGGGATATTCTTCCTTGAATTTTTGCAAGCCTTCGGTCATCGCCAACGGACAAATCACGTTCACGCGCACGCCGTAGGGCGCCCATTCCGTCGCCGCCACGCGCGATAAACCGCGAATCCCTTCTTTCGCCGCCGCGTAGGACGATTGCGCAATACGCCCAAACAAGCCCGCGCCGCTTGCAAAATTGACTACCGCACCCTTGCTTTCTTTCAAATACGGAAACGCCTTTTTCATATAGAAAAAGGTCGCGTAAATCCCCGAATGAATGGCAAGGTCCAAATCTTCCTTCGTATGGTCAATAAGCATTTTTCCCGAAGCGGAAGCCTGCGCGTTGTTCACTACCGCGTCAATACGCCCAAATTTTTCTACCGTCTTATCAATTACGTTTTGAATCGCCGCTTCATCCGCGCCGTCCGCCGTTACGCACAACACTTCGCAGCCGTGCGCCGCTTCCAGCTTTTCTTTGGCGGAAAGCAACGTGCTCTCCGTTCTTCCCGTAATCACCAGCTTTGCGCCCGCTTTCGCAAACGCCGTCGAAAGCCCGAAGCCGATCCCCCTGCCGCCGCCTGTAATAATCACAACTTTATCCTTTAAAGAAATCATATTTTTTCTCCTTTTATAACGGCAATCGCCGCTTTTTTCTTTATCATAACACAATTTTCTTATCTTGTCAAGACTAAATCCTAATAAAGTTTGCCATTTTTGGCTATTTTTTTGTAGATTATGGAAGCTGAACCGCTCGGCAACCTATCCAACTAAGCCAGCTCGGCAATCATATAAATATGCGGAATATCGTCTTCTAAGTATTCTTCGGAAACCTGCTTAAAGCCAACGCCTTCGTAAAAAGGCTTAGCGTAGAGCTGCGCACCGATTTTCACTTTATCCGCGCCGAATTTCTCTTTTGCCACCCGCAAGCCTTCTCTCATCAACGCGCTGCCCACACCGCAGCGGCGTTTCAGCGAAATCACCCTGCCGATAGAAACTTCGTCTAAACGCTTGCCCTTGTCGATAACGCGCAAATACGCCACAATTTTTCCGTTTTCTTTATAATATACGTGATAAGCTTGTTTATCCGCGCCGTCGGGATCGAAGCATACGCAGTTTTGTTCCATAATGAACACGTCCGCACGCGCCGCCAAAATATCGTACAGCTCGTCCAAGGTAAGCTCGTTAAATTTTTTTACGTAAAGTTGCATACTTCTCCTAAAAATAAATCCGCCCCAAACGAATGCGGAGCGGACAAAACCTATTTTATTGCGTAACGATAACCTGCGCGTAACGCAGTACCTTATCGCCCTTTTTATAGCCCTTAACGTACACCTGCTTTACCACGCCGCTTTCTTCGCCGTCGGCGGCAGGCATCGCCATAATCGCTTCCATCGTCGCCGCGTCAAACGCTTGTCCAACGGGGTCGATTTCTTCCACGCCTTCCCCTTCCAGCACCTTTTTATAGGCTTTTAAAATCATATCCAAGCCCTGCTTGGTGTTTTCGTCCGTACAAGAAGCCAACGCGCGTTCCAAATTATCCCCTACGGGGAACAAAGAAGCCACCACGTCGTTTCTACCTTCGGCATAACGCTGCGCGGCTTGGTTTTGCGTGCGGCGGCGATAGTTTTCATATTCCGCCGTTACGGCATACCATTTGCGTTTATTTTCTTCCGCTTCGGCAAGTGCTTTTTCCAGCTCTACGTCCGATTTTTTCTTTTTCTTAGGCTTTTCGGTCTTTTCAGGCGCGCTTTCTTCCGCGACCACTTCTTCTTTCAATTCTTCGTTTTCCATATCCAGCTCTCCCTATTCTTTTTCGTAATATATATACGACGAATTTTCCGTTCTTAAACATAAACGGACAAGTTTTCTTTTTTTGCCGCCGCATAGCGGCAAAGCGTTGCTTCGATTAAAACTCCAAGTGTGCAAACTTATCGCGGCTGGAATACCGATAAAAAATCGCTTTTCTGCCGATAACGGTCACGCATACCGCGCCCAAAAGCTCGGCAACGTTTTCCGCAATCGCGCGGGGCGTATCTTCCGCGTTATCTAAAATGGTGACCTTGATAAGCTCCTTTGCTTCCAGCGCGTCGGACAAGGTTTTTAACAGATTGTCGGTAATACCGCCCTTGCCGATTTGCGTAATCGGTGCAAGCGTCGCCGCCAACGAACGGAGCTTGCTCCGTTGCTTACTTGTTATATTTTCATTCGTTACAATCATCATAATTTTTCTTCCTTTTTCTTATATGAAACAATCCTATCTTTACAAAGCACACGTACAACGCCCTATCCTAACGAAAAACAGAGCAAGACAAGGAAAGCGCGGTTTCCCCGACGGGAGCGTACAATAGACGTACGTGACCAAAACGCGCCGAATTCCGCTCGCCCTATCCCAACGGAAAACGGCGGAGAAGGGTTGCAGGTTCGCGCAAAACACGCGGTTCTGTCCGACAGGAGCGTACAATAGACGTACGTGACCAAAACGCGCCGAATTCCGCTCGTCCTATCCCAACGGAAAACGGAGCAAGACGCAAGCAAGACAAGGCGTTGCGCGCACGTTGCAGGGAGCGTACTTAAACGTACGTGACCAAAACGCGCACAGCAACAACGTAGTATTGCGCCGCGGATTCTCCGTTTTAAGGTATGAAATCGAATTCTACGTCCCCAATAGACACCGTATCCCCTTCTTGACAACCCATTTTCACAAGCTCCTTGATAACGCCGCGAAGGCGCAATACCTTTTGGAAATACAGCATAGAATCGGGATTATTCAAAACGACGTTACGGCAAAGCATATCCACCAAACCGCCAACGACCACGTACACGCCGTCTTCGTCCTTGAAAATTTCAAAGCCCAAATCATCGTTGGACTTGTATTCAAATTCTTCTTCGATGGGGATAGGTTCTACGGGCGGCAGCTCGGCAAGCACCGACAAAACTCCTTCGATAAACTCTCTCGTCCCATCGCCCGTCAGCGCGGTGATAGGGAAAATCTTATACTTTCTACCGTACTTTTTCTTGAACGCTTTCAGATTGTCTTCCGCACCGTATACGTCGCACTTGTTGCAAACGATAATCTGCGGCCGAGAAGCCAGCTCCGCGCTGAACTCTTTCAGCTCGTCGTTAATTTTCTTGAAATCGTCGATAGGGTCGCGCCCTTCACAGCCCGAAATATCCACTACGTGGCAAAGCATACGCGTACGCTCGATATGCCGCAGGAAATCGTGCCCTAAGCCCGCGCCCTGCGCCGCACCTTCGATAAGCCCCGGAATATCCGCCGCCACAAAGGATTTATCGTAATAACGCACCACGCCGAGATTTGGAGAAAGCGTCGTGAAATGGTAGTTGGCAATTTTGGGCTTCGCCGCGGAAATTTTAGAAAGTAGCGTACTCTTGCCCACGTTCGGGAAGCCGACAAAACCCACGTCCGCAATCACTTTCAGCTCTAAAATCACGTAGTGCTGCTTTACCTTTTCACCCTTTTGCGCAAAGTTGGGCGCGTGCCGCCGCGCCGTTGTGAAGCGCACGTTTCCTTTACCGCCGTTACCGCCGCGCGCCACCAGCACCTTTTGCCCGTCTTCAAACACGTCGCAAATCAGCCTGCCCGATTCTTCGTCGCGCACCAGCGTACCCAAAGGCACCTTGATAAAAATATCCTTGCCGCCCTTGCCGAAACACTTTTGCGTACCGCCCATACCCCCGTTTTCCGCAAGAAAACGCGAGGTAAAACGAAAGGGGAACAAATCGTTCATATCCTTATCCCCAACGAAATACACGTCGCCGCCCTTACCGCCGTCGCCTCCGTCCGGTCCGCACGCAGGCTTACCCTTATAGGCTTTAAACGAATTCATTCCGTCGCCGCCGTCGCCTGCCTTAATTAAAATTTTCACCTTATCGGTAAATTCACCCGTAGCCATAAAAACTCCAAATTTTTCAACTTTTCCCCAACAGTATACCAAAAACCCAAGCAAAAAGCAATAATTTCCACGCCCCCGCACGCAATTTTCGCCCACATATCCGCATTTCTTTTGTTTAAAAAACAAAAAAGCCGCCCGCGCCTTCACGCAAGCGGCTTTTTAACATATCTTTATAAGTCGAACGAGCTCAAATCCAGCTCCTCAAATTCGTCTTGCCTTTTGGTTTCCTGCACGCTTTCCACAACGCCGTCCGTTTCTTCGGACAATGCGTTTTGCGCGGCTTTAACCGCCGCCTGTTCCCGCCATTCTTCCATCAAACGCGTTTGTTCTTTTATTCTAGCCTTTGGCATTACGATGGATGTCACCGCGAATGCAATCAAACCGATAACCATAAAAAGACTAAATAAAACCAAGAAAATGATACTGAGCGAGACTGCAGAAAAAAGGCTGAAAGCAAAAAATGCCGCTACAAAGCTTTGTCTAACAATCCATTCCGTGCGCAATTTCTTTTCCAATCCGTCGTCCGCCGCAATCATAGCGATTCGGCAAAGCTTTGCATCTTTAAATATGTTTGTATTCTTGCCTTTGCTGGGCAATCTAATACTTAAAGCCGCGCCGACCGTTTCAATATACTTTTCCGTCTTCATATTTTTCTTGGATTTCATAGAGCCCAAGAATATAGCGTCCACTCTCGCAAAGCTGAGCTTTGCAAAGCGTTTTAAATCCGCGCCGCTTTCTTTAAACGCCTTTATCATCGCATTCAGCTCTAACGAGTCCAACGTCCAACAAACCAGCATAAACGTAAAAATGCATACCGCAAACCAAAGCGGCAATTTGATAGGCATACCCGGCGTTAACAGTTTGGCTATCGTAATACCGCAACAAACAGCTACGATGATAAATCCTACCCAATAGGCAATGCTAACCGCCGTCGCAAAGCCTTTGGTTTTTTCCATCACCTGCCGTTGTATATCCAGCACAAATTTTTCGTCCGCCGCCTTTTGCGCAGCCTGTTCGGTATCCGCCTGCACCGCGGTATCCGCTTCGCTTAAATCTAATCCGCACGCCGAGCAAAACTTCTCGTCGTCCGCCACACTCGCCCCGCATTGCGGGCAAACCTGCATTTCCATACCTTTTCTCCTATGTGAAGCTTTATTGTTTCTATTATACCACTCTTTTTCTTTTTGTCAAGGGAATAACGAAAATTCCCGCGCACCAAGCAATACGCCTAAAAAGAAAAAACAAGCCTGAACGACTTGTTCTCTTTGTTTTATAAAAACGGAGCGCGCTACTGTGCGCGCTTATAAAAAACACCCGCACCGTACGTCAATATTCGTCCGTCAAACCCAGCAAATAATCCGCGCTCACTTCCAAGCACGCGCAAATCAAGCAAAGCGTTTCTAACGACGGACAACTTTTGCCCGACTTGTAATCGCTGACGCATTGTTTAGAAACGTTGATTTCTTGGGCAATTTGCACCTGCGTTTTCCCGCTGATTTTTATCAATTCGTTAAATCTTTCCGTGAATTTCATAGTAAAATTATACCGAAAAATAGTCAGCTAATACTTGACAGTACGATAATAACTTACTAT
>JAZSGC010000138.1:0-8222 GCA_045532525.1 Candidatus Scatosoma sp.
AAAAACCAAGAATACGTTTTGGCGGCAAGAACGCTCGGTGCGCGCGATAGCCGTATTATGCTCAAACACATCTTCCCCAACTCGTTGGGTACAATTATCACAGGCTCGGTTTTGGCAATTCCCGGTATGATTTTCTCGGAATCCAGCTTGTCGTACTTGGGTATTATTAACCTGAATACAGGTAGTATGACCAGCGTCGGTAATATGTTGTCCAGCGCGCAGGCATATTTGAGTGAATACCCGTATATGATGTTGTTCCCTGCATTGTTCATTTGCTTGTTGATGCTTAGCTTCAACTTGTTTGGTAACGGATTGCGCGACGCGTTCAATCCTTCGCTGAGAGGCTCGGAGGACTAACGCTATGGAAAAGAAATTAGAAGTTAAAGATTTAGTTATCTCTTTCCGTACGCAAGCAGGTAAGGTGCAAGCCGTTCGTAATATTTCCTTTGACTTATACAAAGGCGAAACCTTGGCAATCGTAGGCGAATCCGGTTCGGGTAAGTCGGTTACGTCCAAGGCGGTTATGGGTATTTCCGCGGCGAACGCTATCATCGAAAACGGCGAAATTTTGTACGACGGACAGGACCTTGTGCGTATTCCCGAAGAAGAAATGCACAAGCTCCGCGGCGACAAAATCGCGATGATTTTCCAAGACCCGCTTTCCGCTCTTGACCCCATTATGCGTATAGGCCAGCAAATCACCGAAGCTATGCTTTTGAAAAACAAAGCAAGCCGTAAGGAAGCGCGCAAAGAATTCAACAAAAAGCTAGCGCTTTTGTCGGATATGATGATTGCTGCCGTTGCGGAAGAAGCACCGAACAGCAAAGAATTAAAGAAAGAAATTAAGGAAAAAATTACCACCTTCGACCGCTTCAACATCAAAGCGATTGAGTTGGAAAATTCCTACAATACCGCGCGCAACGCGGCAAGCGAAATCATCGCCATCATCGACGAGTTCCTTTTCCTTGTGGAAAAAAGACAAAAAGTCGACGTGGCGGGAACCGTTAAATCGGTTATGCGCAAGCTGTCCGCAGTGAATGATAAATACCTTGTTCGCAACTACGATTACAAACTCAACGAGTACCTGGTAGCCCTTAACGGCATAAAATCCAAGAAAAAAGACCCTGCGCCCGCGGTGCAGCAATTCACGCAGCTCAAAGCTACGATTGAAGAAATTCTTGCCCAGCCGCAGTATAATTTCTTCCGTGTTGGCTACTATGTATACAAAACGCCGCACGAAGATTTGAGCCTTATCCCTGCAATCGAAGCCAACGAACGCGCGTATGCGTTTTTGATGCACGATTATATGACGGAATTCTTGCAGCTCGAAAAGGCAGCGGTGGAATTCTCGATGAAAAAATCGGTGGAAGCCAAGAAAGCCGCGATTGAAGCTTTGCAACAAGGCGTTGCTACCTTCTCGGAAGTCGGCTTCAAGAAATCGGTTGCGTATAAAACGGCGAAGGAATTGAACAAAGCGGTTCGCGCGGCAATCAATCCTTTGGCAGTTTTGAAAGACAACGTTGCCTACACCTTTGGCGGCGCGGTAGAAAGAGAACTGGATAAGTATTTCTTCTACGTAAAGAACAATCCCAAAGAAGAAAAGCGCTTCGCACGTCAAACTGCAAAGCGCGAAGCGATTCTTGCTCGTGGCAAAAAGGTGGACTGGAAGGTTATCCCCAAATCCGTTGTGCCCCTTGAAAATCAGGCAAAGACGATTGTGTCTGTTTTAAATCGCGTTATCGAAAAATTCAAAACGGATATTGCAAACGCGCAATCCTTTAACGTTGACCAAGAATCGGTGGCTTTGGTAGATTACTTAAAAGAAAAGGCGTCGCAGGTCGTTTACAAAATTACCCCGCGCCTTGCAAAAGAAAAGGCTATCAAGCTGATGGAAGAAGTAGGTATCCCCGAACCTCGTATCCGTTACAGACAATATCCGTTCGAATTCTCGGGCGGTATGCGTCAGCGTATTGTTATCGCTATCGCATTGTCGGCAAACCCTGACATTTTGATTTGTGACGAACCGACTACGGCGCTCGACGTTACCATTCAAGCACAAATTCTCGAACTTATCAACAGACTCAAAAAAGAACGTAATCTCTCCATTATTTTCATTACGCACGACTTGGGCGTAGTTGCAAATATGGCGGATAGAATTGCGGTTATGTACGCAGGTAAAATTGTAGAATACGGCACGGTTGAAGACGTCTTCTATAATCCCCGCCATCCGTACACGTGGGCTTTGTTGTCGTCTATGCCCGACTTGGATACCAACGAAAAGCTGGACGCAATCCCCGGTACGCCGCCGAATATGATTTATCCCCCTGTGGGCGACGCATTCGCGGAAAGAAACAAATACGCAATGCAAATCGATTACGAAATGCAGCCTCCGATGTTCGAAATTTCTCCTACGCACTTTGCGGCAACTTGGTTGTTGCACCCGAATGCGCCTAAGGTGGATATTCCTAAAAATATTACCGACCGTATTCAGCGTATGCGCAGCAGAAGCGAACAGGAAGACGTGGCAGTCGAAAACGTAGAAGCGGTAGAAACACCCGCGGAAGACGTTCCTGTACTCGAATCTACGGAGCAGGTATGCGATGAAACAGCGGTTGCGGAACAAACGGCGAGTGAAGCACCCGCGGAAGACGTTCCTGTACCCGAATCTACGGAGCAGGTATGCGATGAAACAGCGGTTGCGGAACAAACGGCGAGTGAAGCACCCGCGCAGGAAGACGCGGCAGTCGAAAACGCAGAAGCGGTAGAAACGCCCGCAGAAGAAACACCTGCACCCGAAGCAACGGAGCAGGTATGCGATGAAGCCGCACCCATAGAAGAAAACGCGTGTGAAGAAAACGCAAATGTTCAAGAAGATACTTGCGAAACGCAAGAACAAGAATAACACAAGGAGGACGTAAAATGGAAAACGAACAAAACTACCGCATCGTGCGGTGTCCTAATTGTGGTAAGCTTGTAAAAGCGAAGGTGGGCAATTACGCCCTGAAATGCGGCGCTTGTAATTTCCTTTTCCGTATCAAGGTACACGAAGCGGTTGGGAACGGCAAAAAAGCGGAAACGCCCCAAACGGTTGCTCCGCAGCCCGTTGCAAAAACGACGGAACCCGCTCCCGCGCCCGTTGCCGAGATTAAGAAAGACGAAGTGCTTTTGAAGGTAGAACACCTTTGCCAGTACTTCCGTATGGGTACCCGCGATTTAAAAGCGGTTGACGACGTCAGCTTCGAAGTAAAAAAAGGCGAAGTCTTTGGGCTGGTAGGCGAGTCTGGTTGCGGCAAAACCACGACCGGCCGCTCCATCATCAAGCTGTACGACATCACTTCCGGTAACGTATACTTCAAAGGACAAAGGGTGGGGGCAGGTACGCGTTCATACAAAGACGCAATCGCCAACGCTCGTATTTCCGCAGCGAAAAAGATTAAGGAGTTGAAGGCGGAAGCCAAGGCAAATTCCACTCGCGCTACGGCAATTCAAGTCGAAATCGAAAAAATTAAACAGCAGGTTACGGAAACGGTTACCGAGAATAAAAAGCTTCTTCGTGAAGCGCAAATCAACAGCAAGGCTGTGGATAGAGCGCACGCGGAAAAGCAAATTGTTGCACTGGAAGCGGAATACGCGCAAAAGCTTGCGGCAGTGGCAGGCGACGAAAAGGAAACCAAAAAGTTGCAAAAAGAATTTTCGTCTAAGCGCCGCGTAGCCAAGAGAAGCCGTCTTATCACGCAAATCCAAATGATCTTCCAAGATCCTATCGCTTCGCTTGACCCTCGTATGACGGTACGCGAAATTATTGCGGAAGGCTTGATTATCAACGGTATTCGCGATAAGAAATACATTGACGAAAAGGTATACGAAATTTTGGAAATGGTCGGCTTGGTAAGAGAGCACGCAGACCGTTACCCCCACGAATTCTCGGGCGGTCAACGTCAGCGTATCGGTATCGCGCGTGCAATCATTATGCAACCCGAAATGATTATCGCGGACGAACCTATTTCCGCGTTGGACGTATCCATTCAGGCGCAGGTAATCAACCTTTTGAACGATTTGAGAGAACGCTTGGGGCTTACCATTCTATTCATCGCGCACGACCTTTCCGTCGTTAAATACTTCTCGGATAGAATCGGCGTTATGTATTTTGGTAAGATGGTTGAGCTTGCTTCGTCCGACGAATTGTTCAAGAATCCTTTGCACCCGTATACAAAATCGTTGCTTTCGGCAATTCCTTTGCCCGATCCCAACTACGAAAAGAAACGTACAAGAATCACCTATAACCCGATTGCGGAACACGACTATTCGGTAAGCTTGCCTACGATGCGCGAAGTTGCTCCCGGTCACTTCGTATATTGCAACGACGCCGAAGAAGCGAAATATAAGCAGCAGTTGGGCTTAGCGGAATAACAAAACAGGGGTAACGCTGTGAACCAAGATAAAAAATCGGCACTCATACGGTATTTGGTGTGTTTTTGTGTCGGCGTAGCGATGATTTTCGTCGTCCTGCTGATACAGGGCTTTTTCAAAGACTCCGCCAAAGAAAATATGAAGATTTTACACAATGCCTTTTTCGCTACGGGCGCGCTGATGTCGCTCTTTGCGGGGTTGCTGTTCGTGGCGGATCACGGCGCATTTCTCGGCGTCGGCTACGCGCTGGGCAGGGCGGTTAAAGCGCTCTTGCCGTTTTTGGGCAGAGACCACGAAACGTATGCGGAATATCGCGAACGCAAAACCGGCAAAAAACGGGAAAAAGGCGACCATTGCGTATTATTTACCGGTCTGTTTTTCCTTGTTGTCAGCCTTGTATTCTTGTTAGTTTGGTATTTGGTATAATTCATTTGCAAAACAAAAACTATCGACGGAAAACCGTCGGTAGTTTTTTATTTATGTTTTTTACTTGCGGATATGTGCAATTTACCAGCAGTAAAGCGACAAGGAAAGCCGCTGACGGTATTTGCTAAAAATTTATCGATTTGAACGATTTAAAATCGTGAAATACTCTTGATATTTTTTGTGAAAAATGGTATGATAAAATAGATAGGCATAATTTGTCAAAATTACACGATATAGGAGACTGAAAATGGCTCATTTGCAAGAAGCGGCTGTTCGTAAAATCAATGAAATTTGCGACAGATACGTCAACGATAAAACGCCGCTTATGATGATTCTCAGCGACATCCAAAAAGAATACGGCTATATTCCTTTGGAAGTACAGGAAATTGTTTCTCAAAGAACGGGAATTTCCGTTGCGGAAATCTACGGCGTAGTTACGTTTTATTCCTTTTTCTCCTTACAACCCAAGGGGAAATACGTCATCGGCGTATGCTTGGGTACAGCTTGCTACGTAAAAGGCGCGCAGCAGGTGTTGGATAAATTCTCCGAAATTATCGGGATTAAGCCGGGGGAAACGTCCGCGGACGGCTTGTTTACGTTGGACGCGCTTCGTTGTATCGGCGCGTGCGGTATTGCCCCCGCCGTAACCATCAACGGTAAGGTATATCCCAAACTGACGGTGGACGCGATTCCTAAAATCGTCGCGGAATATAAAGCAATGGGGGGTAACGAATAATGATTAAGACGTTTGACGATCTTCATCAAATGAGCGCGAAATGCGCTTCCTGCCTTGACGCCAAATTCACGGGGGAAGACGGAAAAAGGCATATTGTATTATGCGGCGGCACGGGTTGCTTATCTTCCCGTTCGGACGAAATTACCAAGGAATTTGAAAAGCTTGTTGCCGAACATAACCTTGGCGATAAAGTGACCGTCAACCAAGTCGGCTGTTTTGGTTTTTGTTCGCAGGGTCCGTTCGTAAAAATCTATCCCGAAGACACGCTGTACCGCTTGGTGCAGGTGGAAGACGTTGCGGAAATTTTTGAAAAGGACATTCTCGGCGGCGAAGTCATTGAAAGATTGCTTTACGTAGACCCTAACACCGAGCAACAGGTCAAAAAGCAAGAAGATATCAACTTTTATAAAAAGCAGGTGCGTATTGCCTTGCACGGCTGCGGCAGCATCGACCCTGAAAACATTCAGGAAAGCCTTGGCGCGGGCGCGTTCCAAGGTCTTGCGCGCGCATTGCAAATGTCTAGGGAAGACGTTATTAAGGAAGTGCTGGATTCCGGTCTTCGCGGCAGGGGCGGCGGCGGTTTCCCTACGGGCAGAAAGTGGCAATTCGCTTATGCGCAACCCGAAGGGGAAAAATACGTTGTATGTAACGGCGACGAAGGCGACCCCGGCGCGTTTATGGATAGATCCATTCTCGAAGGCAATCCCTTGGCGGTTATCGAAGGTATGATGATTGCAGGGTACGCCATCGGTGCGCAAAACGGCTATTTTTACGTTCGTGCGGAATACCCTATTGCGGTGAATAGATTAAAGCTTGCCATTCAGCAGGCGGAAGAGCTTGGCTTGCTTGGCGATCATATTTTGGGTACGGATTTCAGCTTCCGCGTACATCTCCGACTTGGCGCAGGCGCGTTCGTTTGCGGCGAAGAAACGGCGCTTTTGAACTCTATCGAAGGTCAGCGCGGTATGCCCCGTCCCCGTCCCCCTTTCCCTGCGGTGAAAGGGCTTTGGGATAAACCTACTATTATCAACAACGTGGAATCTTTGGCTTGCGTACCGTATATTTTGCGCGAAGGCAAGGACGCTTTTGCTAAGCACGGTACGGAACGCTCTAAGGGCACGAAGGTGTTCGCGCTCGGCGGTAAAATCAACAACGTGGGACTTGTGGAAATTCCTATGGGTACGACCTTGCGCGAGCTGATTTACGACATCGGCGGCGGTATCCCCGGCGGCAAGAAATTCAAAGCCATTCAAACGGGCGGACCTTCGGGCGGGTGCCTGACGGAAGAAGACCTTGACGCGGAAATCGACTTTGACAATCTCGTTGCGCGCGGCTCGATGATGGGCTCCGGCGGCGCAATCGTTATGGACGAAGACAACTGTATGGTCGACGTGGCGAAATTCTATATGGAATTCATTTGCGACGAATCCTGCGGTAAGTGTACGCCTTGCAGAATCGGTACGAAGAGAATGCTGGAAATTTTGACGCGTATCACAGACGGCAAAGCGACGATGAAAGACTTAGACGAGCTGGAAGAGCTTGCAAACAACGTTAAAAACAACTCTCTTTGCGGCCTTGGCCAAACGGCGCCAAATCCCGTACTGTCCACGCTCAAGCATTTCCGTGACGAATACGTTACGCACATCGTAGACAAAAAATGTCCTGCGCATATTTGTAAGAATTTGATGCAGTACGAAATTGAAAAGGATAAGTGCTTCGGCTGCGGTATGTGCGTAAGAGCCTGCCCTGCAAATGCGTTTATCAAGACGGACTATATCGCGCCCGGCAAGAAATTGCCCGCATACACCATCGACCAAAGCAAGTGTATCAAATGCGGTATGTGTATCGCTTCCTGTAAATTTAAGGCAATTATTAAAAAATAAGGGGGGAATGAATTATGGCGAAAGTGAATATTAAAATCGAAGGCATTCCCTTTGAAGTAGAAGCGGGCTTGACCATTTTAGAAGCGGCAAAGGCTTGCGGGTTTGAAATCCCGTCCCTTTGCGCGTTTAATCACGGCGAATGCTCCAAAGGCTCTTGTCGCGTTTGCTTGGTAGAAGCAACGGGCGCAAGGGGCTTGGTGGCATCCTGCGTATATCCCGTAGCGGAAGGTATGGAAATTACCATTTCTTCGCCCAAGGCAACTTCGGCGAGAAGAACGTCGGTAGAGCTTCTTCTTTCCAACCACAATAAAAATTGTCAACAGTGCGAAAAGAACGGCAACTGCGAGCTTTTGCACGTAGCAAAAATCACGGGCGCAAGAGACGATATGTATCAGGGCGCGCAAACGCCCGTAACGGTGGATAGAATTAGCCCGTCCATCGTTAGAGATACGTCCAAGTGTATTCTTTGCGGCAGATGCGTAGCAAGATGTAAAAATGCGCACGGAATGGGCATTCTCGGCTTCGAGAAAAGGGGCTTTGAAACCATCGTTGCTCCTGCGGAAAATAGAAGCTTTGCCAAATCGCCCTGCATTCTTTGCGGTCAATGCGTAAGCGTATGTCCTACGGGCGCGCTGATGGAAGTGAGTGAAATTGATAAAGTGGACGAGGCGATGAAGGCAGGCAAGTACGTAGTCGTGCAAACCGCTCCCGCAGTCCGCGCGGCGCTCGGCGAAGAATTTGGTATGCCTATCGGTTCGCTTGTTACG
>JAZSGC010000037.1:0-8093 GCA_045532525.1 Candidatus Scatosoma sp.
GAGCTTGTAGGCACCTGCACGGACATTTGTGTGGTTTCTAACGCCTTGATTTTAAAAGCGAAATTCCCCAACCTGACCGTGAAAATCCGTGCCGAGCTTTGCGCAGGCACGACAAAAGAAAATCACGCCGCCGCCTTGCAAACAATGCGTATGTGTCAATGCGAAGTGCTTGATTGACGCATATTTCTTCCTATGCTTTTTAAACGCTTGACTGCGCTTAAAAATAATGCTACAATAACCCATAACTATCCCTTTGGGAGTGAAAGAATATGACGAAAGAAATACCCTATAAAATTTATTTAGACGAAACGGAGTTGCCCAAGCAGTGGTTAAATTTGCGCGCGTTTATGCCGAATAAGCCCGCGCCTCTTTTAAACCCGACAACCTTTCAGCCGATGACGGAGAAAGAACTGTCTAAAGTCTTTTGCGCGGAACTTGCAAAGCAGGAGCTGGACGACGTTACACCCTTTATCCCCATTCCGCAGGAAATCGTGGATTTTTATAAGATGTACCGTCCTGCGCCCTTGATTCGCGCTTATTGCTTGGAAAAAGCCTTGCAGACCCCTGCGAAAATTTATTACAAATTTGAAGGCAACAACACCAGCGGCAGCCATAAGCTCAATTCCGCCATCGCGCAAGCGTACTACGCAAAGCAGCAAGGCTTGAAGGGCGTAACGACGGAAACAGGCGCGGGACAATGGGGCACGGCGCTTTCGATGGCGTGCGCCTATTTCGGCTTGGATTGTAAGGTGTTTATGGTAAAATGCTCGTACGAGCAAAAGCCCTTCCGCCGTGAAGTAATGCGGACCTACGGCGCAAACGTAACGCCGTCCCCGTCCGAAACAACGGAAGTCGGCAGAAAAATTTTGGCACAGTTCCCCGGCACTTCGGGCAGCTTAGGCTGCGCCATTTCCGAAGCGGTGGAAGCGGCAAGTAAGCTGGACGGCTACCGCTATGCGCTGGGAAGCGTTCTTAATCAGGTGCTGTTGCATCAATCCGTTATCGGTATCGAAAGCAAAATCGCGCTGGATAAATACGGCGAAAAAGCGGATATTATCATCGGCTGTGCAGGCGGCGGAAGCAATCTCGGCGGTTTGATCGCACCGTTTATGGCGGAAAAACTGCAAGGCAAGGCGAATTATCAATTTATCGCCGTAGAACCGTCTTCCTGCCCCACGCTTACCCGCGGCAAGTATGTTTACGATTACTGCGATACGGGCAAGGTTTGTCCGTTGCAAAAGATGTATACGCTCGGCTCGGGCTTTATCCCTGCGGCAAGTCACGCGGGCGGATTGCGCTATCACGGTATGACGTCCACCCTTTCTCAGCTTTACGACGAGGGCTTGATGGAAGCGCGTTCGGTAAAGCAAACGGAAGTATTTGCGGCTGCGGAAACGTTTGCTCGTATCGAAGGCATTTTGCCCGCGCCCGAATCGGCACACGCCATTCGCGTAGCAATGGACGAAGCCTTAAAGTGCAAGGAAACGGGAGAAGAAAAGACGATTTTGTTCGGCTTGACGGGTACGGGATATTTCGATATGATGAGTTATGAAAAATTCCACGACGGCAAGATGCAAGACTATATCCCTACGGAAGCCGAACTGCAAAAGGGCTTGGAAGGCTTGCCGAAAATTCCGCAATAATCCTATAATTTTTATGAAAATAAAGAAACCCCGCCGTCAACGGACGGCGGGGTATTTTTGACGAAAATTGTCTTTTGAACGCGTACCTGCCCGCGTCGTTTGCGGGTAACCGCATATATTCCGTTTTTACGGTTTATGGGGATAACCGCATATGTAAACGCGAAAATTTTGTCAAAACTTTGCAAATATTACAAGTGCGGGTAACCGCAAATATCCTTTTATAAAATTGCCGTAGCGTTTACACTCCCCCACCGCCTTTTTTCGGCGTTTTTTCTATATGCGGCTTGCGTGATATGGGGGCGAACGCATACGCCTTACTTCTCGCTTTTTCGGGTGGCGATTTTTGACGTATGGCAAAGCGGGCAATCATTCGTTCGCCAAAACGCGCGCGCCAAGCACGTGCAAACACCGCAGCCTATCAAAGGAATAGGACGATAATTTTCTACCGAACGCGTCGTACGTATGCGCCGCAAGCAAGGGCTCTCCCCCGTCAAAGCCTATCACTACGGGGGTATGATAAAACTCCCCCGTCGCCCTGCCAAGCTGCACAAAATCCCCGATTTGTAAGCCCGAAATATCCCTTTCTTCGGCGAACGGACCTGCGCCGTTGCCGATAACTTCCGCTTGGTTGCCGATGAGAAAACGGTAAAAAAATTCCACCCCCGTCCAAGCAGGCGCGCGGCTTTGCAGCGTTGTATAAAACCAACCGAAGGTCGGGGTAAAATTCATTACGCCGCAACCTGCAAACAAGCATTGCGAAGCAAAATTCGTGCAATCGCCGCCCAGCCTGTCAAAATTGTAATACGCAGGATTTCGGGCAAACGCCCAACGTCGGGCATATGCCACCGCCGCCGACCTATCATAAGAAATAATTCGCATATAGTATAGTACGCCAAAACCAAATTTTATGTGTATTAAAAAGGAGCTTGCCGCATACACGGTAGCTCCATTTTAATTTTTTCTATGCTTATAAAACCTTTTTTAAGAATTGACCGGTATAACTGTTTTCCACCTGCGCCACTTCTTCGGGCGCGCCCGCACAAAGCACCGTGCCGCCCCCGTCGCCGCCTTCCGGTCCAAGGTCGATGATATAATCCGCCGTTTTGATAACGTCCAAGTTGTGCTCAATAATTACCACGGTGTTTCCGCCTTCGCGAAGCTGCAACAAAATTTTTATCAGCTTATCCACGTCGTAGCTGTGCAAGCCCGTCGTCGGCTCGTCCAAGATATACGCCGTTTTGCCCGTAGAACGCTTGGCAAGCTCGGTGGCGAGCTTTACTCGTTGCGCTTCCCCGCCCGAAAGGGTGGTGGAGCTTTGCCCCAGCTTGATATACCCTAAGCCCACGTCGTTGAGCGTTTTGATTTTGTTGTAAATGCTGGGCACAGGCGCAAAAAACTCGCACGCTTCTTCCACCGTCATATCCAGCACGTCCGCTATGCTCTTGCCCTTGTATTTTACTTCCAGCGTTTCGCGATTATACCGTTTCCCCCCGCAAATTTCGCACGGCACGAAAATATCGGGCAGGAAATGCATTTCAATTTTGATGATGCCGTCGCCAAAGCAATGCTCGCAGCGGCCGCCGGAAATATTAAAGGAAAACCGACCCGCTTTATACCCGCGCTCCTTAGCGTCGGGGGTCATTGAAAACAGATC
Source organism: Candidatus Scatosoma sp. (assembly GCA_045532525.1). GTDB lineage: Bacteria > Bacillota > Clostridia > Christensenellales > Borkfalkiaceae > Scatosoma. The sequence continues at coordinate 3,298 of JAZSGC010000037.1, forward strand.
GCGAATGGCATTAAATACCCCCGTATACGTTGCAGGATTGCTGCGCGGCGTTCTGCCGATGGGCGACTGGTCGATCGCGATAACCTTATCGAAATATTCCACGCCTTCGGCTTTTTCAAAGCTGCCTTGCTTGTGCTTTGCACCGTTGTGCGTATTGCTAAGCAAGGGATACACGATTTCGTTGACTAAGCTCGATTTGCCGCTGCCCGAAACACCCGTTACCGCCGTAATCAATCCCACGGGAAAAGCAACGTCGATATTTTTTAAGTTGTTTTGCGCGCAGCCGTACAGCTTCAACCATCTACCGTCGGGCGTTTTACGCACTTCGGGCGTACGAATTTTTCTACGTCCCGCCAAATAATCGCCCGTGATAGAACGCGGCTCGTTCATTACGTCTTCCAGCGTACCGCTAACGACGATTTCCCCGCCGTGCACACCCGCTTTCGGCCCGACGTCCACAATGTGGTCCGCCGCCCGCATCGTATCCTCATCGTGCTCCACCACGATAAGCGTATTGCCGATGTCCCGCAAATTTTTCAGGGAATTGAGCAGTTTTTCGTTGTCGCGTTGGTGCAGACCGATGCTCGGTTCGTCCAAAATATATAATACGCCCGTCAACGCGCTGCCGATTTGCGTAGCAAGTCGGATACGCTGGCTTTCCCCGCCGGACAGCGTTACCGCCGTACGCGTAAGCGTGAGATAGTTCAGCCCCACGTTACGCAAAAAGCCCAAGCGGTTGTTGATTTCTTTGATAATAGCGTCGGCAATCAGATGCTCCGTCGGCGTCAGCTTGGTCAAAAGCTCATCCATAAACGCAAAAATTCCGTCAATGGACATTTCGCAAACTTCCCAAATATTCTTCCCGTCGATACGGACGGAAAGCGCTTCCTTTTTTAAGCGTTTTCCATGACAGCTATCGCAAGGCGCGTTGCGCATTAAGCGTTCGATATCCGCTTTTACGCCGTCCGAAGTCGAAGTGCCGTAGCGGCGTTGCAGGTTGTTGACGTAGCCTTCCCACGTCTTTTTAAAGCTACCCGAAAAGGAACGAGTATGATATTGCATATCCACCGCGCGGTCGCTGCCGTACATCAGTATCTCGTACACGTCGTCGGGCAAGTCCTTTACGGGTACGTCCAGCGAGAAATTATATGCCTTGGCAAGCGCGGATAATTCCATCAGTGCCATCGTGCTCGAACCTAAATTCCAGCCCGTCACCTTCATTGCGCCTTCGCGTAAGGTTTTGGTTTTGTCAGGACAAATTAAGTCGGGGTCAACAAAGGATTTAAAGCCCAAGCCCGAGCAGGTAGGACACGCGCCGTACACGGTATTAAAGGAAAACATTCGCGGTTCTACTTCTTCCAAAGACACGCCGCAATCGGGGCAAGCGTAATTGACGGAGTACAAATCTTCCTTTCCGTCGCAGTCGATAACCACCAACCCGTCGGCAAGCTTCAACGCCGCTTCCAAGCTGTCCGTTAAACGCTTTTGCACGGTGGGCTTCACTACCAGCCTATCTACAACCACGGAAATATTGTGCTTGATATTCTTTTCCAGCTTGATTTCTTCTTGTAAATCGTATACGATACCGTCGATTTTTACCCTGCCGTAGCCGCTCTTTTTAAAGGCGTTCAGCTCTTTGACGTATTCCCCTTTTCTGCCGCGGACAACGGGTGCGTTGACGAGAATTTTACTGCCTTCGGGCATCGCCATAATATGGTCGCAAATTTCGTCCACCGTTTGACGGCGAATGGCTCTGCCGCATTTGGGACAATGCGGAACGCCGATACGCGCAAACAAAAGACGGAAATAATCGTAAATTTCCGTTACCGTACCCACGGTAGAACGCGGGTTTCTCGACGTCGTTTTTTGATCGATAGAAATCGCGGGGGATAAGCCTTCAATACTCTCTACGTCCGGCTTCTCCATTTGCCCCAAAAACTGGCGCGCGTACGAAGAAAGGCTTTCGACGTACCGTCTTTGCCCTTCGGCGAAAATGGTATCGAACGCAAGCGTGGATTTTCCGCTGCCCGAAAGCCCCGTTAAAACGGTGAGTTTATTGCGGGGAATGCTTACGCTTACGTTTTTTAAGTTGTTTTCTTTGGCACCTTTTACAACAATTTTATCTTGCATAGCTTTGTCCTATTTTTCTATTCAACGCATACCTGCCCTGGGGATTTTGTATCTCATTTGATATATCCACCGCTAAATATGCCGTACTTTATTACTTTTTCATCGCCTTGTGCAGCTTCATTTTAAGCTGGGCTATCTTTTCGCGAATTTCTATCGCGCGCTCGAAATCCAGCTGACCGCTTGCCACCTTCATTAAGGCTTTCAGCTTTTCTATCTCGTCAGGAATATCCTGCATTTTGATGTCGTCGTCCGTCTTCTTCTTGGTGATATTCAGCGTAGATTTCACGTCCTTGATAATCGTTTTGGGGGTAATTCCGTGCGCCTTGTTGTACTCGTCCTGAATTTTTCGCCTACGGTTGGTTTCGCCGATTGCGCGTTTCATACTGTCAGTAATAACGTCCGCGTACATAATTACCCTGCCTTCGCTGTTACGCGCCGCACGGCCGATGGTTTGTATCAGCGCCGTGTCGCTGCGCAAAAAGCCTTCCTTGTCCGCGTCCAAAATCGCCACTAGCTTAACTTCGGGCAGGTCCAAGCCTTCGCGGAGCAAATTGATACCGCAAAGCACGTCAAACTCGCCAAGGCGCAGCCCGTTGACAATGTCGATACGCTCTAACGTGTCCACGTCGCTGTGCATATATTTTACTTTGATTTGATGCTCCTTTAAATAGTCCGTCAGCTCTTCCGCCATACGCTTGGTCAGCGTGGTAATCAAGACCCTGCCCCCGTCGTTTATCGTTTTTTTGATTTCGGAAAGCAAATCGTCGATTTGCCCCTTCGTCGGCTTCACGTCGATGATGGGGTCAAGCAGCCCCGTGGGACGGATAAGCTGTTCCACGCGTTGCCCCGCTTGTTCTAATTCGTACGGAGCGGGCGTAGCGGAAACGCAAATCATCTGCGGCACGCGCGCGTCGAATTCTTCAAAGGTCAAGGGCCGATTATCGAAAGCGGCGCGCATACGGAACCCGTACTCCACCAAATTCTTCTTGCGGGAAAGGTCGCCGTGATACATCGCGCGGATTTGCGGTATCGTCATATGGCTTTCGTCAATGAATACCAAAAATTCGCCCGACGGGAAATAATCCAAAAGCGTAAAGGACGGCTGACCGATGGCTCTGCCGTCAAAATAACGGCTATAATTTTCAATGCCGCTGCAATACCCGATTTCGCGCATCATTTCCAAATCGTGTTCGGTGCGCTGTTTCAAGCGTTGCGCTTCTAAAATTTTACCGTCGTCTTCAAAGGCGCGCACTTCGCCCTTCAAATCTTCTTCAATCATCGACAACGCGCATTTCAACTTTTCCGTACCAACGGCATACTGACTTGCGGGAAAAATAGCAACGTGCGCCAGCTCGTTAAGCTTGTTGCCCGTCAACGCTTCCACTTCGTAAATTTTTTCTATCTCGTCGCCCCAAAACTCTAAACGAATCGCCACTTCGGAGTTAGACGCAGGGAAAATTTCCAGCGAATCGCCGCGGACGCGAAAGGTTGAACGCTTAAAATCCACGTCGTTGCGGGAATATTGTAGCTCGATAAGCTTGCGCATCAAAGCGTTCCGCTCCCACTCCATTCCCGGCCGTAAGGAAAGCGAAAGCCGAAAATATTCTTCGGGCGCACCCAAGCCGTATATGCAGGAAACGGATGCCACCACCAGCACGTCTTTGCGTTCCATCAACGAGCCCGTTGCGCTGTTGCGAAGCTTGTCGATTTCGTCGTTCATACTCAAATCCTTTTCGATATACGTATCGGTGGACGGAATATAGCTTTCGGGCTGATAATAATCGTAATAGGAAACAAAATATTCCACGCGGTTCTCGGGGAAAAATTCACGGAATTCGTTACAGAGCTGCGCCGCCAGCGTTTTGTTGTGCGCAATCACCAAAGTGGGGCGGTTGACGTTTTGAATGACGTTTGCCATTGTGAAAGTTTTACCGCTGCCCGTCACGCCGACAAGCACCTGCGTGCGAATCCCGTCCAAAACCCCTTCCGTCAGCTTTGCAATCGCCTGCGGCTGGTCGCCCGTAGGCACGAACTGCGAACGTAATTTGAACGGTATCTTTTCCCCTTCCATCGTATAGCCCCCTTGGCTGAATTTGTAAACTTCAAACAAATGTTTGCTTTTGTATTATACCACACTTGCGCCCAAATGTAAACAAAATGAACGGATATTTTTTAAAATATCCGTTTGAGAATCAAACCGACGATAAACGCAACGACCGCCGACGCCACCGCCCAAAATATTTTTACCACCGCGTCCCGCCGCATTTGCGCAAAGGCGCGCTTGAATGCGTATCCGTTGGTTTTTAGAGAAATCACGTACATTTTTTCGCCCTTGCGCTCGGACGAAAGCAACTCAAAATAATCGTCTAACGCAAGCTCGTGTAAAACGCTTTCGATTTGTTCTTCGGTGTATTTTCGGCGCGGAGAAAGGTTATCGATAATTTCCGTAGGCGAAATCAAGCACACGCCCTTGTCGTGGCAAAGATTGTACACCGCGTCCATAATTTCAAACTCCTTTCTACTTAACATACCGCTCCGTTCTCCCTATGCTGGACATAAAAATCACATTCAACGCATACCTGCCCCCGCCATTTTGCATTTATCGGGAAAGAAAAGGACGAAAACAAGCCGAACTCGTCTTCGTCCCGTCCGTTACAGTATTCGCG
>JAZSGC010000066.1:0-9148 GCA_045532525.1 Candidatus Scatosoma sp.
ACGCAATCCCTTGGGAAAACTGGCTGTGCGCCGATTATAAGATTTTAATGGACGGAAAGAGCGTGCAAAGCACGCTTGCCGCAATCAAGGTTTCGGGCGGGGTTGCAAAAAAAGCGATTATCCGCCGCCTTGCTGATAAGCTGAATTTGCGCCGCGCCACCTTTCCCGAAACGGGTCCGCGCGCGATCGTCGGCGTTTCCGTGTATAAAGACGAGGTTACGATAACCCTCGATACGTCGGGCGAGGGCTTGCACAAGCGCGGTTATCGTTCGCTCGCGTATAGCGCACCGTTGAAAGACACGCTTGCCGCAGGGCTGATTGACAGCACCTTTTATAACCCCGAACGGGATATGGAAAAGCCGTTTGCGGACGTATTTTGCGGCAGCGGTACGTTGCCCATTGAAGCGGCGATGAAGGCGTTGAAAATCGCGCCTGGGCTGCAACGGGATTTTGATTTTACGGCTTGGGCGTGCGCGCCGAAAAGCGTTTTGCTCCGCGCCAAAGAAGAAGCCAAGGACAACGAAAACCGCGCGGCAAAGCCCGTGATTTTTGCTTCGGATATCAACCCCGAAGCCATTTCCATTGCCAAATACCACGCAAAGCGCGCGGGCGTGGAGAAGCATATCCGTTTTTCCATTGCCGACGCCAGAGCCTTTACCAGCCAGCAAAAATACGGAGTGTTGCTTTCTAATCCCCCTTACGGCGAACGGCTGAGCGAAGAAAAAGAAGTGCGTACGCTGATGTCGGAGTTTGGAAAAGCTTTCCGTGCTTTGCCTGACTGGAACGCGTATATTTTAACGGCGTTGCCTGCATTTGAACGGTATTTCGGGAAGAGTGCCGATAAGAAGAAAAAGCTCTTCAACGCGAACCTGGTATGCGGATTTTATGCTTATTTCGGAAAATCCCCCAAAGAAAACGGCGAAAAACCAAGCGAAAAATAAAGGAGATAGAAAATGTCGATGTTGGAGTATTCCTTAACCGCTTTTCATAAAATCAAAAACGACTTTTTGCGGATAAAACGTGTCTTCGACGTAATTACTCCGCTGTTTTCGATTGCCTTCCTTACATATGCGGTCATTGCCAAAACGGGCGTATTTTGGGCAAACGTTATACTTTTGTCCCTTGCGGTTGCCTATTACGTTTTTCACGTCATCGTTACCTTCCGCAAAACGGATAAGGAACTTAAACGGACGGTAAAAACCATCTACAAGGCGTGCGTTCGTATCATAAAGCTGTTTACGCTTGGCGTTGCGTTATATGGGCTTTGGTTTTCGATGGGCGATGCAAATCCCCTTTCGATGCTGCTCACCATTTTATCCTTGGTAGGTTGGCTGTTGCAGGTGGCTTTGGATATTATTCTATACGTCATCAACCGTTACGCCAACTTTTTAAAGGAAGCGATTATGGCGGATATTGAAGAACTGAAAAAGCCCGTTACGAACGTAACCAACTTCTTTAAAAAAATGACGGGAAAAGAAATTGAAGAAAAAGAAATTTCCAAAACCCGCGCTAAGCTGGACCAAATGGTCGTAGAACACAAGGAAGAACGCAAGGCTTTAAAAGCGGAAGCTAAGGAGCAAAAAAAGCAGGACAAGCTGGACGAAAAAGAACGCAAACGTCAGGGAAAACTTGCCGCAAAGCTCTTTAAACGGCAAAAAGGAGAGGCGGAAACGGAAATTGCCGTTGCCGATGCACCGAAAAAAATGGACGAACAAAATACGGACGATGAAACACCGCCCGCCAAAAAAGGGTTTTTTGCTCGGTTTAAGAAAAAATAATTTGTGCTTAACGTAAAAAAAACGCAGCGTACGATATACGCTGCGTTTTTTTTGTCAAAATTTAAAGTTATTCTTTTATGCACCAACCTACTCTGCCTTACGCAATTTAAGAATGATTTCTACGGCAATTTTCGCCGCCGCGCGCACTTCGTCTACGGTATTATTTTTACCAAAGCTGACGCGGACGCATTCTTTGGCTTCCGCTTCGCTAAGCCCCATCGCCGTCAATACGTGACTGGGCTTTATCGACGCGCTGGCACAAGCCGAGCCTGCCGCCACGCACACGCCCTGCAAATCCATACTGTATACAAAATCGGCGTTTTCTACGCCGCGAATACGCAAATTGAGTACCGCAGGCAGGTCGTTTTCGTTGCCGCTGTTGACGGAAATTCCGTCCAAAACGGAAAGCTCTTGTAAAAATGCCGTACGCAACGCGGTAAGCTTTTCGCCCGTTTCCGCAAACGCTTCCGACGTCTTTTTATACGCCGCCGCCAGCCCGACTACCGCCGCTACGTTGGTCGTTCCGCCGCGCAAGCCGCGTTCCTGTTCGCCGCCGACGATATGCCCTTTCACCTTTACGCCGCTTTTGACATACAGCGCGCCGCAGCCCTTCGGCCCATAAAATTTATGCGCGGAAAGAGAAAGCATATCCACGCCCAACGCCTTGACGTCGATGGGGTGATAGGGAGCAGCCTGCACCGCGTCCGTGAAAAATACCGCGCCTACGCCGTGCGCCAAAGCCGCAATTTCGCGAATAGGCTGCACCGCGCCCGTTTCGTTGTTTGCCGCCATTACGGCAACCAAGCCCACGCTGTCGTCCAACAACGTTTTTACCGCGTTCAACTCGACCCTGCCCCCTACATTTACAGGAATATACGCCACTTCAAAGCCTTCGCCTTTCAGCTTTTCCGCCGCCGCTATCGCCGCGTGGTGTTCGATGGCGGAAATTAAAATTTTTCTTTTGCCCCGTTCCCGCGCCGCATACGCGCCGCCGAGAATCGCCCAGTTGTCCGCTTCCGTACCGCCCGACGTGAAATATATTTCGTTGGGCTTTGCGCCAAGCAGCTCCGCCAGCGTATCCCGCGCGTTATCCACCGCGCACATCGCCTTACGCCCCAAAGCGTGCGGGGAATCGGCGTTGCCGAAATGCTCCGTGAGATAGGGCAGCATCTTTTCTAATATTTGATTGTCCAGCGGTGTGGTTGCCGCGTGATCGAGATAAATCGCGTTCATAACGCCTATATTATATTCCTTTTTCTCCGTTTTGTCAATAAAGCTACTCCTTTTTTTGGAAATGCGCGGAAAAACCTTAAAAAAATTTAACAAAATAGGCAATTATTTTCAAAAACCCCCTTGAAAAATGTTAGAAAATATAATATAATGGTTGTAATTATCGGTCTTGCAGTAAAACGCTTGCGTTTTGCGGAGATGAGAGAACTCCGCATTCCGTTTTACGCCCCAGCAACCGATAAAATACATTTCAACGACACAAGGGGGATTTTTATTATGAGCACAACTTTTGAGAGTATCCGTAACATTGCGGTTGTGGGCCACAGCGGCGAAGGCAAAACGACGCTAGTGGAAGCAATGCTGTTTAACGGTGGAGTGATCGACCGTATGGGTAAGGTTGCCGACGGCACGACGGTAAGCGATTACGACGATTTAGAAAAAGCCAAGACGATGTCCATTTATACGTCTTGCTCCAACCTGATTTGGAAAGACGTTAAGGTCAACCTTCTCGACTTGCCCGGCTATTACGATTTTGAAGGGGAAAGAAACGAAGGCTTACGCGCGGCGGGCGGCGCTCTGCTTGTTATCGGTGCAAACGGCGTATTGCCTATCGGCGCGGAAACCATCGTAGATTCCTGCTTGAAGCTTGGGAAACCCATCATCATTTTCATCAATGGTATGGACAAGGAAAACGCGGACTATCTCGGCACGGTGAACGCTTTAAAGGTGAAATATTCGGGCAAGCTTGCGCCTATCCAAATTCCCATTATGGAAAACGGAAAAATGCAAGGCTGCATTAACGCTTTGCAGGAGCGCGCATATTTATTTAAGGAAGGCGGCCCGCAGGAAATTCCTATCCCCGAAAATATGAAGGACCAAGTGGAAGAAATGAAGGCGCAGTTGATGGAAACTGCGGCGGAAAACGACGAAATGCTGCTGGATAAATATTTTGAGACGGGCGATTTGACCCGCGAAGAAACCATTCGCGGTATCCGTATCGGTATCGCTTCCGTCAACACCATTCCCGTAATGGCAGGTTCGGCGCTTACCAACCGCGGCGTGATCAATCTTTTGAACGAAATCGTAACCTATATGCCTTTGGCGCGCGAACGCTTGAACACGATGGTAGAAGACCTTGACAACCCCGGCAAGGTATATTCCTTACACACCGAAACCAACGCACCGTTTGCAGCGCAGGTTTTCAAAACGGTTATCGACCCGTTCTCCGGCAAGCTTAGCTATTTGAAATCCTTCCGCGGCGTTTTGAAGAGCGGTTCTACGGTTTGGAATCCCAACACCGAAACGGAAGAAAGAATTGGGCAAATTTACGCGCTCCGCGGCAAGAAAATGGAACCCGTTGACCAGCTTGCGGCAGGCGATATCGGCGCGGTGAATAAACTCAACAACACCAACACGGGCGATACCCTTTGCGATATGAACGCGAAAGTGAAATTCTCCCCCATCTATTTCCCGAAGCCCACGCTGTTTATGTCCGTGGCGGCGGCAAAGAAAGGAGAGGAAGACAAGGTGTTTGCAGGCCTTGCAAAGCTGAAAGAAGAAGACTATACCTTCTCTATTGAAAAGAACGCGGAAACGGGCGAAATGGTCATCGGCGGCCAAGGCGACGCGCAGCTTGAAATTTTGGCAAAGAAGGTGAAGGCTCGTTACGGCGTAGATATGAAGCTCTCCGAACCGAAAATCGCGTACCGTGAAACCATTCGCGGCAAAGCGGAAGCGGAAGGCAAGCATAAGAAACAATCGGGCGGCCACGGTCAGTACGGTCACGTTAAAATCCGTTTCTCGCCCAGCGAAGAAGATTTTGTATTTGAAGAAGAAGTTGTTGGCGGCGCAGTACCCAAGAACTACTTCCCTGCGGTGGAAAAAGGCTTACGCGAATGTATGGCGGAAGGTCCGCTTGCAGGCTATCCCGTTACGGGCTTGAAAGCCGTACTTTACGATGGCAGCTACCACGACGTAGACTCCAACGAACTGTCCTTTAAGATGGCGGCTTCCATCGCGTTTAAGGAAGGTTTGAAAAACGCGAAGCCCGTCTTGCTTGAACCCATTTACAGCTTGAAAATTGCCGTTCCCGGCGACTATCTCGGCGACGTTATGGGCGACATCAATAAGCGTCGCGGCAGAATTATGGGTACGGATACGGAAGGCACGCGCTCTATCATCACGGCGGAAGTTCCCCTTGCAGAAATCAAGACGTATACGATGGAATTGCGTTCGTTGACGCGTGGCAGCGGTAAATTTGTTTCCGAATTCCTTGGCTATGAAGACGTACCCCCTATGCTGGTGGATAAAATCGTAGCCGACGCAAAGAAAGAACAATAATCGTTTTTTCCCTTAACGACAAGAAAACCTTTCGTCCCCCCGAAAGGTTTTCTTTTTTTCTTTACAATTTCCCTTGATTGTGGTATACTGTTTTTATGAAATACGATTACGTACAAGCCTACAACAAAAACGCGGCGTTTTATCTTGCCCGCCCCAAAGCCAAAAGCTTGCTTTTTATAGGCAACGCCCTTTTAACCGTTGGGTTTGGCGCGGCATACTTGGCTCTATGGATTTACGGGATATTTTTCGGTGAATTTACCCCTAAGGCGTTTCTCCGTATCGCGTTTATTCCGATCACCGCGTTATTGCTTGTCAGCGTGCTGCGAATGATGATTGCTCGTCCCCGTCCGTATGCGGAAAAAGGCGCGAACATCACGCCTTTGAAAAAGCGGAACGGAAAAGACGACGATTCTTTCCCTAGTAGGCACTTGGCGTGCGCGGCGGCGATTGCCGTTTGTTTTTTCCCCGCCCTGCCCATTGTCGGCGTAATCCTGCTGATTTTTTGTTTGCTTTTGGGCTATATCCGCTTTGCGCTCGGGTTGCATTATCCATCCGATTTAATTGCAGGCTTTGCCGTTGGAGATATCGTTGCAGGATTGTATTTTTTGTTAGAATATCTTTTCACTTTTTTGTCGTAAACTGTAAATTTGTGAAATTTTAACATTTTTTGCTTAAATGCTATGCTTTTTAAGAAAAAAATAAAAAATAAAAATTTTCCTTTACATTTTATCAAGAGCGTGATAGAATATACTTGTAAATCGGTTGTGCGTAACCGGGATACATAACAAAGCTCATCATTTTCCCCCTTATCATATAGGTAACCGCCTTGAAGTCGCGAAGATTTCAAGGCGGTTATCTTTTTTATTTGCGCTCGGTTTTTTGATAAGCTTTGCATAGAAAAAGTCCGCTTTTTGCGGACTTTTTATTTTTATTTGGTTGCGATAACTTCCACTTCCACCAAAACGTTTTTCGGCAATGTTTTTACAGCTACACAGCTACGCGCGGGTTTGGTGGTGAAATATTTTGCATACACGCCGTTGAACGCCGCAAAATCCGCCATATCCGCCAAGAAACAAGTGGTTTTTACCGCTTTTTCAAAGCTGCTACCCGCCGCTTTTAATACTTCGCCAAGGTTTTTCATCACCTGCTCCGCCTGTTCTTCTATTGTCGTCGCTTCTACGCTGCCGCTGGCGGGATTGATGGGGATTTGCCCCGAAGTAAACACCATTTCGCCGCAAACAATCGCTTGCGAATACGGACCGATTGCCGCAGGTGCAGTTTCCGTGGATATCTTTTCTATTTTCATCTTTCTTTTCTCCTTTTATAATAAAGTGAACCCAAAATCCCGCAATGCTTGTTTGATTTGCGCGATATGCTCGAAGTTTTTCGTTTCCAAAACGATACGCAAGTAACACCCGTTGACGTCCGAGCCTTCGTTTGCTCTTTCGTGGTGAACGGAAGTCACGTTGCCGCCCAAATCCGCAATAATGCGAGATACGTTCTTTAATTGCCCGGGCTTATCCACCAGCTCGATGGTCAGCTGACAGCTTCTGCCCGACATCAGCAAGCCGCGTTTGATTACGCGCGATAAAATGGTTACGTCAATATTCCCGCCCGAAAGCAAGCAAACGGCTTTTTTGCCCCGCAAATCCACTTTATTGAACATTGCCGCCGCAACCGAAACCGCACCCGCGCCTTCGGTGACCAGCTTGTGCTGTTCCATAAGCGCCAAAATCGCCGCGGAAATTTCATCGTCCGTTACCGTCACGATTTCGTCTACGTATTTACTGCACAGCTCGTAAGTAATCTCGCCCGGCTTTTTCACGGCAATACCGTCGGCTATGGTGGAAACGGACGGCAATTCTTCAATTTCGCCGTGTTCCACCGCATTTTTCATAGACGGAGCGCCTTTGGCTTGCACGCCGTACACCTTTACGCGCGGATTGATGGTTTTTATCGCATACGCAATCCCCGAAATCAATCCGCCGCCGCCGATAGGCACGATTACGGCGTCTAAATCGGGAATTTGTTCCGCAATTTCCAAAGCGATGGTCGCTTGCCCGGCAATCACTTCTTCGTCGTTGAACGGATGAATAAAGGTATATCCCTTTTCATCGCGCAGAGAAAGCGCTTTTTGGTAAGCGTCGTCGTATACGCCTTCCACAAGGCATACTTCCGCACCGTAGCTTTTGGTGGCTTCTACCTTGGAAATCGGCGCGCCGTCCGGCAAGCAAATCACCGACTTTATTCCGCTTTTTTGCGCGGCAAGCGCAACGCCTTGCGCGTGGTTGCCTGCCGAACAAGCCACCACACCGCGCGCCTTTTCCGCGTCGGAAAGGCGGGTCATTTTATAGTACGCGCCGCGCACCTTAAACGAACCCGTCACCTGCAAGTTTTCCGTTTTTAAGTATAACTGCGTACCGGGGCAAAGCTTGGGCGCGTAAATGACGTCCGTTTCCCGTATCACTCCTTTTAATACGTTTCTTGCGCGATACACGCTGTCAATTGTAAGCATTTTGTACTCCTTAATCTATTTCATCGCGTACACGGTATGCCCGTTTTTGATTTTTTGCGAAAATTTTTACAATAAACTATTGATAAACTGTTCGGCACAGCGAGCGGAACGGCTTCCCTTTTTCAGCGCAAACGCCTCCGCTTGCAAATCTAATTCCGCTTCGGGTAAGCAAATACCCTTGCGCGCGGCAAGCTGCCGCACGATTTGTAAATACAGCCGCTTGTCGGGCTTAGAAAAGAGAACGGTAAGTCCAAACCGCTCGGACAAGGAAAGGGTTTCCTGTAAGGTATCGTTACGATGCACGTCGTCCCCCTCTCTGTCGCCGAAGCTTTCTTTGATAATATGCCGACGGTTGCTGGTAGCATAAATCACCGCGTTATCCGCCGTCGCACTTGCCGAGCCTTCCAGCGCGGCTTTGAGCATACTGAAATCGTCATTATTGCGGTTGAAAGATAAATCGTCGATAAAAATGATGAATTTCAAGGGATTGCCGTTGATTTTCGCCATTACGTAAGGCAAAAAACGGAGCTGGTCCTTGCGCAATTCGATAAGGCGCAAGCCGTCCTTGAAAAATCCGTTTGCCACCGCTTTCACCGTGGACGATTTGCCCGTACCCGCGTCGCCGCAAAGCAATACGTTTGCCGCAGGTCTGCCCTGCAAAAACGCGCGCGTGTTTTCTATCACCTTGCCACGCTCGGCTTCATAACCGATAAACTGCGACATCTCCGTTTTATCTGCGCTGACGATGGCTTCAATTTGCTTATCGTCGGACAAGCGGAACATTACGTTTGCGGAAAAAATCCCGTACCCGTACTTATCCAAATTTTGCAGCCGTTCTTGATAAAACGCCGCCATATCCGTATCCTCAACGGAAAAGTTGGGCAATTCCTGCTCCGTGACGTTCATATCCAGCGCGAAATCTCGTCTGGTTAAGCAAGCAAAGCGAGAAAATGCGGTAAGCTCTCTTTGCGCGGCTTCTAAAATATGCTCATGGGGTTGCGCGCCGCTTGCCGCCGCCTTTACGTACACGTTTTCGTCTTCGCTTAAAAGCTTTTGCACGCACGCCGTCAGCGAGCCGCCCTGTTCGTAAATCTTCGCTGTAAACGCCGCGTATGCCTTGCGCTTTTCGGGTTCGCTTTCCGCTAAGCAATACCTTTCATAGGCGTGGAAAAGTTGGGTTTGCGTAACCGCGCGAAAGACGCTGCACAAGCACAGTTCGTTATAGATTGTTAATAATTTTTTATCTATCATAGGAAAATCTCAAAGGTTTTCTATAATTTTATCC
>JAZSGC010000064.1:0-1745 GCA_045532525.1 Candidatus Scatosoma sp.
GTGCATTGCAACGCTTTGCGTTGCCTTATGGTTGGCATTTGTAAAAATATTTTAGGAGTCTCGACCGGCCATACAGCCCACACGCTGCATTGAAGAACGAACGGCGGGTAGTAAGACTGGGTCAAGGCTCAGCCTTGAAAACGGCGGAGATGCGAGCAGTTCAAGGCGCGGGAGCACTTTTCGACGGGAGCGTACTTATGCGTACGTGACCGAGAAAATGCGGACCGCAACGACGAAATGCGACGCATATACGTCGTTTTAGTATTTTAAGTCGCCGAACGTGCGGGGATACGGCACCACATCACGTATGTTCGCAATACCCGTCAGGTACATAATCATACGTTCGAAGCCCATACCAAAGCCGCTGTGGGTAGTGCCGCCGTAACGGCGTAAATCCAAATACCACGAATAATCCGCAGGGTCCATACCCAGCTCTTTAATACGATTTACCAACTTATCGTAATCGTCTTCTCTTTGCGAGCCGCCGCAAAGCTCCCCGATGCCGGGCACAAGCAAGTCCGCCGCCGCAACCGTTTTGCCGTCGGCGTTCTGTTTCATATAAAACGCCTTGATTTCCTTGGGGTAATCGGTAAGGAACACGGGCTTTTTATACACCGTTTCCGTCAAGAAGCGTTCGTGTTCGCTTTGCAAGTCCTTGCCCCAGAAAATGTTTTTGTCGTCGAATTTGTCGGCGTTCTGCTTCAAGATTTCAATCGCGTCGGTGTACGTCAGGCGCACGAACGCGTTGTTGGCTACGTTTTGCAAACGCTCTAAAAGCCCCTTATCCACAAACTGGTTCAAGAAATTAAGCTCGTCCTTGCAGGTTTCCGAAACGTAGTTGATGATGTATTTGACCATCGCTTCCTGCACGTCCATATCCCCCGCCAAGTCGCAAAACGCCATTTCGGGTTCAATCATCCAAAATTCTGCCGCGTGACGGGCTGTGTTGGAGTGTTCGGCACGGAAGGTGGGTCCGAACGTATACACGTTACCAAACGCCATAGCGTACGTTTCCGCGCTCAACTGCCCCGAAACGGTAAGCGCCGCGCGCGTGCCGAAGAAATCGTTTTTATAATCGACGGGTTTGCCGTTTTTCGCCACTTCGTCCAAGTCGAAGGTCGTTACCTGGAACATTGCGCCCGCGCCTTCGCAGTCGCTGCCCGTGATGATGGGCGTATGCACGTACACGAAGCCCTGTTCGTTGAAGAATTTGTGAATGGCAATCGCCGCTTCGCTACGAATACGGAATGCCGCGCCGAACAGGTTGGTACGGGGACGGAGATAGGCAATTTCACGCAAGAATTCTACGCTGTGGCGTTTTTTCTGCAAGGGATAATCGGGCGTGGATTCGCCTTCCACCTGAATTTCGATTGCCTTAATTTCGTAAGGCTGTTTATTTTCGGGCGTGGAAACGACGTTACCCGTGATAATCAACGCGCAACCGACGTTTTGCTTTGCAATCGTATCGTAATTTTCAAGGTTTGCGCGCTCGAACACGATTTGGGTGTTCTTAAAGCAGCTGCCGTCGTTCAGCTCGATAAAGCCGAACGCCTTGGAATCGCGAATGGTTTTTGCCCAACCCGCTACGGTGACCGTTTTGCCGTCGTATGCGGCAAGGTTTTCATTGAGTTCTTTAAGTCTGATTCTATCCATCTTGACCTGCCTTTGTAGTCGGGGCGGTTTTATTTTCCTTCGCCGTGTTTTTCCGCGTTACGCTTTGCGTATTTCTTGCCGCGCCTTGTACG
>JAZSGC010000060.1:0-10025 GCA_045532525.1 Candidatus Scatosoma sp.
TTCCTGAGTATTGTCTTCCTAAGACCGCTTGGCCTCCGACTTTGGGTATACTTTCGCTCGGCTTAATTTCTATAGGCGTATTATCGCTTGGTCTTCTCGCCGTCGGGTCTATTGCGCTAGGCTTGGTTGCGGCAGGCGCAATTAGCGTCGGTCTTATATCTTTTGGCGCACTTTCCGTGGGTTGTTTCTCGACGGGTGCTCTTGCTATCGCGAAATATGCCGCCTATGGTGACCACGCTTACGGAATGATTGCCATAGGCAAATCGGTGGCGGAAGGAAGTGTTTACAGTCACGTTGGTGATTTGACCACGGCAGATATCGGGCTTGTCGTGAAATGGCTTGATGCGAACGTTCCGACTTTGCTCGGATGGGCAAAAAGTATTTTTAAATTCTTTATACAGTAAAAAGCCATCGTTTCATATCAAGCGAAGGATAAAGTCCTATTTTTCAAGAAACAAAAAGGAAGGTTTTACGCCTTCTTTCTTTGTATAATTTCGCCCCTTTATTTCACACACTATCTGCAAACGCCTTATGGTTAAAATTGTCATATATTTTTGTTATATACAAAACAAAAATTTCATTGTAATTTCATAGAATTGCCTTGCTTTTATTGCGTAAATGTATTATAATATAAGCAATTCAAGTTCCCTTTACGTAGATTTTCATTA
The DNA here is from genome assembly GCA_045532525.1 of Candidatus Scatosoma sp. Lineage (GTDB taxonomy): Bacteria > Bacillota > Clostridia > Christensenellales > Borkfalkiaceae > Scatosoma. The sequence continues at coordinate 669 of JAZSGC010000060.1, forward strand.
GATTTAATGAGGCTTTAAAATGAACTGTATTTTTATCTATAATCCCGTCAGCGGGCGCGGTAAAATTCAAAAGAAATTAAATCTTATTACCAAGACGTTAAGTAAAAAATACGATGACGTAACCGTATACGCTACGCAAAAAGCTGGCGATATGAAGCGTATGGCACGCGAAGCGGTTGGCAAATACGACGCCATTATCTTTTCCGGCGGCGACGGCTCGTTTAACGAGGTTTTACAAGGGATTGCCGATTTAGACAACCTGCCTGAGCTTGGATATATCCCCAGCGGTACGGTAAACGATATTGCGCACACCTTACAAATTCCAAGAAACATTAAAAAGGCGTTAAATATTATCACTACGGGGCGCAACGAACTGTTGGATTGTATGAAGGTCAACGATCAATACGCAATGTACGTGGTTGCAGCCGGCGCGTTTACCAGCGCAACCTACAATACGCCGCAAAGCGACAAAAACGCCGCGGGTAAGATTGCCTATTACGTAGAAGGTATTAAACACAATTTCAATTTCAACTTTTTTGATATCGATTGCAAATCCGAAGAAAAACAGATGCACGGTATGCTGATTTTGTTTATTAACAGCCGCTACGTATCGGGCTTTAAGGTTAACGAGCTTGCAAGCTTGCAGGACGGAAAAATTGAAGCTACCGTTATTCAAGAAGAGAAAAAAGTAAAGCACGGCCTTTTGAAAAAAATTGCGTCGTTGTTTGTGTTGGCTATTCTCTTTTTATTTGGCAGACGGCGCGCAAAAAATAAAAGCTTAATCCACCTTGAAGGAACTAGCTTTGACGTGGACGTTGCCGACGACGTTGTTTGGAATTTTGACGGAGAAAAAGGTTGTAGCGGAAAAATTCACGTAGAAGTCGTTCCCAAAAAGATCAATATGCTAGTTTCAAACAAATTAAAGAAAATATAAAAAAATCGCGAGAAAATTCTCGCGATTTTTATTTTACGGATTATTGTTAAATCGGTAGTAACACCAGCAGGTTACAAGAAACGACGATAAGCACCAGCGCAAACGGATAGGTTGCCGCATACGCTGACGAAACGTCATCCGTGCCCGCTACGCTTATCAAAGAACCCAGCGCAGGTGTAGACGTCATACCGCCCGTAATCGAGCCTAAATTGTTGAAAATAGACAGTTTAAAGACATACTTACCAAGGATAAAGCCCACAACCATAGGCAAGGTTGCCATAATAATTCCGTACAAAATATACTTCCAGTGGAAAGCGGAAATAAACTTTACGCCGCCGGGAACACCCGCGCCGACCAAGAACAAAATAAGTCCAAGTTCACGGAAGAAATTCAAGGTCTGTTTGGACACTTTCATATCAATCTTGCCGAAATGTCCGAAATGCCCCACGATAAGCCCTGCAATCAGCGTACCGCCCGACGAACCGAAGCTGAAATAATTACCGCCGCCGATAGGTACTTTGATACAGCCGATAAGCAAACCTAAAACCGCCGTGGTAATGAACGGGAAGAAACCGAATTCGTCAATTTGAATACGTTTTTTGCCATCTTCTTTGATTTCCAACGTATTTGCCGCCACGAAGCTTGCTCTTTCCTTAGCAATATCCACTTTTAAGATTTTGGGCATAATTTGCACGAATAAAACCACGCCAAGCACACCGTACAAATAGCCGATGCCGTAACCCGCCGTTACGGCGCTTTCCATTTTTTCGCTAATTGCTTTTGCTGATTCCTTTGCCGCACTGAATGCGGGCGTAGAAGTAAGCGAACCGGACAACAAGCCCGTTGCCATACCGATATCCATACTGCCGTCGATTGCGGCAAGCACAACGGTAATGCCTACGCCGATTATGATAATCGTCGCGCCCATAAACACATACGACATCATACTTTTATTGAAAGAACGGAAGAATTTAGGGCCTGCGATCAAGCCTACCGCCGTTACAAACAACACCGTACCGATATTGGAGATGGTACTAAATACGCTTTCCGTAGAGAACGTTTTAAATTTGCCAAGCTCTGTAACGAATTCTTTGCCGTCTTTAACGACAACCCCAAAACCTTTATCAAAGGACTGCGCCGTGCTCCAAAGGACGATTGTTTTATCGCCGATGGTAATAGACGGAACAAACGAAAATACAACGCCGACAAGAATTGCCACAAGCAAAACCCCTGCCGTACCAAGCGAAATGCCCTTTATCTCGATTTTGCCGATCAGCAAGCCGAGAACAACGACAAAAAACGCCACGAATAAAGGCACGAGCAAGGAGTTTAACACTTCATAAAAATACATTTTTGTGTAACCTCCATATTTTGACGGACAAAACGCACAAAGCGTACTACCTCGTGCGTTTTGTCCAGCTTTATTGAATTATTTCCTTATGCGTATTAGTTTGCTTTTCTTCTATAATCCGGCAAAAGCTTAGGCGAGCATACGTCGGAAGAAATCCCCGCTTCGTCTAATTCCTTTTCAAAATCTGCCACGTGCGAAAGGGTGAGCTCTTTAAGTTCTACGCTCTTCCACTTTTCGCCTGCTTGCTGACCGGCGTTTCTACCGAATACGATGATATCCAAAAGTGAGTTACCCATCAAACGGTTGGTGCCGTGAATACCGCCTACCGCTTCGCCTGCAACATACAAGTTTTCGATACAGGTCATACCGTTTGCGCCGATATCGATACCGCCGTTTTGGTAGTGAAGCGTGGGATAAATCAAAATAGGCTCTTTGCGGATATCAATGCCGTATTTCCCGAACATACGAAGCATTGCGGGAATACGCTTTTCAATCGTGCCTTCGCCGTTTAAGATATCAATCAACGGAGTATCCAGCCAAACGCCTTCGCCGTCCGTCGTTTTGATACCGTTGCCGCGCGCTTTGCATTCGCGGATAATCGAAGACGCCGTAACGTCACGTGTTTCCAAGGAATACACAAACGCTTCCCCGTCTTTATTGACGAGCTGTGCGCCCAGCGAGCGTACCTTTTCGGTTACCAAAGCACCGTAGATTTGGGTAGGCTCCGCCGCGCCCGTAGGGTGATATTGCAAGGTTTCGGGATAGAGCAGCTTTGCGCCCGCTCTATACGCAAGCACCAAGCCGTCCGCCGTTGCGCCGTAGTGGTTGGACGTAGGGAAGCCTTGATAGTGCAATCTGCCTGCGCCGCCTGTTGCGATAACGACGGTTTTTGCCCTTGCAATCAAAATTTCCTTGGTTTCCATATTCATCAAAACCGCGCCCGCAACTTTGCCGTCCGTGTCTTTGATAAGTTCGATTGCCGACGTGAAATCTACAACGGTAATACCGCGGTTAAAGACTTCATCACGGAGCGTACGCATAATTTCCGAACCGGAATAGTCGCGGCAAGCGTGCATACGCTTTCTGGACGTACCGCCGCCGTGGGTGGTAACCATCGTGCCGTCTTCTTCCTTATCGAACATAACACCGAGATTGTTCAGCCACAAGATGGCTTCGGGCGCTTCGTTGACAAGCTTATACAACAGCTCGGGCTTGTTCATAAAGTGTCCGCCGCCAAGCGCGTCGAGATAATGGGTTGCGGGGCTGTCGTTAGGTTTATCCGCCGCCTGAATGCCGCCTTCCGCCATCGCCGTGTTTGCGTCGCCAAGACGGAGCTTGGTGGCAATCATAACGTTTGCGCCGCGTTCGTGCGCTTCAATCGCCGCGGACGAGCCTGCGCCGCCGCCGCCGATAACCAACACGTCGACGTCATAGTCGATTTTGGTTAAATCGATTTGCATATCCTTAATGCGGGAATGCCCCTGCAATAAAGCCGCCAGCTCGTGCAATACCTTTCCTCCTTTATTTTTCCCTACTTTCAATTCTTCATACGCGGAAGTGATGTAGTCGGGGTGGAATTCCGCAAGCACGGCGTCTTTTTCTTCCGCCGTCATTCTTGCGTGCAAGTTTTCAATACGAGAAGCGCGAGTTTCTTCTACCTTCTTCATCGAGTCAAGTTGTTCTTGGGTATAATGATACATACGGCTCTCCTTATTTTTCAATCTCTCTATGATTGTACAAATGCTTTTGTTCTTCAAGCGGGGTGTTCATAATCGCTTCCAACGCCGCCTTGCAATCGCCTGCGTCGATTTCCGCTACGCGGCTAACTAAGTGTTCGCTCTTCGGGGCGAGATATTTGCCCGTAAGTCTACGCGCCAAAAGCGCTACTTGGGGATGAGAAATCCCCGCAGGACAACGGGACGAGCATACGCCGCACATTACGCAGTCGAAGCTTTCTTCCGCAGCCTTTTCGTATTCGCCGCGTTGTGCATAAGCGATATACTGCATAACGTTGAGCTCCTGCGTGCAGCTCTTGGTGCAAGCGTTACAACCGATACACGAATAAATTTCGGGATAGAGCTGCATCATAATTTGCTGCGTAGGCTTGATTTGATTGATATCGTACACCTGCTTTACGAGCGGGAAGAAGGGCAGGGTTGCTACGTACATCCCTTCCTCTACCTGTTGCTGACAGGCAAGGCAGGTTTTCAGCTCCTGCTGACCCTTAATGCGATAGATGGTTGCGCAAGCGCCGCAAAAACCGTTTCTGCAACCGCACCCGCGAACAAGCTGATAGCCTGCGTATTCCATCGCTTTCATAATCGTTAAACTTTCCGGTACTTGATAACGTTTACCAAAAAGAAATACGTTTACCATTTTTTCCATTTGTGTTTTCTCCTTAATACTCATCGGGCAATTCGTCAAGCTCGGTCATACGGAATACCGGACCGTCCTTGCAAACGAACTTATCGCCTACGTTACATCTGCCGCATTTGCCTACGCCGCATTTCATACGAAGCTCTAACGTCGTAAAGATACGCGACTTATCAAAGCCGAGTTCCAAAAGCCCTTGCAACGTGAATTTAATCATAATCGGAGGACCGCAAAGCACCGCCGTCATATTCGGGTCAAGCCCTAATTCTTTGACGTACGAAGGCACGAAGCCTACGTGCCCGTCCCAGCCTTCCTGCGGGCGGTCAATCGTTAAGTAAACTTCCGTGTTGGGTTCGTTTACCCATTCGTTTTGGATTTCATCAATGTCTACAAGGTCGTCCTTGCTTCTCGCACCGTACACGATAACCACCTTGCCGTAGTTATTGCGATAGTGACGAACGTAGTTGATGACGCTGCGCAAGGGAGCAAGACCGATACCGCCTGCGATAAAGAGCAAATCTTTGCCCTTAAAATCTTCTTCTACGGGGAAATTCTTGCCGTAAGGACCGCGAACGGTAATTTGTTGTCCGACTTCCAACGCGTGAATCACTTCGGTTACGCAACCGCATTTCTTAATGGAAAATTCCATATATTCTTCGTTGGTAGGCGAAGACGTGATGGAAAACATACATTCGCCGACGCCGGGAATGGAAACCATCGCGCATTGACCGGGCATATGCTGGAACAGCTTTTTGCCGTCCGTACCCACAACACGGAAGGTTTTTACGTCGGGCGTGTCTTTACGGATATCCGTTACGACGCCGATTTTAGGAATGAGAGTTTCTTCAATCATTTGCTTTACCTCCCAGCTTTTTAACTACCTTAACGATGTTAAGGTTTTGGGGACATTTGTTTACGCAACGACCGCAGCCTACGCAGGAATACAAACCGCCGTTTTGCGAAGGATAGTACACAAGCTTATGCATAAATCTTTGGCGGAAACGTTGCATTTGCGTGGTACGGCTGTTTCCGTGCGCCATCAGCGTGAAATCGGAATACATACACGAATCCCAGCAACGGTAACGGATAACCCCTTCGTGCGTTTTAAAATCGCGGATATCAAAGCATTGACAGGTGGGACAAACGAACGTGCAAGTACCGCAGCCAAGGCAGGCTTCGCTCATTTCTTCCCATTCCGCCGCGTCGAACAATTCGTTCAGGTTTTCAGGCTTGAATTTGCTTAAATCCAAGTTGGAGAAGGGCAACTGTTCGATAATTGCCTTGGTTGCCGCCTGTTGTGCGGAAACCTCCGCTTCGCCGCCTTCTTCAAAAAATTCCTTTACCGCGAACGTAAGCGCTTCCCCTTTTTCGGTGTTCGCTTGCCAGTACAAATTTTCTTCGTCCAGCCAAGTGGTAACGTCGCCGTGCGCCGCCGTTGCGTCGATATCAAACGCCTTACAGAAGCAGCTTTCTTCGGGCTTAGAGCAAGCCAACGTGACGATGGTGGTAGCGTCTCTTCTTGATTTGTAATAAGTATCTACGGGGTCGGCAAGGAAAACCTTATCCAACACTTCAATCGCTTTATAATCGCAAGCTTTTACCCCGAACAAAACGAAAGGTCTTTTTTCGTCGCGGACGTCGATAATTTCGATGCTCTTCCCTTCCGTTTTGAACTTCATCATATTTTCCGTTTGCGGGAAAAACATATTTTTGGGGGATTTGACGGTTTTTAAGGTTTCAAGAGAAACTTCTTTGCCCTCGCCCCACACCGCGTAGTCTACTTCGCCTGCTTTTTTAATGGGAATAAACAGGCCTTGCGTTTCCGCGATTTTCGCATACAAATCGTTCAATTTGTTTTTTGCTATCTTCAACATTATTTCGCCTCCCCGTTAAAAACGTCGTTCGGTTCTGCATCTTCTTCCTTATAGGAAGTAAGGGGAGTTTTCCCTTCGTCCGTTTCCCCTGCTTGATATTCGCCGTACAATCCGTCGATGTCCTTGATGAACTTTCTATTCAGCAAGTGCAAAGGAATGTTTTGCGGGCACACGCGCGAGCATTCGCCGCAGTCGGTACAACGCCCTGCCACGTGGAAAGCACGAATAATGTGGAACATCTGTTCTTCAAACTTATCGTCGTTTGCCTTTGCTGCAATACCAGACGCGGGGTTATCAAATACGCACTTTAAGCAGGAGCAAGCGGGACACACGTTACGGCAAGCGTTGCAGCGGATACACTTAGACAGCTGTTCGCGCCAGAACGCAAAGCGTTCGTCTTCCGTCATCGCTTCCAGCTTCGCCACTTCGGCAAAGCGGTCTACGTCGCGTTCGGGACGTTCGTGCAAAATAATTTCTTCGTCCTTGACCTGATGGGTCTTGTTACAAACTTCGCACTTAGAAAGCAGGACGTCGGGCTTATGCAAAATCGTTTCGCCGTAGAGAGAAGCCACTTTTACCTGTTTCTCCTCCACTTCCACGCCCGTCATCATAGAAACGCCGCTTGCTTTGATTTTTTCAATGTTCAGTTTGCCAAGGCATTCCACCGCAATCACATATACGTTTTCGCGTTTGATGCGGTGTTCTTTGACAAGCTGATTAAAGCTATACGTATCGCAAGGCTTTAAGAATACCGCCGTTTTGCCTTCCTTTTTGCTCATTTGAATTAAGTATTTGGAAAGGTTTGCGCCGCAGAACCAGTCGTAAACAAAACCTTCGTCCAGCTCTTCCGCCGTTTCAAACGCCGCGGGGGTGGGGTCGTAGAAAAATTCCCCTTTCTTCCAGCCGATTACGCGCGCCACTTCGCCGTTTGCCAGCAATTCTTTTGCGCGCTGCAACATTTTCAATGCAACGTCTTTCATATTATTCACCCTCCTTTACGCGAAGGTCGGTAAGGCGCTTGTTTTCGCCAAGGTCGGTAACTTGTTTTACGAAATCGTTCATAACCGCCGCAAAGCGCGCGCCTTCCGCAGCGGAAACCCATTCCACGCGGGTACGTTCTTTTTCAATGCCCATATAGTTAAGGAAGCTGTATAAAAGCGCCATTCTTCTTTTGGTGTAGTAATTGCCCGTTACGTAGTGGCAATCCCCGGGGTGACAACCGCAAAGGATAACGCCGTCCGCACCCTGCTGGAACGCCTTTAATACGAACATCAGATTGACGCGGCAGGAACAAGGCACGCGAATGATTTTTACGTTTGCGGGATAGGTCAAACGGCTGGACCCTGCAAGGTCCGCCCCCGCATACGAACACCAGTTACAGCAAAACGCCACGATGTTAGGCGTAAATTCTTTCTTTTCCGTCGTTACATCTTGCATATCGCTTCTACCTCCGACATAATTTGCTTGGAGCTAAATCCTTTCAAATCCATCGCCCCGGAAGGACAGGTAACCGTACAAGCGCCGCAACCCTGACATACCGCAGGATTTACGGAAGCTACGCGGCGGGTTTCCGTTTTACCGCCGCCCAAGCGGAATTCCTTATCCACGTACGTGATTGCACCGTATGCACAAACGTTTGCGCATTGACTGCAACCGTTACACATCATTTCGTCGGGCATAGCCACGCAGGGATTGGTTTTCAGCTTGTCTTTTACGAGCAAGCCGATGACCTTTGCCGCACACGCCGACGCCTGCGAAACGGTTTCGGGAATATCCTTCGGGCCTTGGCATACGCCCGCAAGATATACGCCCGCCGTAGGGCTTTCTACGGGACGGAGCTTCGCGTGGGATTCCGTTAAGAAATTGTTGGTGTCAATACTCGTGGTCAAAAGCGTAGCAATCTTTCTAACCGAAGGTTCGGGTTCGATTGCCGCAGCAAGCACGACAAGATCGGATTCGATGGTGATTTGCTCGTTATCGATAAGGTTAGAACCCTGTACCATCAGTTTTCCGTTTTCGTTATAAACCTTGCCAACCATACCCTTGATATAGTCTACGCCGTACTGTTCTACCGCGCGGCGGAAGAATTCGTCGTAGTTTTTACCGGGCGTACGCACGTCGATATAGAATACGTGCACTTCGGTATCGGGATATTTTTCACGGATAAGCATTGCGTGCTTTGCGGTGTACATACAGCAAATCTTGGAGCAATAGGGTTTGCCGCAGCCGCTGGTATCACGAGAGCCTACGCATTGAATGAATGTGATTACCTTCGGGTGCTGACCGTCGGAAGGACGAAGCAAAACACCGTTGGTAGGTCCTGCCGCATTCATCAATCTTTCGAGTTCAAGCGAAGTAATAACGTCCTTATTATCGTGATAACCGTATTCGTTAAAGTTATCTAAGTCGATAGGCTTAAAGCCCGTAGCTACGACGATTGCGCCGTACTGACGGTCGATAAACGTATCTTTTTGTTCGTAGTCGATTGCGCCTACGCCGCAGAATTTTTGGCAAATACCGCACTTGCCCGTTTTCATTTTGATACATTGCGTAGGGTCGATAACGGCAACGTTGGGAATTGCCTGCGCGAACGGAATGTAGATAGCGGGACGGGTGTTCAAGTTCATATTGAACTCGTTCAAGCCTTTCTTGGACGGGCATTTTTCCATACAAATTTTACAGCCCGTACACTTCGTTTCGTCAACAAATCTTGCCTTGCGGCGGATTTTTACGTTAAAATTGCCCACGAAGCCCTTTACTTCTTCAATTTCCGAATAAGAAAGGATATCAATTTTTTCGTGCTGTGCGCAGTCTACCATTTTCGG
>JAZSGC010000061.1:0-5258 GCA_045532525.1 Candidatus Scatosoma sp.
ACCGTCGGGATAAATCAGCTCCGCACTTGCCAACGCCTTTGTAAAGCCTTCGCCACGCGTTTTCGGGCGGAGATATTCGGGGCTGCGGCGCACTTTGTATATTTTATCCCTGCAAAGAAATTGCAATTCCACAAAGGTTTCCGTATCTGTTGCCGCATATTTGGAACGCAGCATCGAATCGTCGCGAATATCGCCGCTGGGTCTATCGTACAGGGCATAGGCAATCGCGTCGAAAATGGACGTTTTCCCCGCGCCCGTTGTACCCGTAATTAAGTACAAGCCATTTTCGCCGAGCTTTTCTAAATCCAAGCACTCTTTCCCTGCATACGGACCAAATGCGGATATCGTTAATTTCAACGGTCTCATATGCTTTCACCCCCGACTTCTTCGATTAAATCGTGCATATACGCGCTTTGTTTTTCCGTCATTTCCGTATTGTTTTGCTGTAAGAAAAATTCAGAAAATAACGCAAAAGCCGTCTTTTGCTCTACGCCCACCGCACCCAAAACGTCCGCATTTGCGCGCGTTCTCGCATTGTCGTAGCGAAGCTCTAACGCGTTTTTATAGATGGTTTGCAAACGCCCCATCGCGTCAGGGATATCGTCTTCGTCCGTCAAGGTGATTTGGAAATAATCCTCCAAATTTGTAAGCCCACGATAATACGCAGCGTCGGTCAGCTCGGCGAACCTTCCTTTAATTTTGCAAAGGTCGCGTACGGGCTTCAACGCCACTGTTTTACAAGAAAGCGGCGTGGATTTTGCGCCCATTTCCAGCACGGTGACCGATTTGCAATCGTTGGCTTCGGAGAAGGAATATTTCAGCGGCGTACCGCAGTAACGAATGCGTTCCGTTCCGCAATTTTGCGCGCCGTGCAAATGTCCCAGCGCGACGTAATCAAAGCAAGAAAACACGGACGCGTCTACGTTGTCCGTGCCGCCGACCGTTTCTTCGGAATCCGAACGGGTTGCCCCCGTTACAAACTGGTGCGTGAGCAAAACGTTGCGTTGGCTTTCATCTACGCCCATTTTTGCAATCGCCACGCGAATGGCGTCGGTATACGTTTCAATACTTTCCTTTTCATAATATCTACGTACGTGCGCGGGTTTGACAAAAGGTAATAAGTAGACGTTGAGCGTGCCGTGCTCGTCCGAAAGGGGAATCGCTGTGACCTGCCCATCGTATACAGGTGAAAGATGTATGCCGCTTGCACCCATAATTTTAGCGCCGAACGCAATTCTTTCCGGGGAATCGTGATTGCCGCTGATGACAAACACACGCAAACGCCGCGACGCAAGCTCCGCCAAAAACCAGTCGAACAAACGCACGGCTTCGGCACTGGGCGCACTTTTATCGTACACGTCGCCCGCGATAAAAACCGCGGCGGGTTGCTCCGCGTCGATAACGCCGAGAATTTGTTGGAGTATTTCTTCCTGGTCTTCAATCAAAGAGAGTTCGTGAAGTCTTTTGCCTAAATGCAAATCGGAAAGGTGGATAAACTTCATTTTTTGCTCCTTTATTTTGCGCCGTTGCGCTATTCCATTATACCGCTTTTTTTCGGTAAAAGCAAGGTTTTTCTTGAAAAATTTTTTTGCGCAAAAAAGCTATCCGCCATAAAAACGGATAGCTTTTGTTTTGTTGAAAATCGCGTTGCTTATCTTTGCACTCTGCCGCTTGCGTCGCCGCCTGCAAGATTGTTGACTTCCGCAACGGAAACCATATTGTAATCCCCTTCAATCGAATGCTTTAAGCAGCTTGCCGCCACCGCAAATTCGATTGCCGCCTGGGGCGTATAGCCATTGACAAGAGAATAAATCAAACCGCCGCCGAAGCTATCGCCGCCGCCTACGCGGTCAACGATGTGCATCGAATATTTCTTAGAAAAATACGCTTCGCCGTTCGTGTACAGCATACCCGACCAGTCGTTGTCGTTCGCGCTCTTGCTTTCGCGCAAGGTGATTGCTACGCCCTTGAAGTTAAATCTGTCGGTAAGCTTCTTCGCAACGGAAATATAGCCTTCACGATTGAGCTTGCCGCCGTAGATGTCGGTGTCGTCCGCTTCAATGCCGAATACGTCTTTCGCGTCTTCTTCGTTTGCGATACAATAATCGATGTAGTGGCAAAGCTCGCCCATTACTTGACCTGCCTTTTCTTTGCTCCACAGTTTTTTACGGAAGTTCAAGTCGCAGGAAATGGTGATGTTCTTTGCTTTTGCTTTTTTGCAAGCTTCCACACAAATTGCCGCCGTTTCATCGCTCAAAGCAGGGGTAATACCCGTGAAATGGAACCATTCTACGTCGTCAAAAATCTTATCCCAGTCGAAATCCGCTTTTTTTGCCATTGCAATAGAGCTATACGCTCTGTCATAAATGACCTTGGACGGACGTTGGCTTGCGCCTTTTTCGCAATAATAAATGCCGACTCTTTCGCCGCCGCGTACAATTTTAGAGATATCTACGCCGAATTTGCGCAAAGAGTTTACTGCCGATTGACCGATTTCGTGCGTGGGCAGCTTAGAAACGAACGCTACGTCCATACCGTAGTTAGCAAGGGAAACGGCTACGTTTGCTTCCGCACCGCCAAACGTTGCTTGGTATTTTTCGCTTTGCACGAAGCGAAGATAGCTTTCGGGGGCAAGGCGGAGCATCAATTCGCCAAAGGTTACGATTTTTTTCATTGTTGTATCTCCATTCTTATAATTCTTTTACAAAAAATTGCGGAAATCTACACTTTTTATAGCAATAATTTTTGCAATTTAAAAAATTATACCCCAAAAGCAAAAATTTGTCAAGCGTTCCCTGTAAATTTTATTATTATTTTATGCTGATAACGGACGCACCGACCTTTTTCCGCGATTTTTTGCCGCACGAAGCATCGCTTAGGGGGCTTATTCCGTATATCATTTATTGAATTGCCTTTTTGAGATATTCAAGCGATTGCTTTACCATTTCATCGCCGAGTTTTTTGTTGGCTTCTCTTGCGCTTTCGGTAAACCAATGTTTGATATCGTCGATTCTATCCAGCTTAATGCAATCGGGATATAACGCCATTAAAATAGAGCTTTCAAACTTGCCTGCGTGGTCGTAGCCCGTCGCGTTTTGCACCGCCGTAGACATCGTGGGAATTACTTTAATCCAAGAGAACGGATTATTTGCGCCTTCCAGCTCCTCATAGTAGTTGGCGTAGCTTTCGCTCCCCCACCAGCCTTCGCCGAGCGTTTCTTCTAAGTATTCCATCGTCGCGCGCTTTGCCGCCGTGCGATAACAAAGGGTCATCGGCATTTCGCTTTCCTGCTCAAACTGATGATGAATTACGACGTAAATATTTCTAAACCCCGAATAGAGCAAGCTTTTGAATACATAATAAACGTAATCTTCAAAAGCGCGTTCGGGAACGTGTACCGTACCGCTCTTTCTACCGCCTACCGCATAGCTGGACGGGCTGTAAGAAATGGTCGGCGCGATCATCATTTCCTTCTCTTGCGCAAGCTTTTTAATTAAGCCTTCTGCCACCAGCGTATCGCAACCATACGAGCAGTGCGGGCCGTGATATTCCACCGTCCCCCCCACAATAACAAGCGGTATATTCTTCTCTTTTACGTAATCCGTTTCACGCGGAAAAGAATGGTCTAAAATCATATTTTACTCCTTAATATGCAAGCGTAGTATAGTACGCAAGGTTGGTCTGTCTATTATCAAGCCTGCCGTACTGCACAACGATAGGCTGCGTGCTTTCCAGCTTCATTGCGTACTGCGTTTCCAAGGGCACAACATAACCGCACATATCGTCTACGTTGTTCATTCTAAAACAGCGTACGCGTTGGGGTTCTACTTCCCAAGCAATGTCTTCATAAGCATCTTTATCCGCAAAATACAGCTTTACCTTGATTACCGCTTTTTCGTTGGTATCGTTGACCACGATTACGCTTTCGTGCCCTTTGAGCACTCCCTCCCCTACGGGAGGAAGCTCGCAATCGGGTATAATCCAATCTTTTTTACCTACAATCATTTTTTACTCCTTATAAGAAAGCCCCAGCGCTTAGGTTTTCTTGTTCGCTTAGAAATTAAGTTCAATCAAGCCGTGTTTTTCAAGATAATCGGTGTAGGATTCCACGCCGTTTTCCTTGATGGCGATACCCTTTTCCCAACGGCAACCAAAGGTCGAACCAGAGATGAAGGTATCTACCTGGAAGGTCATATTCTTCTTCAAAATATAATCGGAAGAGGTTTCCATCCAAGGCGCTTCAACTTCTATCATACCCGTACCGTGGCAAGGTCCGTAAACGTAATTCTTTTCATAGCCAGCGTCCTTAAACATTTGTAAGAACTGCTTGGGAACGACGTCCGCTCTCATACCCGCTTTCAAATTTGCCGTCGTCCAGTTGTGCATCTTCAAACAGAAATCCACAAGCTCTTTCTTTTCGCCCTCTGCTTTGCCCATAAATACGGGAAGACCGATTGCAGGGGAATAACCGTCTATCTTTGCCGAAAGATTAAGTTGCACGATGTCGTTTTTACCAATCGTTTTATACGTGGAACGGCTGATTGCGTGACGAGTGGAAGATTCGCTGAATACGTACATAGGAAGCCCTTCGTATTCCGCGCCGTTTTCATAAATGACTCTTTGTGCGATACCTACCATTTGGAGTTCGGTTACGCCCGGCTTCAAAGCCTTGATAACTTCGTCCGTCGCAAGCTCTACAATACGGAAGCCTTCTCTGATACAAGCAAGCTCGTTTTCGCTCTTAATAGAACGAAGCTGTACCATAATATCGCTGCATACGGAAATTTCCGCTTTGGGGAAGGTATTCTTTAAGCCTTCCATAATCGGCAACGTGCATTCTACGTAGCTACCTAAACCGATTTTTAAGTTTTCCCCCGTTGCGCCGACGTAATCAAATGCCATTTTGAAGGTATCGGGAATCAATTCGGGATAAGCAGGGTCAGCAGATTCGCGGAATTCTTTCAAAACCATAACCTTGTTGATTTTACCAAAATCTTTTGCAAAGATTGCAGATTCAGGTCCAACGAGCAACACCGCTTTACCGCTTGCGCCGATTAACACGCCCGCTCTTTCAAACAAGGGCCAAAAACCCGAAAAATATCTCGCGTTTGCATAATCGCTTTCCGTCGAAACGACAAGCATAGCGTCCAGCCCTTTTTCCGCAACAAGCTTTGCCGCTTTTTGGATTCTTTCTTGATATTCATAATCAGGGATACAAATTCTAGTCATATTTTTTCTCCTTAAATTATATATTTTTT
>JAZSGC010000030.1:0-5981 GCA_045532525.1 Candidatus Scatosoma sp.
TTTCGTGCGGTAACGGATGAGCGGCAGTCCTTCCTTTTTGATACAGGTGATGACCAGTTCCCCTTTTTCGCCTGCGGGCAATACTTCGCCCGTTACGCTATTGATGATTTCGGGCAGGAAATAGTCTTCGTTGATGTGCATACCGCAATGCTCTAAGCATTCGCCCGAAACGCCGGGACCCATCAATTCACTCATACCGTAGTTAGACGTGATTTTTACGTCGTCCCCCCACACGGCGTGCATTTCTTCGCGCATTGCGTCGGTGAGAAGTTCGCTTCCGACCAACGCAATTTTCACGGAAAGGTCGGTTTTGGGGTCAATTCCGTTTTGCTGTGCAACTTCGGCAAGGCGCAGGGCATACGACGGCGTAGCGACAAGCAGGGACGTTTGAAAATCCTGCATATACATCAGCTGCTTTTCGGAGTTGCCCGTAGACGACGGCACGATTGCCGCACCGATTTTTTCCAACCCGTAATGCAAGCCGAACGCGCCCGTAAACATACCGTAGCCGAAGCAAATTTGCGCCACGTCCTTGTTGCTCGCTCCACCCATACACGCGATACGGGAAACGCAATCCGTCCACGTTTCCAAGTCTTCGCGGGTATAGCCTACGACCGTGGGTTTGCCTGTCGTACCCGAGCTTGCGTGAATGCGCACCAGCTCGTCTTTCGGTACGGCAAACAGACCAAACGGGTAAGTATCACGCATATCCTGCTTGGTTGTGAACGGCAATTTTTGCAGGTCGGAAAGGGTTTTAATATCGCTTGGACGCACACCTGCCCTATCCATTTTTTCGCGATAGTACGGAACACGCTCGTATACGCGCGCTACCGTTTCTTGTAAACGCGATAATTGTAAGGCGTCGAGCTCTGCCCTAGAAAGAGTTTCTTCTTTTGACCAAATCATTGACTTAGCGTCTCCTTTTTAGCTTTCTTGTGCTTGGGGTTGCACCGTTTTATCTTCAAACGCCGCCGCGAGCGTTTCCGCGTTCGGGGCTTTGGTAAACAAACTGACGAGCGCAGTTACCGCGACGGAATAGATCATACAAATTACGCCGATAAGCGGAGAACAGCCCACGCCGCTTTGCAGGGCTTTACCAAACGAGCAATTCCAGCCGTTTTGATCGTAGCCGAACACAAAAATCAATGCAAGCGTTAAAACGAGCGTGCCGATAATCGACGCCCACACCGCGGGGCGGGTTACCTTTTTCCAAAGCAATCCAAGGACGTACGGCCCCATAAAACAGCCCGCCAACACACCCCAGCTCAGCCCCATCAAATATGCGATGGCGGTGACGTGGAACACTTCGTTTAATATCGCAAGCACAACGGAAACCGCAACGAACACCAAGCAAAGGATTTTCATTGTCCAATTTACTTTTTTATCACCCGCTTTGGTGTTGATTTTTCCCTTGTAAATATCCACGGCAATCACCGACGCCGAAGCGAGAGAAACAGACGAGAGCGTGGACATACTCGCCGATAAAATCAACACGGCAAGCACGCCGAGAAGCCCTGTCGGGATAACGATTTTTATCATATGCGGAATGACGTTATCCGCACCCACCCCCGCTATTTCGGGGAAAAAGGCGGACAGCGCGCCCGTGAAGTATGCGCCAAAACCGATAAGCAGCGCAAACGCTGTGCTTACCACCGTGCCTTGCATAATAGCTTTATCGTCGCGCACCGCATAATATTTATGTATCGTTTGCGGCAACGCCCAAACACCGAAAGACGTAAGAAAGATAAGCGACAGCAAGGATACGGTATTGCCGTACAAGCCCTTGTTGTTGCTAGAAAAGGTGAACCAGCCGAGCTCGTCGCTCGTGACAAGCTTGGTTAAATCCCAGTTTACGTTATCGTGGCAAAGGAAGCAAAGCACCATCGCCACCACGCCGATGATCATAATAATGCCCTGCACAAAATCAGAAAGCGCCGTGGCAAAATATCCGCCGAAGAATAAGTATACCGCCGTAAGCGCGGCAAGCGCGATCATAATAATCCAGCCCGGGATGCCGAATACGATTTCAAAAAGGGAGCTAAGCCCATTGTATACGGACGCGGAATAAGGAATTAAGAATAAGAAGATGATAACGGCGGAAACGAGTTTAAGCTTCGGGCTTGCGTAACGTTTTTCAAAGAAATCGGGCATCGTTTTTGCCGAAAGACGGGTCGTCATTTTTTTCGTGCGCTTTGCAAGCACCAACCAAGCGAACAGCGAACCGATAATCGCGTTGCCGACACCGATCCAAACGGAAGCCAAGCCGTATTGTTTGCCGAACTTACCCGCATAACCGATAAAAATAACGGCGGAAAAATACGTCGTTCCGTAAGCGAATGCGCTCATCCAGCCGTTCAAGCCTTTTTTACCCGCCAACAAAAAGTCGTTTACCGACCCCGAGCGGTTACGCGTATATATCGCAATGCCTATCATACTTAACGCATACAAGGCAAGAATTATATAATCCAAAAGCATCTTTTGTACCTCGATAACCTTATTTTTTCTTTATTCAAGAAAAAATAATTTTAATGATTATATCATATTTCACGCTTTGATGTCAAATAAACGGGTCTAAATTTAAATTTTTTTCATTTTTTTTGCTATATTGACTTTCATATTATTGTAAAAAATAAAAAACTTTGCTATAATGTATGCGTAAATAAATTTTAAATGGAGTTTTACATTATGGAAAAGCTGTATACTGGTAAGACAAAAGACGTTTACAAACTTGAAAACGGCAACGTGCTGTTGAAATTCAAGGATGACTGCACGGGCAAAGACGGCGTGTTTGACCCCGGTGAAAACACCGTCGGGCTGACCATCGAAGGAATCGGAAAGGCAAACTTAAAGTCTTCCGTGTACTATTTCGAGCTTTTAAAGCAAGCGGGTATCAAAACCCACTACGTTTCCGCCGACCTTGAAAACGCAACGATGGAAGTGCTTCCCGCTACGGTATTCGGGCACGGGCTTGAAGTCATTTGCCGCTTGGTGGCAACGGGCAGCTTTATCCGCAGATACGGAGAATATATCGAAAACGGAACTCCCCTTACGGGCGGCTACGTGGAATGCACGTTCAAAAACGACGAAAAGGGCGACCCTTTGGTTACCGCGGAAGGGCTTGCAGCGCTTGGCGTTATGAGCTTGGATATGTTCCAAAGTATGAAAGAACAAACCCTGAAAATCACCAAAGTGGTTGCGGACGATTTAAAATCCATCGGCTGCGAGCTTTGGGATATCAAATTTGAGTTTGGCTATAACAACGGCGAAGTAATTCTCATCGACGAAATTGCTTCGGGGAATATGCGCGTATACAAAGACGGCAAAATTGTCGACCCTATGGAATTAACCAAGCTTATCAACAACAGATAAGAAAAAACGAATATAAAACGGACGCAGAAGGTTTTCTGCGTCCGTTTTTTCGTGTTTTCTGTTAACTATACAAGCCGCGCGCGGCTGCCCTTGCCTGCGCCCTTTAATTTTTCCACGACGATTTGTTTGTCTATCTTCGTTTTCAGCTCGTCCACGTGAGAAATAATCCCCACCAAGCGGTTTCCTTCCGTTAAATCCTGCAAGGTTGCAATGGCAAGCTGCAAGGATTCACCGTCCAAAGAACCAAAGCCTTCGTCCACGAACATCGTATCTAGACGCACGCCGCCCGCCGAAGACTGGATTTCATCCGAAAGCCCCAGCGCAAGCGCAAGCGAAGCCTTAAACTGCTCGCCGCCCGACAAGGAATTTACAGGGCGTGTGCTGCCGTTATAATGGTCGAGTACGTCGATATCCAAACCGACTTGCGAACGCTGGTTGAGCGGGTCGACACGGCGAATTAAATCGTATTGCCCGTTGGTCATTTTTTGCAAACGAATATTCGCACGGCGTAAAATTCTATCAAAATAACTCATTTGAATATACGTTTCAAAAGAGATTTTATCCTTGCCGCTTAAATTGCCGTTTGCCGTTTTAGACAGGGTGCTCATCCAACGGCATTTTTCTTCCAACTCGCCTGCTTCCGCCAAGGCGTTCATAATATTTTCTTGGCATTTTTTATTCGTTTGTATACGCGCTACAACGCCTTCACGCTGTGTTTGTAATGCGAGCTTTTGCGCGGTGGCGTTCCTTTTATTTTGTCGTTCCTTCTCCAAATCCACAGCGCAAGCTTTTTCCAACGTGTGCGACAAAGCGGAAATTTCCCCTTGCAACTGTACGAGCTTTTCCCGCGCTTCGCGGTGTTCTTTTTCCGCTGCTTCCAGGTTGTACTTGAATTCGGATTGTTGGTTGCAAAGGCTTTGCCTTGCCGCCTTGGCGTCTTCCTTCGACGAGAAAGAAAGCTTGTTTTTTAAGGCAAAAAATTGTTCTTCCGCGTTAATTTTTTGCGTTTTTGCACTATGGATAGCAAGTGCGCAATCGCCCTGCGTTTCCTTTAAATCCGAAAGGGCTTTTTCCGCCAAGGGAACTCGCCTATCCAGCTCTTCTTTCTCTTGAAGCTTGTTCGTTTCCGCTTGAATTTTTTCATTGAGCTTACAAAGGGTTTCTTTCAGCTCCAAAAGCCGTGATTTGATACCTGCCCCCACCGTTTCGACCGTTTCGCCTACAAAAAGCTGCGTAATTTGCTTTGTTACGGACGCGTGCAACGCCGATAATTCCCCTTGCAATTTGGCGCATTCGCCGCTCTGATCCCTAGCGCGTTCGTTGGCTTGCTCCGCCGCTTGCTTTGCCGCCTTTAACTGTGCTTCGGTGGGAACTGTCACCGAGCGTTTTGCTGGGATTGGATGGGACGTAGACCCACAAACGGGGCAAGGCTCGCCTTGCGCAAGCGTGCTTGCCATTATTCCCGCCTGCCCATCGAGAAAGCTTTTATTTAAAGCGTTGTATTCGTCGCCAAGCATTTGCGCACGTGTACTCAGCTGCTGACATTTTTCTTGACCTTCAAGAAGTTTTTGGCGGGTTTCATAGTGGGCAATCATATCGCCTTTTAAAGCGTTGAGCTTCGCTTGCATTTCTACTGCGCTCGCTTTTTCCGCTTCATATTTCGCTCGGTTTTCGCCTGCGCCCTGCAACTGTATTTGCCGCGCCTTTAAGTCGCTTAATTCTTTTTCGCCTTTCGAGATTTGGTTTGCATAAGCATTGGATTTAGTTTCTTCGCTTGTAATCGTTTTCGCCAAATCATCACATTGTTTTTGCAAAGCGGCCAAGCGTTCGTATTCAGGCAATTCTTGCTCTAAAACAACGATTTGTTTGCCCAGTTTTTCTATTTGGGGCTGGCTTTCCCGCGCCCTTTCCAACCTGCCTTTTGCAAGCGTTTCCGCTTGGATACAATTAGGGAACTGTGCGCTCTTTTCTTCAAACTGCGCACGGCTGGAAGCATACGCTTCCGCTTCCCCTATTTTGGCATTCACCCCACCCAGGTATGCGTCTATTTGTTCAATTTGCCCGCCAAGAGCTTCTTTTTCCTGTTCGTCATCGCGTATTAAGGAAGTCAAAAGAACCACGATTTCCGGTGCGGGAAGTTCACCTTTTTGCGCTTGCTTACAAAGAGCGGAATGCACGCTTGTTTCTTCGTAGGCAATATTGCTTGCGTGGGCGCGAAGCGTAGTTTTCGTTTGCTCGAATTCTCTATCCAAGGCAAGGGCTTCTTCCTTGATTTTGTTTTGAATGGTTTCAAATTTATGCGTTTTAAAGATTTGACGAAAGATTTTTTTGCGTTCTTCGGTGTCCGCAAGCAAAACCTTACGGAAATCCCCCTGCGCAATCATCGCAATTTGCAAAAACTGCTTACAATCCACCCCCAAAATTTCCACGATTGCATTATTAACTTCCTTTTTGCTTTTGTTGACAACTCTACCGTCGGGATAAATCAGCTCCGCACTTGCCAACGCCTTTGTAAAGCCTTCGCCACGCGTTTTCGGGCGGAGATATTCGGGGCTGCGGCGCACTTTGTATATTTTATCCCTGCAAAGAAATTGCAATTCCACAAAGGTTTC
>JAZSGC010000038.1:0-4030 GCA_045532525.1 Candidatus Scatosoma sp.
CCCGTCCAATGCGAGAACATCACGCTTGCAAGATCGTAATGATATTCGCCGTTGAAGAACGCCTGTTTGCGGTCTGCCTTGGAAGTACCTTCGTGACCGCCACCGTCCCATTTAAACGTCGTATAATCTAAATAGTTCGACGTTTGCTTTTTGGATTCCATAACCGCTTCCAATTCGTTGAAGAATTGAAGCATTGTAGGACCGCCTGCGCCGTAGTAGCCGTCTTCCGCAAAGAATTCCGCTTTCAAGGTTTCATAATCTACGTTAACGTCCGACATCACGCGCGTGTTGATGTACGTCTTAAACGCGCCAAACGCCGTTTGCGCCCCCACCGCGTTGTGTCTGTCGCCAAGGTTGCTGATGGAAGTGTTCAACCCTAAATCACTAAGCGTCTTGTACCACTCTACCTGATATTTCCAAGTATTCAATGGCAGGAAATAATCTTTATAGACCGTTTGATACATATACGCATCAACGTTTTTCTTGCCCATAGCCGCAATCCAGCCCTGCAACGATTCATACGTGTGGTCATTGGCTTCGTGCGTGAGTCCAAACGAATGATTTGCACCGTGCGAGGTCC
Organism: Candidatus Scatosoma sp.; assembly: GCA_045532525.1. Taxonomy (GTDB): domain Bacteria; phylum Bacillota; class Clostridia; order Christensenellales; family Borkfalkiaceae; genus Scatosoma. The sequence continues at coordinate 581 of JAZSGC010000038.1, forward strand.
AAAGCAAACGCACGTTGTCTTCCCCTTTGAGCGCAGTAAGCACCGCCGTGGAAGAAGGCGTATACGCCACCGACGTATCGTAGGTAAACATTACCGTTTCATAATCGATACCCAGCGTAGACTTCAAGCTACTCAAATTGGCAATATCACTACTCGTCAACACGGGCGCTTTCCCATATTCCGCGTACGCGATACACTGTACGCCGATCGTTCTGGAAAGAATCTCCGTATTGGCTTGCAATTTTTTCGCAACTTCGTTCAAAAAAATCAGTTGAGGAATTGCGGGAACGGAGAATTGTGCGCAAGCCGAGCAACCGCAATAGTCCACGTTGTCTTCTATCATCAAATTGACAGTGGTAATTCTTCTATCCGCTTTCGCTCTTTGCAAAATTACGCTTACAACGCGCGCAACCAAATTATCAAACGACGTCTTATTACCTCTTGCAAGGTAGCAGAGCTGTTGCCCTGCGGTATAATCGCTATCCCCTGGACCGTCGGTCGCCTTTGCGTTGGAATCGGTATACGTTTCTAACGAAAAACCGTATTTATCCGCGCTCAATGCCTCAAGATAGTTGAGCGCATTGTGCATTTCGATGAACGGAGTATATTCTTGACCGCGGCTTAACCCTACCGACGATTTTTGGCTTTCATTCATCGTGTTTACTTCAAAACGCTTTTCAAACGCAACGTACGAAGTATAATCAAAACCCTCGGAAACTGCAATCCCGTCCTTAGAATCTATCTGTACGCTGTTAGGGCTATAAACCTGATAGCCGTACAGCTTGCGGCAAAGTTCTTTTGCCGCAAACATAAGCCCGTCTTGGTTATCCGCAAGCACAAAAATCGTATTTTCCGTCAAATATACGCCAAAATATGCGCAACCATTCTCTTCCAACATCGGCTGATTCGCAAGGTATCCGTAATATTCGTCATACGTACCGACGATGATTTGTTTTCTTGTTTCCTCACTCGGTTTTGCCGCGCCGTCCGTGAGCGTTTTGCCCGTCGACTCTTCCGTTACCGATTTAATAAGCTCCGCCGCATCGTATGCGCCGTTTGCATTCGAATCCCAAGCGATGTAATAACCAAGCTCGCCTACTTCTCCTTCCTGCGTGGAAGGCGCAACCGTTTCTGTGTCTGCCGCTAAACTTTTAAACGTAGGCACACCGTTTACCACCGTCCAAAGCTCGTCGTTTAACGCGCTCATCGTAAACGCGCCGCCGTTGTTCGTGCCGTCGGTATACGTTACGTAGATACCTACTTCCGCGCCGTTCGTTGCCGCGCCCATAGCCTGATTATAATAAACTTGATCTTTATAGCCATCCAAGAAATTGTAAACCGCTACGTTTTCCACCTTGAAAGCTCTGCCCGTCGCCGCCTCGAAATTCGCCGTCGGATAGGTGGTGCTGTACGTCGTGTAATCAAACACCACGTTTCTAAGCGTACCAGCCTCCATCTGTCCGTAGATAAAGAACGGACTCTTTGCCCCGGTTGAATGGTTTTGCACGTCCGTTACCTGCACGTAAACGTCTTGCACCGTACCCGTACCGGAGAAAATCAAGTTTGCGTAAGCGCCGATTTTTGTGTTTACGAACGCAACGTTTTTAATCGTACCGTCCACTACGCCGAACAACGAAGACTCGTAATACATATTCGTAACTTCATTCGCCGTATTGACTTGATAAGCGTTCAGATCTCCATACAAAGCAGCTGCATTCGAGCGATAATTCTTCAAAGCGTAGCCTCTGCCGTCAAACGTCCCCTTGAACGCCACCGAAGGCGTACCGAACGCAAATCCGCGATAGGGCGCCCACTCGTTGCCCGTATTCACCACGACGTCCGCGCCAAGCGTATAATACCCGTCGCCGTTCATCGTATTATCGCCACCGATACCGCCAATCCCTGCCGACGTTGCCGCCGCAAGGTTTGCGCCGCGGAGCACTTCCTTCATTGCTTTCAAGCCCGCCGTCGTCGTAATTTGGTTCGTCACCACCAAAACGGGAGCCGTAATCGTAAATTCTTTCCCTTCTACCGTAACCGCAAAGTTTGCCGTATATTCGCCAAAAACGTCTTGCGGCTTTACGGCAAACGTCAATTTACCGTTTTCAATCGCACCATCATAAACGTCGCCGCCAAGCGCTACCTGCGTTTCACCGCCTTCAATCGTCAAATTGGTAATGCCCGAAAGGTCAATCACCGCAGTTGCGCTCTGCGCGTTAAAGGTGGCAGCCGTTGCATTTTCGAAAAGAACCACGTCCTGCCCTTCCATCTCCGTTGCAACCGTCCCATACACTTCGCCGCAATCTTCGCACTGATATTCGTTATCCGCCCAAACGCTTTCACCGTGCCCTTTTGCGGGCGCGTATTCATTGCCGCAGCCCGAACAAATTGCCGGCTCAGTACAAGTCGCCTCGCCGCCGTAGCAGACGTGTATTGCGCGCACTTCCGTACAATACACCGTCGTCGTAGCGTCCGCAGGATTCAAGCTTGCAAAAATATATGCAAGGCTATTCCCGTTTAACGTAAATTGCGTTACTTCAGCGGAATTATTTTGAACACTAACAGTCCAACCGTCATCCCCTTTCAGCATCGTTACGTAATACATCTTATTTGCGTTGAGCGTTACGCCACGAAGGGTAAGATTTTTATCCGCAAAAATTGCGAAATTAAGATTCGTATACTCCGTCTTCGACAAATCCAACGTCGCAAGCTTGCCTTTTTCAAAGTTTTCTTTCTTATAAACGGAAATATATCCGTCAGGGATTTCTACTTCATTCGTAGGCACTGCATTTTCTATCGCCGACCAAATCGCTCTTTCCCCTTCCACGGTTGAGCGCACCGCACGCACTTCCGTCGCATAGATATACGCAGACGAATCCGCCGTTTTACCGCGAACCAACATCCAGTTCTTGTCCGCGCTTGCGTTTCCGTCACCGTATATAATTGTAGCTATACCGTTTTCAGGTCGATTGGTAGTACCGCCGCTTGCAGTATACACAGCCGCACCGTCTGCGCTTTCCATTGTGAGAATCGCATTTCCGTTCTCGTCAAGCACTTCCACGCGCCACGTTGTCGTACCCGTTCTTGTCAAATGGAAATACCACCACTCTGCATTTTCAACGCTGGAAACAACGCTCGCATTCGTGGTTACCCCATTCAAAGCGTACTGCCAAGCCGCACCCACCAGTTTGACTGCAAACCAAACCTCATCGAAAGCCGAAAGGCTGTCGTTACCGTACGCATTTAAGCCAAATGCGCCGCTCGCCCAGTTCGCGCTGTTCGTGTACGCGTTTACCGTCGTAAAGCCGTAAGGAGCCGTTACGCCAAACTCGTCAACGTAATCCTGCAAACCCGAATTTGCGCCGTTCGTTCTAAACACCGAAGCCCCTGTTGTAAACGTATCCTTCACAGCGGGCGCAACGCCGCTTTCCACGGGCGTTTCAGGCGTAG
>JAZSGC010000133.1:0-6085 GCA_045532525.1 Candidatus Scatosoma sp.
TTGCATATAGGTATGGACAACCTGCGGAGTCTCATCTTTGGGGACCACGCGATTTCTTCAAGGGAGAGTTTTATAGCACGTCGGATTGCCATTTTGCGTCGGAAACTGGATATCACGGCTGTCCTTCCCCTAAATCGCTTGAGAAGTTTATTCCTACGGATAGTATGCCACAGGGCTCTATCTATGATATTTGTAAAAACGATGCTTGGCTTGCGCACGCAGCGGCAATGGAGACACAGATCGAGAATAATCCTTATGCTTATCGCTTACCATTAATGATTAGTCAGGTGGAACGCATTTTTGGAACAGCCTCGAATAATCTTGCTGAATTTGCACGGCAAAGTCAAATTTCGCAGGCAGAAGCGGTAAAATTTTTTATTGAACGTTTCCGTTGCCAAAAATGGAGAAAGACGGGTATTCTTTGGTGGAATATCGCAGACGGTTGGCCACAGGTTTCAGACGCTGTGGTGGATTGGTATGGTTGCAAGAAACTTGCATATCATTACATTACGCGTTCGCAAAAGTCCGTATGTTTGATTTGCGATGAACCAAAGGAAAGAACTCTTGATTTGCTTGCTGTAAACGATACGCAAAGCATAGTTAAAGGGGAATATGCTGTTGTAGAACTCGTTTCCGACGAAGAAGTAACGAGCGGGGTATTTGAGGTGGAGCCAAACGGTAAAACGGTTGTTTGCAAGCTTCCCGAAAAGAAAAACGGTTTTTATTTGATTCGTTGGACGTCCACAGGCGGAGACGGCGTTAACCATTTTGCATGTACCATCGGCAAAGGCTGGACATGGGAGACTTACAAGACTTGTATGCAAAGAGCTGGATTTTATGACGAATTTGAAGGGTTTTGACATACTTTACCTGAAGGGGTAAATCTTGCAGGGGATATTTAATTTCTAGGCGTGCATTTTTATTAACAGCATATAAAAAATTGATATAAAATTTAAGACTTATATTACATGAGATGAACGAAATGGAAATACCTGATTCATTCTGTCATCTTTTGTGGTATAAGTCTTTTTTGTTTGAAATAGAGAAGGAGGGGAGAATTGCTTGGACTTTTGACCTTTATTATGAATTATTTTTGGCACTGAAATACTGAAAAAATGAATAAAATTGGGTGGAAAAAGGTTTGTCGCACAGTTGCCACACAGTCCTAAACCCCTTTAAAATAAAGGGATGTAAAAGGCAGGCCTGCTTCGAATCCACCTCTACTTATAATTAAAACGATAAAAGTCACAAAAGTAATACAGTAAGGAGAATAAAAATTGCAGTGGAAGAAAGATCGCGTGAAGCTGCTCATTCAAAGCAGCAATCATCGGCTGATGAGAAAGTAGCGCGGTAAATTAGAAATACGTTATATCGCACTTATTGAATAATGCAAATTGTTGGAAAAAGTAGTTTATTATAGTAGAAAAAAGTCATTACGGAATTTTTTCCGTAATGACTTTTTTCTTAAACCCATCTGTTCCGTATCGGTTTTACCCTAGTGTTCACTTTTTGTCCTTATGAACAAAAACTCGCATTTTTTGCGTGTTTTTTTGTATAAAAAATAGGCAAAAAAGCAATACTAACGATATGAAAGGGCATACGATTGTTTTTCAAAACAAGCCGAAAATTGTTGCAACCGGCACGATAGCCTGCCCGAAGGAATGCGCGGGTGTGGTGGGTAATTTTGTGGATAAAGCGCTACTGGAAGATACCTTCGGGGAAGATACCTACGAAAAGGCGGAGTGTAAAATGCTCACTTTTGCCGTTCGGAAGGCGATCGAAAACGGCGGCTTGACGGAAGAAGACGTCGATCTTCTCATTTCGGGGGATCTTCTCAATCAAATCATTTCAGCGTCCTTTACGGCGCGGGATTTTGATTTTCCCTTTCTTGGAACGTATAGCGCCTGCTCGACGATGACGGAGAGTATGGCGCTGGCGGCAATGCTCGTGGACGGCGGATATATCAAAAGAGCGGTGGCGGCAACGGGCAGTCACTTCTCGTCCGCAGAGCGGCAATACCGCTATCCCTTAGAGCTTGGCAATACGCGGCCGCCGCAGGCGCAGTGGACGGTCACCGCCGCAGGCGCAACGCTGATTGCGGACATGGGTGGGGATAAATCCTGTTTTCAAGGTAAAAAAATCCCTGCAATCACCGCCGCAACGCTTGGGCGAGTGGTGGACTACGGCGTCACCGACGTCAACAATATGGGTGCGGCAATGGCAACGGCGGCTGCGGATACCATCTTGACTCATTTACAGGATATGGAGCGTGACGCGCGCTACTACGACCTTATTGTCACAGGGGATTTGGGCGCGCTCGGGAGTCGGTTGATGAAGGATTTGCTTTGGGAAAAGGGAGTGGACGTAGAGCCGAATCACGTCGATTGCGGCGAGATTATCTATAACGTGATTGAAGACGAGTTTCAAGGCGGTAGCGGCGCGGGATGTAGCGCGGTGGTGTTCGGCTCGTATTTATACGAGAAGCTCAAAAAGGGGGAAATTCGGCGTATGCTGTTTGCCGCGACGGGCGCGCTTTTGTCCACCGTTTCGAGCGGTCAGGGGGAAAGTATTCCCTGTATATCGCACGCCGTTTCCATTGAAATAGACGTATAGAGAAATAGGAGCACGCCTTGGGCGTGCTTTTCTTTTACGCGGTGGGTTGGGATATTGCTGGAAAACACTTGCCAAAAAGAAAAAACCGTGGTATACTGATAAAGCTTGTGAAAGCTTTACAGGCAAAAAGGAGAGCGTATGAAGCAAAAGAGCTTAAAAATCGGGGCGTTGCTGCTTGGCGGCGCGATGCTGTTTGCGTGCGGGGCGTGCGCGCCGCAACAGGAGCATTCCACCCCCGTATATCCCGTCGAAGACGACGACCTGGCGCGTACGCAGCTCTACGTCTACAACAGCGCGTATACGCAGGATATGCTTTGGCTGAATACGATGAAGGAACGTTTTGAAGCCTTGCATGCCCAAGATACCTGTTGGGAAGACGGAAAGAAAGGGGTGCAGGTGGTAATCCTGCATACGGCGGCGGATTTTGTGAATAGCCCGAGCGAACTGCTCGAAGGGCGTGAAGAAGTATATTTTGCCTTCGATGCGGACGTTCGCGCTCTGCAAAAAGAAAACGCGCTTGCGGAAATTAGCCCCCTTGTCTATGAACAGGAAACGGAAGAACGGAGCGTCGAAAGCAAGCTTTTGCCGTCGCAAAAGGAGTATTACGGCGTAGGCGAAGAAACGCAAAAACAGTACTACGCTTTGCCTGATCGTTTTGGTTCGGTGGGGTTTGTGTACAACTACGATTTGTTTGAAGAAAAAGGCTATTTCTTTGCAAAGGACGGAACGGAAGAAAATCCGTTCGTTGCGGACACGGGTATGCCGATTTCGCTTGGCGCGGACGGAAAAGCGGATACGTGGGACGACGGTTTGCCTGCGACGTACGACGAATTTTTTACGCTTTGCAAGTATATAGCGAAAGATGGAAATATCCCTGTGCTTTGGGGCGGCGCGGAGTATGAAACGTACTTTACGTGGCTTGCGGGCGGCTTGGCGGCAACGCAAAACGGCTACGAACAAACGTTGCTTAGCTACACCTTAGACGGAAAGGCTACAAACCTTGGCGTAATTAAAAACGGCGGCTTTGCCCAAGACGAACAGGCTACTATCATTACACAGGAAAACGGCTACGAGCTGGCGCGCTCGGCGGGAAATTACCACGCCTTGTCCTTTATCGAAGAATTGACGGAAAAGAAGAACGGCTATTACGGAAACTTGACCTTCACGGAAGAGTTTGTAAAGTCGCAGTCGTCGGCACGAAAGGTGTTTGTGGAAGGGCTGGACGGCGAAAGAGAGATTGCGATGCTGATGGATGGCTCTTGGTGGCAGGGCGCTTACGAATACGAGACGCAAGATGCCAGTGAAGAAAATACGGACGGTGAAGCTTCGGGCGAGCCTTTGCCAAAATCAACGCGCTTTGGTTGGATGCCCTTGCCAAAGGCAAGCGAGGACGCGCCTATCGAAAATACGACGCTCGATTGCTTGCGTTCGTCGGCGTTTATCAAGGCGAACGTGGAAGAGTGGAAGCTGCCGCTTGCACAAGCGTTTTTGCGCTTTGTCTATACGGACGACGCGCTCAAAACGTACGAGCAGTTGACGGGTACGCAAAAGGCTGTGGCGTACGGAGAGTCGGGCGTGGAAGCTCCGCAGGGTACGAGATTTGCGCAATCCCTTGCGGAACATCGGAAAGCGGCGCGCACCGTCTATCCGTATTTAATGGCGGAAGGCTTAGAAGAGAGCGAACGGTTTTTCGCCCCTTGCGAGATTTGGAGAGCGGCATTTCAGCTTTCGGCGGCGCAACAGTACCCCGTTAGCGCGTTTGTGAAAAACAACACTTCGGTGGTAGACTATTTTAACGGTATGTATAAATACCGTAAGGGCAACTGGATTGAAAAATAAGCCTAAAAACAAACAAGGAACGCATGAAAATGCGTTCCTTTTTACATACTGTAAAAGCAGAGAAAAGTGCTTTAAGGAATGGGTGGAAAGTATGTTTGCGGAAATTTGGGAGCTTGTGTTTGAGTTTGTCAAGGCGTTTGCCGTAGGCGGTCTTATTTGTATGATTGCGCAAGTGGTCATCAATTTGACGGACTTGACGGCAGGGAAAATCTTGGTGACTTTTTTGCTTGCTGGCGTAGTGTTGCAGGGGTTGGGCTTGTACCAAAAGCTGGTCGATTTTGCAGGCGCAGGGGCGACCGTGCCGATTAGCGGCTTTGGCTACTTGCTTGCAAAGGGCGCAATGCAGGGCGCGGAGGAAGGCTGGTTCGGGGCGGTGACGGGCGCCTTTTCCGCCGCGTCGGCGGGCGTCACGGCGGCGGTGATTTTCTCGCTGATTATGGCATTCCTGTTCAAGGCAAAGACGAAGAAGAATTAAGCGTTTCGCCGAATTATATCGGCAGTTTGTTTCCAAAAACGTCCGTCTGTAAGTAGGTTTCAGGGACGGAGCCGACGATGACGAACTCCCCGACGAGTATCTCGGTGGTGACGGCAAAGTTTTCCGTTCTCGACGGCATGACGATGCTAATGTCGGCAATTACGTGCAGGTAGATGCTGTGCTTGGTTTGGTTGATGCCCACGCTTTCGAACTCGGAAGAAAAGTCGCAGGAAACACTACTGACGGGGATAATTCGAAAGGGGATTTGCGGCCCAAGCCCTGCAAACGCTTCGATGCCTGTCAGCGCTCCGAGCGGTATGGGAATGCCGTTCAGGCTCAGGCTTTTTAGGTTGGACTGGGAAATGGACGCCGTATCCCGCGCAATCTTGTTGATCTTCAAGGCGTTTGCGGAAACGGACACGATCTCGCCTGCGCTATCACGCTCGACGGTGACAAGGTCTTCGTAGCGAAGCTCGTCCGAAAGGGTATAGTAGACGGCGTCGTTCACCGCCACGGTTGTGGAAGCGCGCATTGTCGCTTCGCTGATGGAAACCAAAACACGGGTGACGTTCCGTTGAAAACCGATGAATAGAAAAACGGCAATTCCCAAAACAAGGGCAAGGGCGGCGAGCAGTTTGGCTCGCCGTCTTATTTTTTTACGCGTCTTAGAACGGTAGGTAGGCAGGTCGTAAGCTTGTTTCATGGGCGCTTTTCCGCCTGTAAGCATTCACGAATGATTTGCAGGGCGGGCTTTGTACCCGACGAATAAGGGGCGGTGAGTAGCCGTTCCTTTAAGCTGTTGTCCGCAAGCGCCCGTTCGATGGTTTCAGGCAGCTCGTCTAAGCGGCTTTGCGGAAGCAGGTAGCAAAGCTGTTTCTCGGAAAAATAGCGCGCGTTTTCCATTTGATCACCGCGCGTTTGCCCTTCAAGCGGAATAAAAATCGCAGGCTTTTTTAAGGCGAGCGTTTCAAAAACCGCGCCTGCGCCTGCGCGCGAAATAATCAGGTCGGCGGCGGCATAAGCCGCACCCATGTCCTTAATGAAAGGAAATTGACGGTAGTTTTTCAGGCTGGATTGTAGCGTTCCGTTTTTGCCGCAAACGTGTAAAAGATAGTACTTACGGCAAAGGGCGGGGGCAAGCTTTCTTATAGCGTCGTT
>JAZSGC010000056.1:0-7068 GCA_045532525.1 Candidatus Scatosoma sp.
AGGCTCTTTCCGATATCGGTTTGGACGACCCCGTAAAGATGTATTTAAAAGACATCGGTAGAGTGCCCTTGCTTTCTGCGGACGAAGAAGTGGAACTTGCAAAGCGTATGCAAGAAAACGACGAAGCGGCGAAAAAACGCCTTTCGGAAGCAAACTTGCGTTTGGTTGTTTCCATTGCGAAACGCTACGTTGGTCGCGGTATGCTCTTCCTTGACCTTATCCAAGAGGGGAACCTCGGGCTTATGAAGGCGGTAGAGAAATTCGACTACCAAAAGGGCTTCAAATTTTCCACGTACGCAACGTGGTGGATTCGTCAGTCCATCACCCGTGCTATTGCCGATCAGGCGCGCACCATTCGTATTCCCGTGCATATGGTAGAAACCATCAACAAGCTGACGAGAGTGCAGCGTATGCTTTTGCAGGAGCTGGGCAGAGAGCCTACCCCTGCGGAAATTGCGGAAAAGATGGGCGTAACGGAAGACAGGGTACGCGAAATTCAAAAAATTGCGCAGGACCCCGTTTCGTTGGAAACGCCGATCGGCGAAGAAGAGGACAGCCACTTGGGCGATTTTATCGAAGACGAGAAGACGGCTACGCCCAGCGATTCCGTAGCGTTCACAATGCTTAAAGAACAGCTCCTTCACGTGTTGGATACGCTTACGCCGCGCGAAGAAAAGGTATTGCGTTTGCGTTACGGTATCGACGACGGCAAGCCCAGAACCTTGGAAGAAGTGGGCAAGGAATTCAACGTTACCCGTGAACGTATCCGTCAAATCGAAGCGAAAGCTCTTCGTAAGCTGCGCCACCCTTCCCGTAGCAAAAAGCTGAAAGATTTCTTAGAATAATGGGCTACGGAAAGCGCATCGATACCCTTTGTTCGTTGCTTGGGCGTTGCAAAAGCTTTGCGGACGTCGGCTGCGACCACGGGTATTGCAGCGAATATATGTTAAAAAATAAGCTTTGCGAAAGAGTGATTTTATCTGATATCAGCAAGGGGAGCTTGGCGAAAGCGGAAGCCTTACTTGCGCCGTACGTGCGTTTGGGAAAAGCGGTTGCCGTGCTTGGCGACGGCTTCGCGGGCGTGCCTAAGGATACAGAGCAGGTACTTATCGCGGGTATGGGCGGAAGCGAAATCGTCCACATTTTGTCCGACGAAAAATACGGTTTTATGCCGACTCGGTTTGTGTTCCAGCCGATGCACGACGCGGAAAAGCTGCGTAGGTACGTTTTAGAAAACGGCGGATATATCCAACGGGACTTCACCTTTTTCGACGGGAAATTTTACGACGTCATCGTCGGTGGAAATGTAAATTCGGCGGGGCAGGTACGCGGCGAAAGTGCGTTTGCTCCGTACACGGACGCGGAATACGAATTCGGCAGGGAGAACCTTGCGCTGATGGGCGAAGCGTTCGTTCGCCGTATACAAAAGTTGATAGACAATTTGGATAAATACCTTTTAGAGCCTACGCTCAGCCAAGAAAGCAAGGCGGAGCTTGCAAGGCGCAAACAAAGATTGCAAGGAGTGTTGCAAGGTGAAATTAAGTGAAATTTATCAAATCGCAAACGAGATTGCGCCCAAGCGTTTGAGCGACGAATATTGCAAGACCTACGGCGCGTACGATAACAGCGGCGTTTTGGTCGATACGGGCGACGAAATTACGGGCGTGCTTTTCACGCTGGATTTGAGCGGAGCGGCAATCGCCAAAGCCAAGGAATGCGGTGCGAATCTCATCGTTACCCATCATCCCGCTATCTATGGAAAAATATCCCACGTTTGCGACGGCGAACCGCTTGGCACGAAGCTGGTGGATTGTATCAAAAACGGCATTTCCGTTTTGTCGATGCATCTCAATCTAGATAGCGCGGGCGGCGGCATTGACGAAAGCTTGATGCAGGGCGTGTGCCTTGCGGCGGGCGGCGGCGGAGAAAACGTCAGCGTGATGCACCCGCTTACGGGCGGCGGCTACGGCAGGGTATACGACGTGACGGAGCTTCCGCTTGGCGATTTAGCAAACAACGTCAAAAAAGTCTTTTCGACGGAGCGCGTACTTGTGTACGGCGATTACGGAAAAAAGATAAAGCGCGCGGCAAGCTTTTGCGGCGCGGGCGTGGACGAGAATGCAATTTCTTACGCGCTAGACGAATACGAAGGAAATGCGGACGTGATTATTTCGTCCGATTTCAAGCATCATTTGATTGCGCTTGCCTTGGAAGAAGGGTTGGCGGTGATCGTATTGACGCATTACGCGTCCGAAAACTACGGTTTTCAAAAATATTACGAAAAAATGCGTCGGCGGTTGGCGGTTTCGTGCGTATATCACACGGACAGCGAGCTGCTTTGACGAAGGGAGTATTATATGTCACAGTTACAAGCAATTTTAAGTTATCAGGAAGTGGACAAAAAGCTGTATAAGCTGGAACGCGAGCTGGCAGGGTGCGACGAGAGAAAGGAATACGTCAAGTATAAAAAATTCTTAGAAACCGCGCCTGAAAAGCTGGATTCGTTGGAAGTGAAAGCAACGTCGTTGCGTGCGGAAGCGGAAAGCTTGACGGCAAAATACGTACAGCTTGAAGAAACGTTGAAGGATTTTGATCATCTCGACGAACTGGTAACGGGCGGCGCGGATATTTCGTTCTATCAAAAGAAAGCGCAACTGAAAGTGGACCAAATTAAGAAAATTAAAGCGGATTTGGCTACCTTGCTTAACAGCATCAAGGAAGTGGACGCGGAATATCAAAAGCTGAAAAAGCAGGTTATTGCGGCGCAAAAGCAGTACGCGGAAGCGTCGGAAAAATACAAGGCGGTGAAGGCTTCCCGCGCGGAAGAACGTGCGGCGATTGAAAAGGAACTCACCGCGCTTGCCAAAGGGGTATCCGCAGAAGTAATGCAAAAATATCAAACGAAACGTAAGGAGAAGCTTTTCCCCGTCGTGGGCGAGCTGGTGGGCAATCGCTGTCCATTTTGCAGTATGGAACCGCCGCTTGCTGCGCGCAGTAAGCTGACGGGCGGCGGCACGATAGAGTGCGATAACTGTCATAGAGTTATTTTTTCCGCAAAGCAATAACACACCAAACGCCCCTTTTTTGCATAAGAATATAGTATGCAAAAAGTGACGGCAACGATAAATTTAAGGGCGATACAAAATAACGCCAAAGCCTTTAAAAGCCTTACGAAAACGCGGTTATACGCCGTGGTGAAAGCTAACGCCTACGGCCACGGTGCGGAAGAAGTGACGGCGGCGTTGGTTGGGGTTGCGGACGGTTTCGCCGTAGCGCTTATCGACGAAGCAATTTGTATCCGCGCGGCGGCTTGCGGTAACGAAATTTTGGTGTTTACGCCGCCTATGGACAGGGAAGAAGCGGCCATACTTGCGATTAACGGATTTACGGCAACCGTACCCGATTTGTGGACGGCAAAATTGTTGGCGAGCGTATGCGAGCAGCTCCGCTTGCCGATAAAAGCACATTTAAAAATGAATACGGGAATGAACCGCTACGGTATGCATTTTTCCGCGCTGGGCAGGGTGTGCGCGTTTTTGCGGCAGCATCCCTTGGTGCAAGTGGACGGTGTTTATTCGCATTTATATGCTTGCGATAAGTCGGTTGCGGAAGCGCAGCGCGCGGAATTTGAAAAAGGCGTGCGGCTCGTCAAAGGGTATTATCCTGCCGCAAAGGCGCATTTAAGCGCAACCTATGGCGCGTTGCTTGGCAAAAGCTTTACTTTTGACGGCGTGCGCGTCGGCATAGGGTTGTACGGATATTTTCCCGATGGGCTATCGGATAGCGAAAGGCGAGTGGCGGACGGGTTGTGCTTGCAAGGGGCGATGACCCTGTCTACCCGTGTGGTTGTCAGCCGAAAAGCTACGCGCGGCGGCGCGGGCTACGGAGCGGCGTGTATTTCTAAGCCGCAATCGCTTTCCGTGCTTCGGGTCGGGTATGCCGACGGTTTTTTGCGGAGTAAAAATAACGGTCTATTACGAGAAACGGATAGTAGCTTAGCGTTGTGTATGGACGCTTGCATCGTCAATGGCAAACTGCGCCGCGGGCGAGAGCTTACGCTGCTTTCTAATGCGCAGCAAACGGCGGCGGCAGCAAATACCATCGCCTACGAAGTGCTTTGCGCGGCGACGCGGCGGGCGGAGTTTGTGTATGCATACGAATAAATTACAATTTGTGGAAGCCCTGCCTTGCTCGGTGGAAGAAAGCAAAAAACGCTTGCGCGCTTATGCGAAAGAACGGCGTTCTTGCAACGAAAACCGCGATATAAAAGAAAGGGGTTTGATAAAAAAATTTTTAAAGGTATTCTCCGTTTTGGAAGAAGAAGTGGTGCAAAGCAAGGGGGCAGGTACGCGTTTAAACGTGCTTGTATATCTATCCTTTTCTTCGGAAGCACCGACGGACAAGCTGATAGAAAAGCTGCAAAGCCGCGATATACGGATTTTTTGTCCGAGAATGGAAAATGGGGAAATGACGGCGGTGGAATACGCCGAAGACTTTTCCGTAAATCGGTTGGGAATACGCGAGCCCGTGGGCGAGCCTTATTTCGGGGAGATGGATATCGTGGTTGCGCCCCTGCTTGCCGTGGATAAACGCGGAAACCGTTTGGGATACGGCGGCGGGTGCTACGATAGATATTTCCGCAGCCAAGAAAATGCGAAACGCGTGGGGTACTGCTACGATTTCCAAATACTAAGCAGCGTGCCGTTTACCAGCACGGACGAACGGTTAGACGTGATTGTAACGGAGCAGCGTATTCTGTTTCCTAAGCGGACAAACGAATAGAAAAAGAACAATTTTAGGGAGATTTACTTATGGCAAACGTAAAGAAGAAGCTTAAAAAATTCGGTAGATATGTCTGGGAGCTTTTCAAGGCGGCATTACCGTCCTTATTTATGTACATTTGCGCAGGCTTGATTATGCTGATGTTGATGTCGAAAACCAATTCCGAGAGCACCGAATTTAAAATTGTATGGAAAACCTCCACCAAGATTTGGTCGGCGGTTTGCGTTGTGGCGGCAATCGCTTACAACGGCTTGATTTCTTGGGCGCACGGCGGCACGCATTACGAACAGCTCGTTTCGGGCAACGTAAAGCGTTCCACCGAAGACGCATACGGCAACGCGTATAAAATTTCGTCGCACAAGGAAGCGAAAGAATACCGCGTATGGAAAGGGTTTACCTTCGGTACGGTAACCGCGATTTTGACGATTGTTACGGGCATCGTATTCGGCTGTATGCAAAAGGAAGTGGACGCAAACGGCTTGAACGCGCCTACAATGATTTTTAGCTTGCTTTCGGGTTGGTCCATTTTGCCCTTCTATGCAATGAACACGGCGGGAGCTTCCGTTTCCTATTTCGTGACCATCGCGTTTGCGGCGATTCCCGTTGTCGTTTCGGGCGTGTTCTACATCATCGGCGCATACGCGCGCAGAAACAAGACCATTCGTCAACAGCAAATTGCGGACCAAGCGGCGAAAGCGGCGGCAAGCAAGGAAAAGAAAATCAATTATGGCGGTTTGCCCGGCACGAAGCCCAAAAAGCGTAAATAAGCCCAAAAAGCGAAAAAGGTGGGCAGGTACGCGTTGAAACGCCGTTTTGGCGGAATTTGGAGTAAGGATTATGAGAATTATCGGCGGAAAATATAGAAGCAGGGTGTTGGCGGAATTCGCAGGCGACGACGTGCGGCCTACGTCGGATCGGGCGAAAGAATCTCTGTTTAATATTCTTGCCTTGAAGCTACCGAACGCGCGGGTTTTGGACCTGTTTGCAGGGAGCGGCTCTTTGGGGTTGGAAAGCTTGTCGCGCGGGGCTAGGGAAGTCGTTTTTAACGACGCGGCAAAGGACAGCCTTGCGATTATTAAAAAGAATCTCACCGCTTTAAAGATTCCTATAAACGGCGAGCAAGCCAAGGTGACGCAAGGCGATTATCTTTCCTGCCTTAGTATGCTGCGCGGTCAGTTTGACGTCATTTTTTTAGACCCGCCCTATCGTTTGGATTACGGAAAAACCGCCTTGGAGCATATTGTGCAAAAAGGCTTGCTGACGGCAAACGGGGTGGCGATTTACGAGCGCGACCGCACCTTTTTTGGGGAAGTGGACGGCTTAGAAAAATACGATGAAAGAAAGTACGGTAAAACGTATATGACGTTTTTCCGTTTAAAAAAGGATTAAAAAGCGATGACGAACAAAAAAAAGAAATGCGTTTTTGCAGGCACGTTCGACCCGCCTACGCTTGGACATAAAGCAATGGTGGAAGATTGCTTGCAGCTCTTTGACGAAGTAGTGCTGGCGGTTATGACTAACCCCGCCAAAGCTCCTTGTTTTACCGCGGAGGAACGAATGGAGATGCTCCGTTTGGATTTTGGAAACGAACCGCGCGTCCGCATTCTTTGTTTTCAAGGCACGGTGGCGGAGCTGCTGGCACAAGAAAATACGAAGATTTACGTGCGTGGCATTCGCAACGGCACCGATTTGGATTATGAAAACGCGAATTTTTACGCTAGCAAAAAGCTGGATAAGGATTTAATTGCCGTGTATTTGCCCTGTCGGCAGGAGCTGCTGCACGTTAGCTCGTCAATGGTGAGAAACAGCTTGCAGTTCGGTACGCCATATAGCGAATACGTCAGCGAAGCAGTATATCAATTTTTAGAGAATAGAAAGAAGTAAACTTTAATGGGAGAAGATACGAAAGCATAAAAGGAGACGACAGCTATGATTGAAAAACAATGTTTTATTCCCGAACCCGAAGAATTTATTGCGGAGAAACCGATGACGCCTGCAATGCAGGAAATCAAAAAAGCACGCGATAAAGAGATACGCGACGTTATTTCCGGAAAAAGCGACAAGATGTTGGTGGTGGTAGGTCCGTGTTCTGCGCACGAGCCAGCGCCGACGCTGGAATATATTTCACGGCTTGGCAAGCTGAACGAAAAAGTAAAGGAAAAGCTGGTGATCGTACCCCGCGTATACACCAACAAGCCCCGTACCAAGGGCGTTGGTTATAAGGGTATGTTTTTACAGCCCGACCCCGAAGGGGCGGCAGATATAGCAAGGGGTATCCGCAGTATT
>JAZSGC010000094.1:0-2271 GCA_045532525.1 Candidatus Scatosoma sp.
TATCGAAAAACAGCAGCAGCTGAAAATTTCTTTGCTTAAACCCGAAAATGAAAGCATCTTAGAGCATACCATTTCCTACGAACAGCTTGCCGTTGTCTTAACGGCGGAGCTTGCCAAGCGCGGGCTGGACTGCAACGTGAAAACCGCACTGGATTTTGCGCTTTTGGAAGATTTCGACCACTTGTATCGGTATGCAAATCTTTTGGAAATGGAGCAGGGGATTGCCGCGGAGTGGCTTGTGGGTAGATACACGGAAATTATGCCGGGCAGACCGACGATTTCCCATCACCGCTTCCCTAAGGATAACGTAAGGCGTGCTATCAACGCCAAAAAGTCGGACGTGCAAACGGTGTTGGCGACGATGATTATCACCGCCGCGGAACAGCAAACGATGAATTATTATATGAACGTAACCAACTTCGCTTGTACGGATATCGGCAGGAAGCTTTATCAAGAAATTGCGATGGTGGAAGAAGAACACGTCACGCAGTACGAAAGCTTAATGGACGCCAATGCCACGTGGTTGGAAATGCTGCTTTGGCACGAATATTGCGAGTGTTACCTTTACTGGTCCTGCTATAAAACGGAAACCGACCCTTATATTCGTAAGCTGTGGGAAACTAACTTAGAATTTGAAATTTCCCATCTGCATAAAGCGGCGGAATTATTGAAGAAATACGAGGGGAAGGAGTGGGAAGAGATCATTCCCGGCGGGGATTTCCCCGAGCCTTTACGCTTACACGAAAACATCGGTTACGTCCGTAAAATTTTAGAAAATACCGTACAGTATACAAGCAAGAAGGAAGATTACGTCAAAGTGAAATGCTTGCCTGAAAATGCGGACTTTTTCCGCTTCCAAGACACGGTTAATCCCACCACGCAAATTGTGCCCTCGCATTGCGTTATTCAAAGCTTTATACGCCGACACGGTGCGGATTACCGTTTCCAGGTCGCACCGTCGCCTGTGCCGGAACTGCGCAATCGCCGTCAGGATAATACTTCGGTGGGTAGAAAGCCCGACGCTGCGGATTCTACGGACTTTGAATGTAATAGCTAATCGAACGAAAAAACGGCGGGTAAAACCGCCGTTTTTAAACAAATGAAGGGGGCAGGTACGCGTTGAAAACTTGAAGCTTGCCCTTTTAAAGCTTTTTTGCTTGTTCACGTAAAAGATAAATAAGGGGCAAAATCACGCCGCCTACAATGTTTCCTGTAATGCTCAAAAGACAATAGGGGATAATTTTCCAAGACCATTCGCCAAGGTAATAAATGTAAAGCATATTTGCTACGGAGTGGTCGAAACCGCAAAAGGCAAATACGGCAATGGGGAAGATAACGCCGAGCGTTGCGCTCAAACTCTTTTTCGGGGCATACTTCACAGACCATACCGAAAGAGTAATCAGCGCGCCGCAAAGAATGGAAGAACAAAATGCGCGTAAATACCAAAAATCTGCGTTCAGTTTTCCTTTCATCAGGGCTTGCGCTTGGGGAAGAACGTATTCGTTCGCGGGGGAGAAATATGCCAGCACCGCAACAACCCCGACGCCGATGATGTTGCCAAGGAAGCAAACGGGGAGTTGCCAAGTGTTTTTTAAGCCCATTTTAGGGATAGAAGCAACCATACCCGTAAACAATTTCATCTCAAACATAACGATAGCGTAAATGCCAACGGTGAACAATATTGCACCGATAAGCCGTCCTGCATTGCCGTAAATGTTATTTGCTAAAAGGGAAGCTACGCCCCCGATACCGATTACGATGCCCGAGCTAAACGCCATCAATAGGAAATAGGCGAATTCAAACTTGGACATTCTTTGCATTTCTTTCATAATAAGCCCCTAATTTGTTTATAAATAAATGTAAATACTTGTGCATTTGCGTTTGGTAGCAAAAATGTGCTACAACCTATACGATTATACAGCAAGAAACGAAAAAATGCAAGTCGTTTTTTCATTTTTTATAAAAAAGCGCAAAAAATCCTTGACAAAGCGAAGAAGATGGGATATAATAAACGTGCATTTGGGGTTATGGCTCAGTTGGTAGAGCGCCTCGTTCGCAACGAGGAGGCCAGCGGTTCGAATCCGCTTAGCTCCACCAAAATACGGCAAAGTTTGAACACACGCTATATATTTATAAACGGCGTTGCAGGCTTTGCCCAAAAAAGAGAACAAGACAATGCGTAAAGCATTGTCTTTCTTTATTCCCCAACCCAAGCACCCACCCGAAGATTAGAACGGCAGTTCGCTGTCGTCGTCAATCGGTATAAGCGTA
>JAZSGC010000107.1:0-6030 GCA_045532525.1 Candidatus Scatosoma sp.
CTTTCTTATTCCATTTTTAATCTTCTTGATACGGGCTACAGCCCGTGCTGACGGCTTCCCGCCGCGACAGCTTGTATATAATAACATATACCTTTTCCCTTTGTCAACTGTTTTTTTGCACTTTTTTAAAGTTTTTTAAAAATTTTTTTCGACAAGGTTTTTTCTCTCGCGCCGCCTGACAGCTTGTTTATATTACCACTTTCTTTTCTCTTTGTCAACTCTATTTTTTGCGTTTTTTAATTTTTTTTCAAAAAATCGCAAAAAACTTGTTAATTCGACGCTTTTGTCAAAGAAAGTACGACCTTTTCGCCGTTGACGTCCACTTCTTTGCGGATATCGGCGTTAGCACGCTCGCCTTTTTCTACGGAAACCGCCAAGACGTCCGCCGCGAAAGCTCCTGCCGCCAAGACGTCCGCCGCTTTTCCTTCCGCTATATAATATACGCGTACGCGATCGGTGATTTGATAATCCGCTTCCTTACGCATTGCCTGCACCTTGGAAACGAGCTCTCTTTCCACGCCTTCCAAAATGAGTTCTTCCGTCAACGCCGTGTTTAATGCCACCGTCACGCCCTTATCGCTTGCGGAAACGTAGCCTGCCTTGCTTTCGGTGAAGATTTGCAAATCTTCTTCTTTCAAAACGACTTCTGCGTCGGTATCGAGCACGTATTCCCCGCCGTCGCGAACAGCGTCTACCACCTTTTTCGCGTCGCAATTTGCCAAGAACGCGGAAATCGCGCCCAGCTTCTTACCGTACTTCGGCCCAAGCGTGTTAAGCTGCGGTTTGAGCTTATACGAGATGAACTCGTTGGCGTCTTCCGCGGACTTATATTCTTTGATATTCAACTCGTCCAGCGCAATCGCTTTCAAGCCGTCGTCCAAGGTATCCGCCCTTGCGGTGACCACGTACATTTCGGAAAGCGGCTGACGGTTTTTCACGTTGCCCGCATTACGTGCGGCTCTGCCGAGATTTACCACGTCGAGCACGGTATCCATCCCCTTTTCCAACGCAACGTCGACCATTGCTGCGTCATATACAGGGAATTCGCAAAGGTGCACGGATTCGGGCGCGTCTTTGAAGAACGCGGGAACAAGGTTGAGATACATTTGCTCCGCAATGAACGGCGTATACGGTGCGGTGAGCTTGGCAAACGTAACCAAAACGTCCCAAAGCGTGGTGTAAGCCGCCGCCTTGTCCTCCGTCATTTCGCTGCCCCAGTATCTATCTCTGCCGCGGCGCACGTACCAGTTGGAAAGGATATCCGCAAAATCCTGCAACGCGCGCGCGCTGTCCGTAATATTATATACGTTTAAATTTTTATCTACGGTGTCGATTAAAGTGTTCAGCTTAGACAAAATCCACTTATCCATCAAGGACAGCTTGCATTTCTTTAAATCGTAATCCGCGGGGTTATAGCCGTCGATATCGGCGTACAAGCAGAAGAAGGCATAGGTGTTCCAAAGCGTACCCATATACTTTCTTTGCGCTTCGCTGACCGCTTCGGGATAGAAACGGGAAGGCAGCCAAGGCGCGGAGGACGTATAGAAATACCAACGAACGGCGTCTGCGCCCTGTTTATCGAGCACCGACCAAGGGTCGACGACGTTGCCTTTGTGCTTGGACATTTTAATGCCGTTTTTATCGTTAACGTGACCAAGCACGATGCAGTTTTTAAACGGCGCTTTATCGAACAGCAAAGTAGAGATAACGAGCAAGGTATAGAACCATCCGCGCGTTTGGTCTACCGCTTCGGAAATGAAATCCGCGGGGAAGGTTTGATGGAACAAGTCCGCGTTTTCAAATGGGTAATGATATTGTGCGAACGGCATAGAGCCGGAATCAAACCAGCAGTCGATAACTTCGGGCGTACGGCGCATTTGTCCGCCGCACTTGCCGCACTTGCAGGTCAGCTCGTCCAAATACGGCCTGTGCAGTTCGATGTCCGCAGGTGCGCCGCATTTTTCCGAAAGCTCTTTACGCGAACCGATTACTTCGATTTCGCCGCAATCGGGACATACCCAAACGGGCAAAGGCGTACCCCAGTATCTATCGCGGGACAAGCCCCAGTCAATAACGTTTTCAAGAAAATTACCCATACGGCCTTCCTTGATGGTTTCTGGCATCCAGTTGACCGAACGGTTGGTTTCAATCAGTCTATCCTTGATTTCCGTTACTTTGATAAACCAGCTGGAACGCGCGTAATAGATAAGCGGCGTATCGCAGCGCCAACAGAACGGATAGTTGTGCATAAATTCCATCGTTTTTAAAAGCAAACCGCGCGCTTTTAAATCCTTTACGACGGCGGGGTCAGCCGCTTGTGCGCCAACGCCCGTAAATTCGCCGCAGCCTTCGGGGAATTTGCCTTCTTCGTTGATGAGCTGCACAACGGGCAAGCCGTAACGTTTCCCTACCTTGTAGTCGTCTTCACCGAACGCAGGCGCGATGTGTACGACGCCCGTACCGTCGGAGAGCGTAACGTAGTTATCGCAAGTAACGTAATGGGATTTTTCACGATAGTTGAATTTCTCTTTGCCGAACGGATACAAGGGTTCGTATTCGGTGTATTCGTATTCCGTACCTTTCTTGACGGAGCGCACTTGATAGCCTTCTTCGCCCAGTACGTTTTTGAGTAAGCCTTCGGCAAGGATATATTTATCGCCGCTTTCTTCCATTTCGACCATTACGTAATCGAAATTCGGATTCATACACAACGCGACGTTAGACGGCAACGTCCAAGGGGTGGTCGTCCAAGCCAAAATGTAGGTGTTTTCCGCATTCTTGACCTTGAATTTCACGAAAGCGGTGACCTGTTTTACGTCCTTATACCCCTGCGCGACTTCGTGCGAAGAAAGCGCCGTACCGCAACGGGGGCAATAGGGTACGATTTTGTGCCCCTTATACAAGAGTCCTTTCTTGTGGATTTCCTTGATTGCCCACCACTCCGATTCGATATAATCGTCGTGATAGGTAACGTAAGGGTTGTCCATATCGCACCAGTAGCCGACGCGATCGGACATTTTTTTCCATTCGTTGGAATATTGCCAAACGGATTGCTTGCATTGATGAATGAAAGGCTCGATACCGTAGCTTTCAATGCCCGTTTTGCTTTCCAGCCCCAGCTTTTTTTCAACTTCCAGCTCGACGGGAAGCCCGTGCGTATCCCAGCCCGCTTTACGTAAAACGTGCTTACCCTTCATCGTTTTGTAACGGGGAACGATGTCCTTCATTACGCGGGTCAAAATATGCCCGATATGCGGCTTGCCGTTTGCCGTGGGCGGGCCGTCGTAGAAGGAAAATTCTTCGTTGCCTTCCGTTGCCTGCATACTCTTTTCGAAAATCTTTTTCTCGTTCCAGTATTCGACGATTTCCTTTTCGCGTTCTACGAAATTTAAGGATGTGTCGACTTTCTTGTACATAGACATATATTCTTCTCCTTAGAGCGTTTTTATAAAATAAAAAGACAGCCGTTGCGCTTTGGAAAACACAACGACTGTAAAAGTCGGGTCAATAAACCACCAAAACAAACCATCATTTGTTGCGCTTGATAACGGAACGCAATCCCGTACCCGATTACTTGTTGCCTTTCGTGGGGTCGGCTTTTAAGGTGATATCCTTTACGCGCGTCCTTCTTCCTTTCACCAAAACGGAATTTCTCTGTGCGGAGCTTTCGTAAAGGCGTTGTCCTTTTTTAAAACGCCTTTGCTATTCATTTGTTATAGTATAACAATTTTTTACGGGTTTGTAAAGCGATTTTCGGCAATTTAACCGAATATCCCTTTGCGTTTTTCAATGGAAAGCACCTGTATTTCCGTATCTTGAAAAACGGATTTCAAGCTTTCGTCGGAAACGCTTTCGGTAACGTCCACGAAAATAACCTTCCTTTTATAGTTCGCCTTTGCCGCGCGCACGCCGTCGATAAGCGACAGCCGCACCGCCATTTGTTTTGCGCAACGCTCGCAACAAAGGTCGTTGACCGTAATCACTTTTTTCATAACAGAACTTCTTTATTCGTGCCGTAGAAAATATCTTCGCGGCCGGAAAGCATTTTGCAAAGCGCTTCAAAGCGCGCCCAACGGCTTTCGTCGTAGTCTAATTCGTAGCTGTGCCCCCAAATATACAAAAGCTGGGGTTCTTCCGTTTTCAACGCCAAGAATTTTTCGACGATTTCTTCCGTTCTTTCGTCCAGAAAATGCAGGGTGGGATTGAAACGGAGCAGATTTTCCTTTTGCAATGCAAACGAAAACGTGGAAGTAATCGTTCTTGCGTAGGCAATCGGCGTATTGTTTTTAATCAGCCCCGCAACGCGTTCGTCGTTATTCACGCCGCCGCAGGGGTATGCCATACCGATCACGGGATAGCCGCAAAGCGCGGACAAAAGCTTTCTGTCTTCGTCCACCTGCCAAACGACCGTTTCGTCGTTTAATGCGGTAAGGTTGGGGTGAGTTAAGGTATGCACCGCCACTTCGTGCCCTGCGTACACTTCTTTTATTTTAGATGCGCCGAGCATAGAGCGCGGAACTTCCCCTTTATCCGTTTTCCAGCAGTCGCCGGGCAACCCTAATTTTGCGGAGTTGAGATTGAACGTGCCTTTCAAACCGTATTTATTTAAAATTTCGATAAGGCGAACGTCCTGCGTTACACCGTCGTCAAAGCTGAGCGTGACCGCCTTTTTCTTTCCTTCCCACATAGAAATTATCTCCTTGTCTATCCCTTTTTAACCGCCTTACGTTAGGGGCTGACGCGGTTGATATCGCGCGGGAACATCGTCGCTTCGCGCACATTCTTCGCACCGAGCAAATGCATCGTCAATCTTTCAAGCCCCAAGCCCAAACCGCCGTGCGGGGGCGCGCCGTATTTGTGGAGCATTAAATAGGTTGCAAACTGTTCGGGGTCCATACCCAGCTTTTCCATTTTGGCAACCTGCTGCGCGTAGTCGTGGATACGCTGACCGCCCGACGTGATTTCTAAGCCCCTGAACAAAAGGTCGAAGGATAAGGTATATTCGGGGTCTTCGGGGTCGTCCATCGTATAGAAAGGACGCTTTTTGGACGGATAGTGCGTAATGAAAATGAAATCGGAATTAAACTGCTTCTTTGCGTATTTGCCAAGGAGCTGTTCTTCTTCGGGGTCGAAGTCCTTCATATCGCTGGGCTTATACTTGAAGGTTTTCATCAAAATTTCCTTAGCTTCCATAAATTTCAACACGGGGATTTCCTTGATTTCGGGAATATCAATATGCAACAAATCCACTTCGTTTTTGTATTCCGTCTTTAAAAGGTTCATAATATATTTCAGCAGCCCCGCTTCCATATTCATAATGTCTTCAAAGCCGTCGATAAAGCCCATTTCAAAGTCCATTGAAATATATTCGTTCAAGTGACGGCTGGTATCGTGGTGCTCCGCACGGAATACGGGCGCAATTTCAAATACGCGTTCGTACACCGCAACGAGCGCCTGCTTGTAAAGCTGGGGCGATTGCGCAAGGTAA
The DNA here is from genome assembly GCA_045532525.1 of Candidatus Scatosoma sp. GTDB lineage: Bacteria > Bacillota > Clostridia > Christensenellales > Borkfalkiaceae > Scatosoma. The sequence continues at coordinate 5,489 of JAZSGC010000107.1, forward strand.
ACCTGCTTCCCAAAATAATCCAGCTTGAACACGTTTGTACCGCCTTCCGCGCCTGCAAAGTTAATCTTCGGGGAACGGATTTCCGTGAAGCCTTGCGAAGACAAAAATTCGCGGAAGCCGCGCGCAATCCCTTCTTGAAGCTTGAAAATAGCGCGTTCCTTGGGGTTACGCAAGGTGACGGGGCGATAGTCCAGCTTGGTGGACAAATCGCAGTTGACCTGCTTTTTGGTGATAACCACGGGGGGAATATCCGCGGGGTGGGACAAAAGCTCGATGTTGTGGATTTGAACTTCGTAACGCTTGCTGCCATCCTTGGTTTCGCCTGCAACGACCTTGCCCGTGATTTTTGCCGCACATTCTTCCTTTACGTCTTCGTTCATACGATAGCTGGAAAATTCTTCCGAATAAACGCATTGAACGGTGTCGCGCGCCGTACGTAAAATAACAAAAGCAAAATCCGACATCATACGAATGTTGTGGATTGTGCCCTTGATGGTGATAATTTCATTTTCGTGCTTGTCAAAATCGGCATACGCTACGGT
>JAZSGC010000054.1:0-7903 GCA_045532525.1 Candidatus Scatosoma sp.
TGCTTTCGTCTAATACCTGCCCTGCCCGTTTTACAAATTTTTTATTTCGCGCGCTTTCAAAAACGCCCAAAATTCCATTTGCCAAGCAAAGCAATAACGGCAACAAAAGGGGCAAAACCGCATACGGCACGTACGCAATCAACGCATACAGCTTAGAGCCGTTGATTTCCGAAAGCCAGCCCAAAAAAGTAAGCAATCCAAAACCCGCGCCCGCCGTCAATACGCAATATCCGACGAACAGCCGTATAAACCGCCCCGTGCGCTTGAACGGAATTTTTAAGGCGAATTTCCCGTCCACGAAATAGAACAAAAGGCTGAGCGCCAAAAAGGGCACGGCGGAACAAACCAACGCCCAGCGCACGCCCAAAAAGGAAAAGCACAGGGAAACGATAGCGGACGTCAGCGCAAGGCAAAGGAAAAACACCGCCAAGCGGTTGAAATACAAATTCCCCTTTTTGCCCAGCCAACGCAAAAACGCGCCGTTTTTATAACCGCCCTGCTGCAACGCGCCCACCGCTTTTTGCGTGGAAACGCAAAACAAGCAAGCGGTCACAACGGCGGCAATTCCCCTGATAACGTGTTCATTCATATAAAAATTCCTCTGTAATAAGATTAAACGTCAAAGCGTGCTCCGCAAACGCAAAATGCCCGCCGTCTATCATACGTAAGGTCGCGCTGGGAAAGCTCTCTAAATACGCCTGCGCTTCCTTTAACGGGGTCACCTTGTCTTCTTTTCCTTGTATGATCAGCACGCGGTTTTCTACCCTTTTTGCACAAGCGCGCAAATCTTCGTTGACGATTTTTTTATAACTCTCTTTCATCACGGGCGAAAGGGTACGGTATTCCGCGCTCCCAAACCTCCGCTCCGCAAACGCAGGCGCAAATTTTTTCACACACCGATACGCGCCCACCTTCAAGCGGTAGCCCACGCCCCTGCGTAGCACCACGCCCGCAGGTCCTGTCAAAATCAGCTTGTCAAAACGCTCGCTATCCCGCGCCGCCGCTTTCACCGCCACCCGACAGCCAAACGAATGCGCCACCACGCTGGGCTTGCGCAATCGCAGCAAATCCGCCACTTCGGTAATCCAAGCCGCGTAATCCCCCACGGAAAAGGGTTTTTCTAACGCTCGGCTTTTTCCAAAGCCCAAAAAATCCACCGCCGTCACGCGGTAATACCCCGAAAAATACGCAATTTGACGGGCAAACGCTTCCTTGGACGAAAGATACCCGTGCAAAAACAGCAGGTCCTTTCCTTTCCCCTTTTGTAGAAACGAAACGTCGGATAACCTAACCGTCGCCCCGCCCCCCTTTTCTTTTTTCTACACGGAACGCGCGCTTTTGCGCCGCGTTTCTTCCCTTTATGCAACCGCTTACAGCAACGCCGTGCGGCTTATTCGCGTTCAGGATCGAACGACTTCATCATTTCCAAGCCGTCTTCGCCGTCCGCGTAATAGCGTTTCCGCAGCCGATTTTTTTGAAAGCCTTGCTTTTGATACAATGCAAGCGCCGCTTGGTTAGAGAGCCGCACTTCTAAAAACGCACGCTCTGCGCCGCGTGCCGCCGCGCCTTCTAAAAAACGCTCGGTGAGCAGCTTGCCAAGCCCCTTTCCGCGATACGGCGGTAACACCGCCACACGCAACAGCTCCGCGTCTTCAAACAAAGCCGTACCGCACACGTACCCTGCAATCACGCCGTCCGCTTCCAATACGTAAGCAAAAAAATGCGCGGTAGAATGCCATTGCTTTAAGGCATCTAACGACCAAGGCTCGCCAAGACACGTACGCTCTATCATCGCCGCCGCGGGGATATCGCTTTCCGTCCATTCCCGTATGTTTATTTCCATCAACGCGTACCTGCCCCCGTCATTTTCCCAAATTGATTTCCGCGGAGCTCTTCCGCACGTACACGGCGGTAAGGGGCGCAAACGCGTTTTTCTCCGCCAAAGCCGCCGATGCTTTTTCCAACCCCAAAACGGGGTCGACGATTTCCACCGCCGCTTTTTGAGCAATCGGCACGGCTTGGCAGCTCCGCAGCGTATACCCCTGCGCCGCTAAGGAAAGCACCTCGTCTTCGGTGAGATAGGCAGGTGGATACGTGACTTCGCCCTGTGTGTAACCGCACGCATAATAGCAATCGTGCAGGGCGTCCACAATGCATAAAACTTTATTGCTATCTATCGCATTATATGCCGCAACGTCAAAAGAAGTGATAGGCAAAGGCGGCTTTTTAAACGCCGAACAAAACCCTTTTGCCGCCGAAATACCGATGCGAATGCCCGTAAACGACCCCGCGCCTACCACCGCCGCAAAAAAATCGCAGTCGGCAAGGGATAAATCCGCCTTTTGCAGCGTTTCGTCCACCGCGGTCATCAACGATACGGAATGCCGCATCGCGCAATTTTCAATAAACGTCGAAAAGGCTTTTCCGTTTTTTACGGCAACGACGGTCAAATAATTCCCGCTCGTATCCACCGCCAAAAAATTCCGCATAGCTTTCTCCTTTTAGTACTCAATTTCCCGTTCGTTTTCGCTGAGCTTACGAATACACACCCGCTTACAGCCGCGCGGCAGCAAAGGCGCGATGTTCTGCGCCCATTCAATCAAGCACACGCCGCCCATATCAAAATAATCGGCAAGCCCCAAATTTTCCGCTTGCGCCACGCTTTCTATGCGGTAGCAATCATAATGGAACAAACACCCGTCGTAATCGTTCATATACGCGTAGGTGGGGCTAGTCACTTCTTCGCAAATCCCCAAGCCTTTGGCTACGCCCTTAGAAAATACCGTTTTGCCCGCACCCATATCCCCGTCCAGCAGCACGATATCGCCCGCACGCAGGGTTTTGGCATATTCACAAGCAAACGCTTCCGTTTCTTCTCGGTTTTTCGTAATCTTAATCGCCATAGCTTTATTATAATACCAAATACGGATTTTTGCAAATATTTCCTTTGCCCGTCCGCTTAAAATTTATGTTTTTTCAAAAAATTCGAAAGTCTTTTATACAAAAGCGCGGTCAATATCCCCACCGCCGCCGTCTTAATCAGGTTAAAGCCCAGCACGTACCCCCAAAGCGAAGCAAACGCCTGCGCCGCCCCCGCACCCATATACAGGGGAAAATTGATAAACCGATTTGCCAGCAAAGCCGCGCCCGCGCCAATCAAACACGCCCCCGCCAAGGACGGTATCACCCATTTCAAGCCTTTGCGGAAGCGGTACACAATAGACGGCAGCAAAATATACGCCGTCGTCACCGCCATATTCGCCAGCTCGCCTACGCCCCCCGAAGTAGAACCGATAAGCCGCAAGCACTCCTTTAATATGCAAACGACAATCCCTTCTATCGGCCCAAGCAACAGCGAAATGAGCAAAATGAACACGTTCCCAAAATCCAGCTTTAAAAACGGAGCGGCAGGAAAAATGGGAATTTCCAAAAAGCTGACGGCATACGAAAGCGCGACAAACACCCCCATCAACGCCAACCGCTTCGCCGAAAGCCGACGTTTCCAGTCCGTCGTCTTTTTCGTTTTATTCTTTTCTTGTTCTTGCATAAAAAACGCCCCTTTGTTCGGGGCGTAAAACGCACGGAAAATCCGTTCGCCACGGCGCAAAAGCACCGCTTCCTTTTCCCATCCGGACTTTCCCAAATCAAGCCCGACGCCCAACCGCGCCACACCGCTTGCCTTTGGCTTACCGTCGGTATCGGAATTGCACCGATTCGGGAACGCCAAAAACGGCGTTCTTCGCAGACTATACTGCCGGTGGGGAATTTCACCCCGCCCCAAAGCTAATTTATTATAGGCAAACCGCGTGCGCGCACGCTTGCGCCACCGCCGCCCTTCTTTTTTATCTTCGCCTTGACCGCACGCTCGTAAACGCACCGCGCCGTCAAGTCCACTATCATTATACGCCGACAAAGCGGCTTTTGTCAATTCATTTCGCCTATTTTTTAAGCGAGCGGAAACCAAACGTAAAAAATACTGCCTTTCCCCACTGCGCTTTCCACGCCGTACTCCAAGCCGTGCCTATCCAAAATGCTCTTTACGATCGACAAGCCCAGACCCGTACCCTGCACGGGCCGTTTATGCGCGTCGGCGGAACGGTAATACCTATCCCAAATCCCCTTAATTTCTTCGGGCTTGATACCCTTACCCGTGTCCCGCACGTCGAAACGGAAACGCTCTCCGTCCCTTTTCAAGCGGATATACACCGTATTATCTCCGCCCGTGTAATTGACGGCGTTGCCGATAAGATTGTAAAGCACCTGCTCCGTTTTCAGCTTGTCTACGTTAGCGAAAAGCCCCGCTTCTATCTCCGTTACAAAGCGATACCCCTTTGTTTCCTTCAAGTACGCAAAGCGGTCTAAAATTACCGCCAAAGCCGCCGAAACGTCCACGCGCTCCGTTTTTAGCTCCGCAAGCCCCGCTTGCAGCTTGGATAAATCCAACACGTCGTTGACAAGGGAAGCCAAGCGGTCGGCTTCGTCAATAATCACCTTGGCGTGCTTTTCCCGTTTCTCCGCATTCTCCCCTGAAATCTCCACAATCATCGAAGCATACGCCTTGATCATCGTCAGCGGCGTTTTAAAATCGTGCGAAACGTTGGCAATCAGCTCCTTTTGCATACGGTCGGTCTTAGAAATCTCGTCCCGCGCATAATTGAGCGTATCCGCCAGCTTGGAAACCTCCAACGAATAATCTTCGCCGTGGAAGTCGATGGCAAAATCCCCCGCCGCCAAACGCCCCGCCTTTTCCGTCATTTCCGAAAGCGGACGGGTCACCCAGCCCGCCACGGCGCAAGCCGCCGCAAAGGAAAGCACAAACCCGAAGATACACATCAAAACCGTGCGCACGGTCATCGCCGACGACGCCGCCTCTATCAATCGCAACGATTGCCCTACGTATAAATACACAGGCTTGTCGTCCAACGTAATTTTCACGCCGTACACGTACGCGCTGTTATGCTCGTACACCGCATACCGCTTGTTGCCGATTTCTTCAATCATTCGTTCCGCTTCTTCCGAAAAATCAAAATACCCGTCCAAATCGGGATTTTTATCGTTATAATCTTCCTTTGACGGATACAAAGGCACTCCTTTTTCGTCAAAAACGAGCAATATCACGTCGTTTTCCGTTTCCAACACGTGCAGGTATAAATTATAATTTCCGCCAAACGCTTCGGGCGGTCCGTCCAACACCAGCCTTTCGATACGCGGTCCTTTCGCGCTGATCTCCCGCGCCGCTTCCGCTTTGAACGAGCGGGACATCACCACCGTTTGCGTGACCCCCAACAAAACAAGCAAAAGCGCGGAAAAGGCGGAAAATATCGCCCACAGCAAAAAATAGATGCTCGTCGGACGTTTTCGCGCGTGAAGCCGCTCCCGAAAACTCGGTTTTCGGGGCTTGTCCGCCAACGTATTTTGTTGCTTTGCGTCTTTCTTTGCCATAGCCGTCCTTTGTTTTTTGCTTTCGTTCCCGGAACGCGTTCCGCTACCGCTACCGAAAATTATTCTTCAAATTTATACCCCAAGCCGCGCAAGGTCACGATGAATTTTCTATATTCCTTTAAATTGCTGCGCAGCATTTTTACGTGGGTATCCACCGTACGGTCGTCGCCGTAAAAATCGAAGCCCCACACGTCGTAGAGCAGCTTTTCGCGCGTCAAGGCAATCCCCTTATTGCGCACGAGATAAAATAGCAACTCGTATTCCTTAGGGGTCAGCTCGGCTTTTTCGCCGTCGACGTATACGTTTCTGCCCGCCATATCAATTTCCAGCCCTTCAAATTTTAAAATTTCGTTGCCGACGGGCTTGGCGACGTGGCGTTTGGTGACGGCGTTGATACGCGCCATTACTTCCTTTGGCGAAAACGGCTTGGTCACGTAATCGTCCACGCCGATTTCAAACGCGAACAGCTTATCGTATTCTTCGCCGCGTGCCGAAAGCATAATCACGGGTATGTCCTTTGTCTTTTTAATTTCTTTAACGGCGGAAAAACCGTCCAAGTGCGGCATCATTACGTCCATCAAGATTAGGTCGTAATCCTTTTCGCGGCAGAGCTTCACCGCTTCCATACCGTCCGCAGCTTCAAAGGCTTCATTGCCTTCAAACTCCACGTATTCTCTTAACACGTCGCGGATCATTTCTTCGTCGTCTACGATTAAAATTCTCATTTTGTCACTCCTGTGTGTGGTTTTTCTTTGGTTTGTTATGTACGGCGCGGAATTTCCGCTATGCGGAAAGCCGTTCCTTTATACTATACCCATATTTTGTCAATGTTAAGACAAAAAAGCGTGAAATATGGGTGAAATTTTGGCAGTTTTTGTCGAATTTGGATTTTTATTATAACACACTTCCCCCATCTTGTCAACCAGCTTGAAGCTGGACACAGTCTTACTACCAACCGTCCGTTTTTCTATGTAGGATTCGGGGGTATAGGCGTACTGCCTTAAATGAGTTTTTATTTGGGGCTATGCTTTGCTCGGCTTGAAGCTTGACCCAGTCTTACCACCAACCGTCCGTTTTTCTATGTAGCACGCGAATGGTATGGGTGAACGTTCTTCTTAAAATTTTATTCAAATTCTTCGTAATTACGCTGTCCGCCTATCGAGCCGCCCATCGCACCGCCCTGTCCGTTGCCATAACAACCTGCGTAAGGGGGAGTAGGCGGACAATTCTTGCCACGTTTTTCCCCGCGCGGGAAACCAACGTTGACCAAAATCACGTCTTCGCCGATTTTTACAATTTGGCGCAAGTCGATAAACATCTCGTTTTTCTTGCGAAAAACGCCGTTTCCGCCCGGCACAACAATCCCCAACCATCTATTTTCGGGATAGCAGAGCGCCACGTCGCATACTCTGCCAAGCTTTCGTCCGTCCTGTGTGTTTACAACTTCTTTACTGCGTAAATCTGAAAAGGTAAATTCCATAATAAAAACGCTCCCGCAAAAATACTTATTACAGTATATGCAAGCGCGTTTGTTTTTGTGCAAGGCTGGCAAACTGAGTTTGCATCCAGTCTTACTACCAACCGTCCGTTCTTTTATACGGTTTTCGGGCGGTATGGGGTGTGTTTGTACGTCGATAAACCGTCAAATCAAGAGATATTCAGCCGAATGTTTTGCAAGGCGTTCTTTTCCAAGCGCGAAACCTGCGCCTGCGAAATTCCGACTTCCGCCGAAATCTCCGTTTGCGTTTTACCTTGATAATAACGCAAATACAAAATCTTCTTTTCCCGTTCCCCAAGCTTGGACATCGCTTCGGAAAGCGCCACGTGCTCCGTCCAAATCTCGTCCGTATTCTTCTCGTCGCAAAGCTGGTCCATCAAAAGCAGGGTGTCCCCCGCCTTGTTGTATACGGGTTCGTAGATAGAAACGGGGTCGGAAATCGCGTCCAGCGCATACACCACTTCCCGCTCCGCCACCCGCAGAGCCGCCGCAATTTTCTCAATCGTCGCTTCCTCGTCGCGGCTTTCGATGTCTTCCCGCGCTTTTAAAACACGGTACGCCATATCGCGGATAGAGCGCGAAACGCGCAGCGAATTCCCGTCCCGAAGATACCGTTTTATCTCGCCGACAATCATCGGTACGGCATAGGTCGAAAACTTTACGCCCACGCTCAAATCGAAACCGTCAATCGCCTTGATAAGCCCCACGCACCCCGCTTGAAATACGTCGTCCGCACCCAAATGCTTGATACGGAACCGCTTGACCAGCGATAAAACCAAACGCATATTTCCAATGATAAAGGTGTCGCGCGCCTGCTTATCACCCGCTTTTAGCTTTTTCATCAGTTCTTCGCTTTCCTTGGCGGTCAGCTTGGGCAAGCCCGCGGTATCCACGCCGCAAATTTCCACTTTCTGCATACGATATTCCCCCTTTTTATGTAACGGAGCTCCGCCTTGCCTTTTA
>JAZSGC010000039.1:0-19994 GCA_045532525.1 Candidatus Scatosoma sp.
TATTGTCTTCCTAAGACCGCTTGGCCTCCGACTTAAAAGCAAAATCAATACTGCTCAAGATGGACATACCGTAGAATCTGATATGGAAGTAAGAATAGACGATATTTTATACGGCTCTTTCATTCTACACAGCTACGGAAAAAATATCAGCGAAATCCTTGAAAAAAGAAAAAAATGTGACTGGTTTATCCCTATTGCAAATGGGCAAGGAATCTACATTGAATACTGGGGGAAAGATACCCCTAAATATCTTGAAGACCGAAAAGAAAAAGAAGAACTCTATCAAAAATATGATATCCCCTATATTGGGATAGAAAAAGACGATCCTAAACAAGACACGCAAACTTTTACTAATAATCTTATAAGAGAATTAACACAAAAGGCAATAGAATGTTTCGGGTTTATGCCTAAATGGAAAAAATAGTTTTTACAAAAAGATTGTTGCGGTAATTTATGCTTATAAATTCCGCAAAATCCCCTTTGTTGCAAATTCGCGGATTTTTGGTACAATTTTCCTACTAAATTTATAGGAGAATTTGTATCTATGAAACCGGACAATTACATTTTCAGTTTACTGGAAGAAATGCACAACATTTTGCACCGTATCGAAGGCCATAAAGAAGCGCTGGAATACCTGCAAAAAACCAATCTTCGTTTTGTCGAAGACGACGATCCAAAAGTACTACCCTTTCCGGGGAATAAAAAACCGCCTCTTGCGTGCGCGCAGGGGGCGGAAACTTTACCAGAAGAGAACGGGCATATTGAATTTACCGAACAGGAGATTTTAAAAATGCCTAAAAAATTACAAAAACTTTTCAGGACCAACAAAGTAGTAGCGCACGTTAGATTGCGCAAAGGAAAATATTATGAAATTCGAGTGATGATTGACGGGGAAATGATAAGCGCCTCAGCAAAAAGCTTATCCCGGGCAAAGGAACGGTTTATTGAAAAGCTGTACAACCCCTGTACCCGAAAACGCACGCCTACGTTCGAGAGCTTCGCCTTAGACTGGCTGGAGAACGTTTCGAAGCCGTTCGTAAAGGAAGGCACCTACAACGACTATGCCACAACGTTAAAGAAGCATCTGTTCCCAGTCTTCGGACACATGAAGCTGGCGCAAATCGACAGTATGGCAATTCAAAAGTTTTTAAACGACCGCGGGGGCAGTCGTTCTACGGAAAAATGCTTTACCTTGCTGGGAACGCTGTTTGCGTACGCGACGCCAAAGCATATACCGTATTCGCCTATGCAGTACGTAAAAAAGCCTATTTACACACCGCAGGACAAAAAACCGCTTTCCAAGGATGAAGAATTTGCGTTTATCCGATACCTTTTCGAAACGAAGAATCCGTATCGATACCACTTCGTGGTTATCCTTTACACCGGCTTGCGCCGATCGGAACTTAAAAGCGCTGTTTTTAGTGAACGTTTCGTCACGGTGCTTTCCGCAAAGCAACGTTTCGGCAGGCCCGAAAAGTTACGATCGATTCCCATTTCGCCTATTCTTAAAAAATTCCTTCCGATTCCCGAACTTGCCAACGTGCGCGACGACACGCTTTCCGCGCTGTTCAAAGAAATCAACGACGCGCTGGGGATGCAGCACACGTTGCACGATTTACGGAAGACTTTTAACACCCGGGCGAGAACGTGCGGGATCCCGAAACAGCTTGCGCAGTTTTGGATGGGCCACAAGCCGTCTAAGGACGATGTAAACGAAAGCGCTTATATGGATTACCCGGAAGAGTACCAGCTGGAACAAATCGAGAAGTTTACATACGACTACCCCGATATTTTTTCCCAAATTTTACCCAAAATTTGACCCAAAATAGAATATTTTTTATGGTTTTGACGCGCAGAATCAGGTTTTTCGCATAAAAAAACGGGCAAAATCGACCGATTTTACCCGAAAAATGGTGCGGATGAAGGGATTTGAACCCATACGGAGTTACCCACAGGAACCTGAAACCTGCGCGTCTGCCAGTTTCGCCACATCCGCATTTCTTTGAAAATCGCGTCAAACCGACCCGATTTCCGTCTTTTGTATTGCTCCGTTCACTCGCTCTATCAACCAGGCTTTTCCGCCACTCGATACGCTTCCGACAAGCTCTCCGTTCTCTATAACAAGAGCGGAATTGTCTTCTATCCCGTAAGCACAATCGAAATTATAACACACTATTTTATCAAAGTCAAGCATTCTTGCGCCGTAATGCGGAGAAATTTTCCCTTCAATCCAGCCCAAGCCCTTAAACATTGCATATTTTTCCCCTTCGCCAAGTGCCGCTTCCGAATCCGTATACATATCCGAAAACCAACAAATCGCGCCCGCGGAGAGTCCCGCAAGGATAACGCCCCGTTCGTATGCGTCTTTAAGTAAAGGCAACAGCCCTGATTTTTTCCAGCTTTCCAGCATAAACACGGTATCGCCGCCGCCCACGTAAATCATATCCGCCTTTTCAAACTTGCCTTTCAGCTTTTCTAAATCTACGTCCTTAAAAACGGTGAGCGCAACGTCCGTTTTTATATTAAAAACACCCGTATACACCTTGTGAAAAGTATTATAATAGGGCATAAAATCGTGACTGGCGGTAGGAATAAACAGCGCGTTTGCTCTATTTTCACCCGCGCGCTGTTTGGCTAAATTCGCGATATATTCATCGATTTTCAGCGTTGTTCTTTCCCGCAGCTCTCCGCCGCCGATTGCTATAATTTTTCCCATAGTATACCTTGTAAAAGGCGTGCCGAACACTTCTAACACGCCTTGTTATTATTTATTTTTTTGTCAATGCATCCAATTTAACAACAATACCGTCCAATTCTTCTATTGCTTTTTGCACGTCCTTTTCGTATACGCTTGCAGGCACGTAGCCGTCCGCGGATTCATCGCTGATTTCCGTTGCCAGCGCGTCCAAGGCGTTTGCAATCCCTTCAATGACAATATCCTTCTTTTCGCTAACAATTTGGAACGCGTACCAAGCCGCATTGGCGATATGCTTGCTCAAATTCATCAGCTTTGTAGCGCCAAGCAACGCGTGCGTACCTTTGCTTTCCCCCGAAGCCAAAATATTTTCCGCATATTTTTTCGCTTTTAAACAAGCTTTTTTAACTTTTTCGGGATTTAATTCGCTCTTAGTTTTTCGTCTAATAACTCCCATCACTGCTAACGTTAAAAGGATTACCGCAAAAATAATGCCATAATAGAGAATCAACTTGATCGCTTCGCCGGAAAGGTCAAAGGAAGCCGCATTTATAATAGTGAACATAATTTACCCTCCTTACGATTTAACAATTTGCACGTCAAGTTTATTATACGGAATCTCAATGCCGTGTTCGTCGAACACCTTCAAGATATTTTCCAGTAAATCAAATTTTACAGCCCAAAAATCGCCGCTGTTCGTCCACACGCGAAGAGTGATGTTCAACGAGCTATCCGCCCATTCGGTTAAGCGACAAAACGGTTCGGGATCTTTTGCCACACGCTTATCATCTTTAACCATACCCAACAACAAGGCTTTCACCTGTTCAATATCCGAACCATACGCCACGGGTACGACGATATCCAACCGACGTTTCGGCATTTGGCTATAATTGGTGATTGTAGAACCAAACACCGTATTGTTGGGTACGACGATTGTCAAATTGTCCGGCGTAACGATTTTTACGCTAAACAGCTTGATTTCTTTCACCGTGCCGCTAATCCCGGCAACTTCCACAAAATCCCCCGCTTTAAAGGGCTTGGTAAAAATCAACAAAATGCCGTTTGCCAAGCTGGCAAGTGTGTTTTGTAAACCCAAAGCAACGGCAAGCATAACGGACGAAAACGCCGTGATGATGCTATGCGTGGAAAAACCAAGCGAAGCAATAACGATAAGCATTAAAAATACGTAAGCGATCAGCGCAACCAGCGACGTAACGAAGGTCGCCGCGGAATTATCCACCTTACGACTTTTAATCGTCGTCTTCTTGACCGATTTTTTAATTAGCGAAACTACCAGCAAACCAACGATAAGCAGCATAAGCGCAAGCGCGATAGATTTACCGTAGCCGTTGACAAAATCCCATAAAATATCCTTGACTTGTACCCAAAATTTTTCGAAGCCCGTCAGTTTTTTTTCGGTTGTTCCCGAAGTCAGCAAAGCATAAAGCATATACGGCTCTCCTTTTATTTACAATATTTTTCTTCGATTGCCTTGATTTTTGCAAGACGGCGATCGTGACGCTCGCCCCCTTCATATTCGCAGGTAAGAAAGGCGTGTACGATTTCTTCCATCAGCCCCACGCCGACCACCTTTTCCCCAAAGGCAATCATATTCGCGTCGTTATGATAACGGGTATATTTCGCGCAATACACGTCGTGACAATGCGCGCAACGGATTCCCGGTACTTTATTCGCAACGATAGAGACGCCTCTCCCCGACGAACAGACGACGATACCCCGTTCGCATTCTCCGCTTGCCACGGCTTCCGCCGCAAGCGCCGCAAAGTCAGGATAATCGCAAGACTGCGCCGAATTCGTACCGAAATCCACCGTTTCGTGTCCGTTTTTTTGCAAATACGCAACCAACGCGTTTTTTAAATTCAAGCCACCGTGGTCGCAAGCAATCGCAATTTTCATAATTTTCTCTCCTATAAACTATTTTCCGTTTCCGTCTTCTTAGGTCTACCCCGTTTTTTGGGCGGCGCGAGAGCTTCGGAATTTTCCGCTTTTTCTTTTTTTGGTCTACCCCGCTTTTTGGGCGGCGAAGCTGGATCGGCAGCCGCTTTGGGTTTTCTCGGCGTCGTCTTTTTGGCGTATTCAGGCAAACGAAGTTTTTCAATCAATGCGGGCATACCCGCTGCCAACAACCCGTACACGTAACGATAGCAATCCAAATCTCTACCGTAAGGGTCAATAATCGAATAGCCTGTGAATTCGGAAAACATATACACGTTATTGTCAATTTCCATTTCCCCGATTGCGTCGGCTTTGCGAAGCGCTTGCCAACGCATATCCAAAAGTATGTCCTTTTGATGTTCGGTCATACAAATCACGGCGAACGCTTCCCTAAGCGATTTGTCGTCCAACGCCTTTGCTAAAAAGCGGTCAACGGCTAAACCGTGTTCGGCAAGCACCTGCGCGGATTTGGAGTTGATTTCATCGCCCTTTCGGGGCGCTATCCCGGCGGAAGACACGGAAAACCCCTGCAAAGCCCGTTCTTCCAACGCCTTACGAAGCAGCATTTCCGCCATAGGAGAACGGCACGTGTTTCCCGTGCAAACGAATATGATTTTTTTCTCGTTTTTCTTCGCCATCTCGTACCTGGTACTCCCTAATGCTTGTTTTTTGTCTTTTTTGCAGATCGTGAAACTACTTTAATTGTGTGGAATATCCACCGAAACGCAAGCCTTTCGTAAGCGGTTCAACACGCCGAGCATTACCCCGTCCGTCTTTTTGGGTTCAATTGCCACCAACACGTCGCAACGCTTTTCCGCTTCCCGCAAAAGCGCGTATAACCGCGCCGCCATTTGCGTCTCCGTTTCTCCCAAATTCAAGATTTCATACGCTGCGGCAAAAGGAGCTTTTGCGCGGTCTTCACAAAGCACCGCTATGCGCTTACCCTGCGCAGCCGCCGTTTGGCAATAGGAAACCGCCCTTGCTATTTCCGTTGCCGCAAACAATGCGGTTTGACAGCGCGGGGAATAGTGCTTATATAAAAGCCCCGGGCTTTTCACCTTTTCGCCCGACGTAAAATCGGGGGCATACTGTTCGCATTCGCCCACCACTTTGGCTATCATCTCTCTTGTGATAAGTCCCGGACGAAGCACAACGGGAACGTCGCCCGTTACGTCGCAAACGGTGCTTTCGATGCCGCCTTCACACTCGCCGCCATCTAAAATGAGCGGGATTTTTCCTGCAAAATCTTCATAAACGTGATTTGCGGAAGTCGGACTGACGTGCTTGGAAAGGTTTGCGCTGGGCGCAACGATGGGAATATCCACAGCTTTTAAAAAGGCTTGTGCGCCCGCGTGCGAAGGAACGCGCACCGCTAACGTATCCAAGCCGCAGGAAACGTAGGGGCTAACCTTACCCGTAGACGGATATACCAAGGTTAGCGGCCCGGGCAAAAAGGCTTCGCGCAGTTTTTTGGCGTACGGCGGGTCGTAATCGATGATTTTGCTTACATCGTACTCGGTATGTACGTGCGCAATCAAGGGATTATCGGCAGGTCTGCCTTTGACTTCAAAAATGCGCTTTACCGCGCCGTCGTTGAAAGCGTTGCCGCCAAGCCCATACACCGTTTCCGTGGGCATTGCCACCACGCCGCCGTCGTATATAATTGTCTTTGCCTGCGCCAAGCTTTGCGGCGTAATCGGCGTGATTTTCGTTTGCATATTTTACTCAAAAGGAAGCTCGTTGTCCGTCTTCTTTAACTCCCCTTTCCGTGCGGGAGGAGGCTCGGGCATACCGTAATCGTCGTCGGGAGCTTCGTATTCTTCATCATCGTCGTCGTATTGCACGGGCGTTGTACCGTACTGCGGCGGTTCGTCGTCGCGGTTCTGTTCGTCCACGTCTACAAACTTAGTATATTCGCCGATAAATTTCAAGGAAACGCGTCCCTGCTCGCCTGCTCTGTGCTTGGCAAGAATAAGTTCCGCCGCGCCCTTGACCACCTTACCCGAATCAATTTCTTCGCGCGTGGCAATCGCTTCGGGACGGCTGATAAACATAACGATATCCGCGTCCTGCTCGATGGCGCCCGATTCACGAAGGTCGGAAAGGGTAGGCTCTTTGGACTGAATACGGCGAAGCTGCGAAAGCGCCACAACGGGCACGGAAAGCTCCTTTGCCATAATCTTCAAGTCACGCGTGATGGAAGCGACTTCCTGCTGTCTATTTTCGCTACCCGCCATTGAAGAATCTCCGCTGGACATAAGCTGAATATAGTCAATCATAATCAGGTCTACGCCGCCAGCCGTCGTCTTTAAGCGGCGGCACTTCGATAAAATTTCCGCAGGCGTAACGCGGGAAGAATCGTCGATATAGATGTTGCTTTTTTTGAGCTGGTCGCCCGCAAGCATCAGCTTTTTCCATTCCTTTGCGGAAAGCTCGCCCGAAAGCGCGTTTTTCATACTCACGTTCGCATACGAGCAAATCAGTCTTTGCACGATTTCGTGACGGGGCATTTCCAAAGAGAATACCGCACAGGTCTTCCCCGCGCGGAGCGCCGCGTGCTCTACAAGGTTCATTGCCAGCGACGTTTTCCCCATACCGGGGCGCGCCGCAAGCACGATAAGCGCGCCCGCTTGCAAGCCGTTGGTCATCTTGTCCAAGCGTTTAAAGCCCGTGGGAATACCCTTGTAGGCGTTTTGGTCGGATTGCAAAAGCTCGAATTTTTGCAATACTTCCCCGATAATATCGTCGTCGGACATACTTAACAGCGCGGAGCGTTCGCTCTGCTTGGAAATATCGTAAATGCTTTTTTCCGCAAAAGCAAGCGCCGTCTTTTCGTCCGCACCCTGCATCGACGTTTCAATGATTTTTCTCGACGCGCGAATGAGCTTACGGTTCACGCTATCCCGCGTGACGATTTCGTAATAGGATTTATAGTTTGCCGCCGACGGTACGATTTGCGCAAGCTCGGTAAGATACACAATGCCGCCCGCCTTTTCCAGCGTTCCTTCGTTTTCTAACTCGTCGGAAACGGTGACAAGGTCCACGGGTTTACGGTTGTTGAATACCCTTTGCATTGCGCGCAAAACGTACTTGTGCGATTCCTGATAAAAATCGTCTTCCGTGAGCTTATCCACAAGCTCTGCGGTGATTTCGTTGTCGATGAGCAAACACCCCAAAAGGGCCATTTCCGCGTCGCGGTTATAGGGCATCGTGTTTACGTCTTTCGCCATAGTATTCCCTCCAAATATTTGGGTTAGGTACGCGTTCAACGCGTACCTGCCCTATCCGTTTTTATTCTTTGAGCAATTTTTCTAATTCGTCAAGCGTGCTTTCAAATTCCTGCATAGCCGCTTCGAAAGGCGCTTTGGTGGTAAGGTCGACGCCCGCTTTTTGCAGGATGGAAACGGGATCGGTGCAGCCGCCGGAAGAAAGGAAGGTGAAATAATCCTTCACCGCGCTTTCGCCCTCTTCCAAAATACGCTTCACGATAGAGATCGCGGACGTGATACCCGTCGCATATTTGTATACGTAGAAGGAAGTATAGAAGTGCGGAATACGCGCCCATTCGTACGCAATTTCCTTATCGTGTACAACGCCGTCGCCGTAGTATTCTTGATTAAGCTTATAATACACTTCGCAAAGATTGTCTTTGGTCAACGCTTCGCCCGCTTCCGCCTTTTCGTGCGCAATCGCTTCAAATTCGGCAAACATCGTTTGACGGAACAAGGTGGCGCGGAACATATCGATATAATAGTTCAGCAAATATTTTTTCAAGTTCTTGTCGTCCGTCTTCTTGTAAAGGTATTTCAACAGCAATACTTCGTTGACGGTACTTGCGATTTCCGCAAGGAAAATGGTATAGTTTGCTTTTGCGTAAGGCTGCGATTCGTTGGATTTATAGGTGTGCAACGCGTGCCCCATTTCGTGCGCAATCGTAAACATATCGTTGGTGGTGGGCTGATAGTTTAAAAGCACGTAGGGGTGAATGCCGTAAACGCCCGTGGAATACGCGCCGCTGCGTTTGCCTTCCGTTTCGCAAACGTCAATCCAGCCTTCTTCCTTACCCTTGCGAAGCAAAGCTTGATAATCCTTACCCAAAGGCGCAAGACCTTCGATAACCAAATCGTACGCTTCTTCAAACGGCAGCTTGATTTCCGCATTATCCACAAGGGGAACGTACAGGTCGTACATATGCTGTTCGGGAAGTCCAAGCGTATCTCTATGCAAACGAATATAACGGTGCATCGTAGGCTGCGCGTTATGTACCGCTTCGATAAGGTTATCGTAAACAACGGGGCTTACGTCTTCGCCGTCCATCGCCTTCGCCTTGCAGCTATCGTACTTTCTTACCGTTTTATAGAATACGTTTTTCTTTACGTTGCCGTAATAGGTTTGCGTGATGGCGTCGATGAGCTTGATATACGCCGCGTAGTATTTCTTAAACCAGTCTTCTCTTTCTTCCACCGTACCCGTGTGCAAAACCAAGCCGTACGTGCCGTGGCTCATTTGCGTTTCTTCGCCGTTCAATTTTGCCTTAGGCAGGTTCAGGTTTGCGTTATCAAGCATAGAGAACACCGTTCTAAAACCGCCCATAACGTCGCCGCCGAGCGTAAGAATTTTTTCTTCCGCTTCGCTTAAAATGTGCGCCTTGCTTGCAAGCACGCTGCGCAAACGATATTCGTAAGCCGCGAAATCGGGGTCCGCGATATACTGCTTCAATACGTCTTCGTCGATGGTCGTAAGCTCGGGTTCGACAAAGGAAAGTCTTGCGAAGATTTTGGAAATCATACCCCCCATCATCGCCATACAAGAAGTGTATTTTGCAACGCGCACGTCTTCGTCTTGGCGCATATGCGCGTAGAGATACAATCTTTCAATACGAAGCGAAAGCTCGTCGTTGAGCTTTAAATATTCCAACAAGGTCGCCTTGTTGGCAAGCTTACCTTTGAACACGTCGAAATCGTATGCGCCGTATTCGCTTTCTACCGCTTTAAACTCGGTTTCCCAAGCTTCGTCGCTTTCAAAAATGTCGCTGGTTTTCCATCTTAAATTTTGGGGAACTTCCTTTCTTTCCATAATGCTTATTCTCCTGATTTTTTATCGTTTAAAATATTTCATCGCGTACACGGTACGCTTATTTTTAGTTTTTGAAGCTGTGAATAGGCGCAGGTATATTGCCGCCGCGCAAAATCAAACGCGAAGAATCACACTTATGCACGGGCATAATCGGCGCTCTGCCAAGCAAGCCGCCAAAGCTAACCTGCTCACCCACCGTTTTGCCGGGCGCAGGAATAATGCGCACCGCCGTGGTCTTATTGTTAATCATACCGATTGCCGCTTCGTCGGCAATCATCGCCGCAATCGTGGTCGCGGGCGTATCGCCGGGAATGGCAATCATATCCAGCCCAACGCTGCAAACGCAGGTCATCGCTTCCAGCTTGTCCAGCGTGATTTTTCCCGCTTCCGCCGCGCGAATCATACCGATGTCTTCGGATACGGGAATGAACGCGCCCGAAAGTCCGCCCACGCGGGAAGAAGCCATTACGCCTCCCTTTTTCACCGCGTCGTTGAGCATTGCCAGCGCCGCCGTCGTGCCGTGACCGCCCACCGTTTCGACGCCGAGCTCTTCCAAAATTTGCGCCACCGAATCCCCCATTGCAGGCGTGGGCGCAAGGGACAAGTCTACGATACCGAACTGCGCGTTCAAACGCTTTGCCGCTTGTTTTGCCACAAGCTGACCCGCTCTCGTAATTTTAAACGCCGTACGCTTAATCATTTCCGCCGCTTCCGTTAAATCGGCTTCGGGAATTTGCTCTAACGCGTGCTTGACAACGCCCGGGCCGGAAACGCCGACGTTGACGACGACGTCCGCTTCCCCCACACCGTGGAACGCACCCGCCATAAAGGGATTGTCCTCCACCGCATTACAAAACGCCACCAGCTTCGCCGCGCCGATACCGTCCGCGTCCTTGGTGAGAAAAGCCGCTTCCTTAAACGCTTCCCCCATCATTTTTACCGCTTCCATATTGATGCCCGACTTGGTCGAGCCTACGTTGACGGAAGCGCAAAGCCGTTTGGTCGTTGCCAAAACTTCGGGAATGGTACGAATAAATTTGCGTTCGTAATCCGCCGTCGCCTTATGCACCAAAGCGGAATAACCGCCTAAGAAATCAATCCCCAAGGTCGCCGCCGCGTCGTCGAGCGCCTTACCGATTAAGGGTGCTTTTTCGGGAAACGCCGCGCAAAGCAAGCTGACGGGCGTGACGGACACGCGCTTGTTGACAATGGGAATGCCGTATTCTCTGGATAAATCGGAAGCGGTTTTTACAATATTTTCCGCTTTCGAGCATACCAAATCATACACCTTCCGCGCCGTTTCTTCCGCGCTGTCACGGATACAACTCAGCAGCGAAAGCCCCATCGTAATCGTACGAATATCCAAGTGTTCTTCTTGCACCATTGCAATCGTTTCCAAAACGTCGTTGTTGCTGAACATACTCTTTCTCCTTCGTTTCGTACCCGATTACACGTTGTGCATTGCGTTGAAAATATCTTCGTGCTGCACGTAAATAGACATACCGATTTGTTTGCCAAGTGCGGCGCAATCCTCCGCAAGCAAGGAAAGCTCCGTCGTGGAATCGCTGACGTCCACAATCATAATCATCGCGAAATATTCGCTTAAAATCGTTTGCGAAATATCTTCGATATTTACGCCGCGTTCCGCCAAGAATGCGCTCACCTTAGCGATAATGCCTTTTTTGTCCTTGCCCGTTACGGTAACCACTGCTCTCATAAATTCTCTCCTGCGTGTTTCTCTATCCTTATATCTGCGTAAAATTTTATTCTTCCTGTTCAGACTTTTCGTCCGCTTGCTTTTCTATGGGTTTTTCTTCCGCGGGTTTTTCTTCCGCGCTTTCCGTTTCCGCTTCTTGCTTATCCTGTGCGGACGGTGCTTGTTCGTCCGTACGCGCAGGAACGGTTTCGTCTTCTACTTCTTCAAATTCAAGCGCTTGCTTTTGTAAAATGCGATACTGTACGATGAAGTTGCTTTGGGTGATATACTGCACGTAATCCCCGCTTTCAAAGCTCGGCATAGGCTTTTCCACGTCGAAATAGGCTTCGCGATCCATCCACTCGCATTTCTTTTTGTTCCACGTTTCAAATACACAGCCGACAACGTCGATGTTATCCTTTTGCAAGCTTTTTTCTTCAAAACAATAAAAGTAGTTCTTTTCCTCGTTTTTTAAGCCCTGCGAAAGGTAGGTAATCAGCTTATAGTATCGGCGGACGCGACTGTATTTTATCGTCATATACGGAAAAATGAGTATCACGTACAACGCCGTACCCACAAACACCATTGCCTTTGCAAGATTTTGCATCGGGTCTTTATAGGGCAACGAAATATGATATACCAGCCACCCGACGCAGTAAAGCAAATACGCCAACGTAGCTATACAAAAAATTACCCAAAGTTTTCTCTTTTGTTTATACACCGCCAAATAGTCGGCGTCGTTATAAACGGAAACAAGTTTTTCCATCATTATCAAAAATTCCTTTTCAATCCGTACTTGCCCTGCACTTTTTTAATTGCGGCGACAAATTATTTTTCGTAAATGAACAAAACGCCAAGCGTACCCTTGCCGCAATGGCTGGTAATGATAGAGCCTGCAACCGTTTCGATAACTTCATCAAATTCAAAGGTTTCTTTTACCTTATCGATCGCCACCTTCACCAATTCTTCATCCGCGGAAGAATGGGTAACGAAGCAACGCGTCTTTTCGTATTGAGGATAAAGCTGCTTTAAATCGTCGATGTATTGCTTGATGATAAACGACATTTTACCGCGGTATTTTTTACCCGGAACAAGCTTGCCTTCTTCCATATAAATTAAAGGGTGAATTTTTAAAATGTTCGCACCGAACATTTCCATTTTCGAGCAACGTCCGCCCTTGTATAAGTAATCCAAACGGTCGGGAATGAACGACGTATTCACTCTTTCGCGCAGCGCAAGCAGCATTTCTTCAATTTCTTCCGCGCTCTTGCCCGCGTCACGCATATCCGCCGCCTTCAAAACCAACAAGCCCTGCCCCGAGGAAAGCGCCATCGAATCGATAACGCGCACCTTACCGCCAAAGCCTTCCGCCGCCTGCTTTGCCATATTGTGCGAGCCAGAGCTCTTTGCCGAAATATTAAAATGAATCACTTCGTCGCCGTTATTCACGAATGGTGCGAAAAATTCTTCATAGTCACCGATGCTGGGCGCAGCGGTTTTGGGCAACACGTTGGTTCTTTCCACAAAATCAAAAATATCCTGCGGCGTGATATCTACGCCGTCGCGGAAAGTGTCTTCGCCAAGATTTACCGCCAAGGGCAAAATCGTGATGTCCCGTTCTTGAACGAGATGCCCTAAGTCGCAAGTGCTGTCGGATGTAATTCGAATTGCCATAATTTTCTCCTTATTACGGGGGTATTTAAACAAACCCCTATGTTTTTTAATTTATATTTTTTGTCCTTTATTTTTTCCAAAAGAACAATTTTTCCAAAATGTCTTTATTATGGATTGCCCATTGCGGCACGACGCCGATAATATCGTCCGCTTTAAACAAGCAATCCAGCCGAGAGCCGCCTTCCTTATAGCGGCTATCTTGACTGTGGTTGCGGTTATCGCCAAGGAAAAAGACTTCGTCTTTTTGCAATACGTATTCGCCGAAATCATAGCCGTTCCTATCCGTGTAATAGGCATACGGCTCGTACAAGGGCTGCCATTCGCCCACGCCGCCGTATTTTAAATAGATTTGTCCGTCCTCGCATTTCACGTGGTCGCCGCCAACGGCAATCAGTCGCTTAATAAGGTATTCCGTATCGTCCACTTGGAATTCGGGATAATCCCCCACGTACACCACAATGACCTGACCGCGCTCCGCGTCTTCACCGTCCACCCGCTTCATTAAAAGCTGCTCGCCCGATTGCAGGGTGTTGCGCATAGAGCTGCCGGAAACGGTCACGCCGCCGAACGTCATCGTCCAGTAGGCGTGAAACGCCATCACCGCCGCTAAAATAAACAAAAGAATGCCGTAGAAGCGAATATTCGTTTGTCTTTCTTTAAAACGGAACTTATCTTCGTATAACTCGCTGTCCCGTAAATTTTTCTCCATACTCACAACTTCTTCTCACTTTCGCGCGGCATTTTTGCGCGTTTTTTCAGTTCGTCACGAGTCAAATTGACGTACTTTCCGCAAGTAACGCATTGCAGCTTAATATCTGCGCCTACGCGCACGATTTTCCACTCCGTGCCGCCGCAGGGATGCTGCTTTTTCATCGTTACCTTTTCGTTCAACCCGTACACGCCTTACTCCTTTTAACAATATATATCCTATACTTGGTTTATGCCTTGTCCGCGCAAGAAAATGCTTGCGCGCTTGCTCTATTTATAACCAAAGCACGTTGGTAATCGAAAATTCCTGTTCTTCTCCCGCGCAAGCGAAGACCAGTGCGTTTGCAACCGTAAAGCTCTTTAAGGGCTTGCCCGTCACTTCGCTTTTAAAATCCGCCGCCTGCAATAAAATACGCTTCCATTTTCCGCCGCCTTTAATGGGTACGGTGCAGACGTACGATTCTTCCGCTTCGCGGATATCCCCCACTTCTACAACGACGCGCAGACTTTGCGTTTGCGCGGAATATCCTTCCAGCTGCAACCAGTCGTTTTCGCCGGGCAAATATTCGGGCGCGCTGATACGGTAAGTGCGAATACCCCCCTTTGCGTACGCGCCTACGATATCCGCATACCCCACCGTAAGGCTGGGCATAATCTCCCTTTCCAAGAAGATACCGCCGACCGCTTCCGCACTGTGGTTGGCAACGCTGAAGCTTTCCGCCGCATTTCCCGTAAATAAGCGTCTATTGCGCACGGCGTGTTCATTAGCGTTTTCCAACCGCTTCGCCGTAATTTTAGACATAATACGGAAACCGTTAATGTACTTGGCATATGCAAAGGCAAATACCGCTTTTGCACCCGCATACGGTTTAATTACGTAGGAAAACTGCCCGTCCTGCACCTGCATTCCTTCTACCTTGTGCACGCAACGCCAGTCGCGGTAAACAGCTTTGGTTTTTACGTCCGCTTCCGCATAGAAAATGCCCGCTTCTTCCAGCAAGCCTTCCTTGTCGCTCTCCACGCAAATTTCCAAGCCGCCGTTCTTTTCTTGCATTTTGATATTCAAGGAATCGGGCAAATAAATTTGTCTGCCTTTGAGATTTTTCTCCAAGAATAAATGCAAGTCGGTCAAGCCGTTCGGGCCGATACAATCCCCGCTGAACGGCGAATACGCCAGTCCGTTTTCTTCCTTATTCCCGATGCGCGCATAAGTATCGTAGGCTCTGTCGCAATCAAAGCTCTTATCCCGAAGCGAACAAAGCATCAGCACGGGACATTTTACGTACGGCGCGTAGGATTGCGCTTCGCACGCAGCGATATAGCGGCGTCTATCGTCGCTTAAATTGCGTTTGGTATCATCGCTAAATTTGGCGATGTTTTGGAAAGAATGCCAGCCCGCCGCATTGATAGGCACGCCGCATTTCACGTCCGAACAAAGCATCACACGCCAAGCCAAATCCCCGCCGCCGCGCACGCCAACTACGCCGATTTCCCCTACGTCTTGCCGCTGTTTGAGATACTCCACGGAAAAGAGCGCGACGTACGTCCACTCGAACCAAGTCGTATCTTCGGCGTCTAAATCTTTTAAATCGTTCAGTCCGCGCGCGTTGGTATAATTGCCGTGGTCAAGCGAGCCGGGATAGATGGTGCGATGCGCTTGTATGCTTTCGCCGTCGGCAAAGCCCCTATAATCGGGTACAAGCACCGCATAGCCGCGTTTGGTAAAGAACGCGAACAGCGCTTCGTCCACTTCCTGTTCCGTATCGGGCAGGAATAAAACGACGGGCTTTTTCCCTTCGCCGACAGGGCGCACGAACCGCGCGGCAATCCGCACGCAGCCGTCTTCCACCACGTGCCCGTTATATGCCACGGAGCTTATGCGTACGCCGTCCTTTTCTACTACGTCCCATTCCAACGCTTCCAGCGGCGTATTCGTATTAAATTTTTTAAATAAGCCCACCGCGCTTACGATGCTTCTTCCGTCCGCCATATCTATCCGTCCGATGTTATTTTTTATTTACTGCAAGAAAAATTTTATAGTGCGCACTTTTTTCTTCGCGCCCTAATAAACAACTTTTTTCTTTTCGCGTTTTTCGTTTTTTTATAAAAATAAGGGCAAAAGGTCTTGCTTTTGTTTCTGAAAAACTGTATAATATACCTACTTTCCGAAAAAAGTAGAAAATACTAACGCTATTTTATTATACACTACTTTTCCAAAGAAAGCAAGAAAAGAAAAAAAGAAAGTACGAAATTTTTCCTATTTTCCACGCCGTTTTCACTTAATTTTTCGTCGAAAAAGACATTTTCCCCCTTTCTTTAAAGAAAGGGAACGAAAGAAAACGCCGATTTTTCACAGTCGCGTCCGCAGTTTCGTCTATGCGCAACGCCTTTTTCAAGGGCGCGCGGCAAGGCAAATTACGCAATTTATATAAGGGGAGCTTGTATGGCTTTTTGCACCTTTTCAAAAGACGTAGATAACGCATATACCGTTATCGAAAATAAATTTATTACCAAGTACCTGCCCGAAGCGGACGGCTTTGCCGTGCAGGTATATCTTTACGGTTTGCTGCTTTGCCAAAACACCGAAACGGAGTTCAGCGTACGCGCGATGGCGGAGATATTGAAAACCACGGAAGAAAAAATCATCGAAGCCTACGCGTTTTGGGAAGATTACGACCTTGTGGAAATCGTATCCAAAGCCCCCTTTGCCGTGCAATATTTACCCGTGCGCTCCGCCGCAGGAAAGCCCAAAAAGGCACGGTACGAACGCTATGGGGATTTCAATAAAGAGCTGCAACGCAAAATGCAAAAGGTGGGCAAGGTTATTAACTATGGCGACTATATCAAATATATGCGTTTCTTGGAAGAAAACGAAATGCAGCCGCAAGCCTTTTTGCTCGTAGCGGAATACTGTATTCATAAGCAGGGCGAAGCCGTTTCCCCTTCGTACATCTTCAATAAGGCGAAAAAGCTTATCCGCAACGGCTGTTTCACCTACGAACAAGTAGAAAATGAGCTCAGCAGCTATAACGCGCACGAAAGCGACCTGCTTGCCGTATACGCCGCGCTCTCCCTTTCCGCGCGCACTCCCGACGAAACGGATTACGCGCTGTATGCCAAGTGGACGGAAAAATTCGGCTTTTCGCGCGATGGTGTGTTAGCGGCGGCGAAAAAGCAAAAACGGGGCAGTATGACTTCCTTGGATTTCACCTTGGACGAGCTGCACGCAAAAGGCAAAACGGACGCCAAGGAAATTGAAAGCTACTTACAGGATAGAGAACTGCTGGCAAATCTTACCTTCCGTTTGGGCAGAAAGCTGGGCGTAAAAATACAAAACCCCGCCGCTTACATCGACGAATACACCGAAAAATGGTATTCGTACGGCTTTGAAGAATGCTCGCTTTTGGATATTGCGCTGTATTGCTTAAAAACGGAACGCGGCAACTTTGAATGTATGCACGAAACGGTCTCCGCTCTGTTCAAAAACGGCGTGGTTTCCGCGGACGGCGTAAAAGCGTTTTTGAAAGAAAAGAACGACGAGCTTAAACTTTTCACCAAAATCCAAAACATTTGCGGCGGTTTGCGTAGAAGCGAAGCCAACTTGGAGCTTGTCCGCACTTGGAAATCTTGGGGCTTCGACGAAAGGATGATTTTGGAAGCGGCGCAACGGAGTGCAAGCGGCTCGAATCCCATTCCGTATATGAACAAAATCTTGTCCAACTGGAAGCAAACGGAAGTCTACACGCCCGAAGCCATTCCCGTCCCGCCCACAACCAACGCGCAAAGCAATGCGACAACCCGCGGGTTTGTCAATCCCACCGTGGAAGCGGCAAACGCAAAAGCGGAGAGAGAACGCTTTTATGCATTGCTCCGCGAAAAGGCGCAAAGCCGCGCGGAAAAATTTCTTGCAAAAGCCAACGGAAACGAACGGTTTAAGACGATTGCCGCGGAACTTTCTAAAATGGAAATCGCGCTGGCAAAAGCCGAGGTGTTTGAACCCGCCAAGCTGCCCGCCTTGAAAGCGCAAAAAAAATCCTTGCTTTCCGAGCGCAAACAAATTTTGTCGGGCTTGGGCATTGACGAAATGCAGCTCTTGCCGCAATTTAGCTGTAAACGCTGTTCGGATACGGGATTTTTACCCGACGGCACGGCTTGTAATTGTTATAAACCCGAAAAATAATATTGTAAAACAGAACGCTCTTTGCAAATTTCGCAAAGAGCGTTTTTGTTTGTATGTTTGCATTCAACGCGTACCTGGGTGGCACATTTTCCGTTTAAAACAAAAAAATAAGCGTAGGGTAATTGTTCGTTGCCACTTAATTTCGCAATAAAAAACGAGCAAGCCACACGGTTACGACCCGCCAACTCTGACTTGCCCGATTATGTAGCCAAAAGCTACATTTTTATTGTATCACATTCCGTATTAAAAGTCAACAAGTTTTTATCCCATTTCATCTTCTTCATACTTAAATCCTAAACTACCGCTATTGATAGCATTTTCATATATTGGAGTTGCTTTATTATAATACCCAAGACTGTATTCATTAATAAACATAATAACGGTAGCGTAAGGATAGAACCCACCGTAGACAACACTACGCAAACCGAATCCCAATAACAAACATCGAAAGCCGCGTTACGATATTAGATAAGAAATTTAAACTGTTCATCAGCTTGCTTAATATCTTATAAGGCATCGTACCCACCGCCGCGAATTCTACAAACGGCTTTTACAAAGCAAAGAAAAGAACCAAACTGATTATTACAGCAATAATAATGGGGTTTAATAATACTTTTTTGAGGAAATCTGCTTTTTATCGCCCGTTATAATGTATACGCCAAACGTCCAATTTAAAACGTTAATACCGCTAAAACGACGGCGCAATAAATAATCAATTCTGCTTGCGCTGCGTTGTCTGAAAATAACGATTGTAAAAACGGCACCCCCATAAAAACGCAATTTGAAAACACACTCAAATATTTTACCAGCTTGACTTTATCCTTTTCTTGCCATTTGCAAAACAAGAGTCTCACTATCGCAAACATCAACAAATGAACGGCTAATACAAGCAAAAAGACTACCGTTAAAAATATCTATCATAATTCAGTCTTTTTATTCTCTCTCCCATTTTCGGTAATAATAAACGGGAATCGCGCTCCAACCGTGGCATAGACTTCCAGCATTTCCAAACGCATTCGCCCCGTCTATCGTTTCCCATACGGTATTGCCCTGCTCTATCATCTTACCGTATTCCTTGCGAATTTCATTCAATACCCACGCTTGATACTTCTCTTTATCCGTAGCAAGCAACGCATCGTATTTAAAAATTTTCATACTTAACGAACAATCCGCAAGCTCGCCATTTATAATCTTCTTACAAATATTTTCGCTTTCAGCTTGTGAAGTCAAGCCTGCCAAAATCACCAAAGCATTCCCCAAAGCGGTATATTCGTTACCGCCTGCCGTGATTGAATATACGCCCGTTTCCTGATTGTAAAATGCTTGTTGCGTGGCGCGCATACTCTCCTGCAACAAACCTTCATACGCAAACGATTTGCCCAATTTTTCGTCTATCTCTTTCAAATTTTTAAGCGCGAGAATGAACAATACGTTGATCATTAAGTCGGGAACAGCTTCTTCTTTTTTACCCAAAGCGCTCTCTAAATAGGACGACCAATCGTAAAAATTCCAATGGTTTACTCCCGTAAATTTCAATACCAAGCCGTCTTTTCGGTTTTCTATAAACACCTTCAATACAGAAATCAATTTGTCGTAAACTTCTTGGGCAAGCGTAATATCTCCCGTATGTTTTAGATATTCGTTGACCTGCATAAAGTAATAAAGCGAAAAGGAAGGTATCGTCAAATCCATACCGCAGGGATAACAAATCGCAAGCAATCCATCATCACGCCTATCTTGACTAATGAGCTTTAAGTTCGCACGAACATATTTCGCATTTCCATCTTCAAAGACTTTATATCCGCAAAGCGCTTGATTACGCGAATCGTACACGTACAAGCATTGCTCTCTCCACGGCGTATCCACGTAATGCTCCATCATACACAATTTCAAGGTATTAACGCAAGCATCATATATCTTTTGATCTAATGCATCGTCCAGTTTTACTTGTTTTTCTTGGACGGGATATACTTGCGGAATTAAGCCGATACATTCGATGTCAATAGGTG
>JAZSGC010000078.1:0-4363 GCA_045532525.1 Candidatus Scatosoma sp.
GAAAAGGTGTCCGCCTATTTCTTTGAAGACGCGGTGGCGAACGAGTTTACGCAAAAGCTTGCAAAGCATATTTTGGAATCTTCCTTATTTTCGCATTCGGAGTTAAAATCGGCGTCGGACGTTGCGGCTCATGCAAGCGAAGCAGGAGATGAAAAGGCGCGCAAAAAGTCGATTTGGCAAAAAATTTTTTTACCGACGGAGCAAATGAAGTTTTCTTATCCTATCTTGAAAAAGTATATTTGGCTGTTACCGATTTTTCACGTTGTCCGTTGGGTACAGGTACTATTTACCCGTCCAAAGGCAATCAAACAGTTGAAGCAAATGAAGGACGTAGAAGAAGCCGATTTAGCGTATATGAAAGAAATTCGCGGCGGGTTAGGCATCAATCATTTGTAAGGAAGTAATAAAAATCTCTCATCTTAAATTTGTTTTGTAAAAAAGGCGTTGAAGCTCTTAATGTTAAGGCTTTCAGCGCCTATTATTTTTTTTGGCCGTTGATTTAACGTATGAGGGAAGATAAAACAGCCGTTTTCCGCGTAAATTTCTTTTTTATATAAAAAATCAACGCGTACCTGGTATGCGCATTTTCATTTCAACGCGTACCTGCCTGCTATATTTCTCTTTTCGTTATATCCTATGTGGATCGAAAAAATAAAGCGATAGGTATTTCATTTGCATTTCGCTAGGATGGCTGTAACGGTACGGTTTACAAGAAGATTTCAAGGCGGGGTTGAAATTTTTATAAAACTATGTTATAATGGAGTGGCATACATAGAAAACGTCAAAAATCCATATTTTTTTTGAATATCAGGTAAAAATTTCCTATTGCAATTTGGGTGCGTTTTTTGATAAAATATAAGTGTGAAATATCATAAGGGGGTGGGGAAAATTGTTGCATTATAGAGCGGAAGAAGAATTTGACGCCGACGCAATGGTCGCAATAAAAAAAATTTGCGATTATCGCAGCGAAGAAATTCATAATCACGATTTCGTAGAAATCGTTTACGTTATCGAAGGTTCAGGTAGACAATGCGTGAACGATGAAGAATTCGACGTAAAAGCGGGCGACCTGCTCTTTGTGAATTACGGTTGTACGCACGCCTTTCATGTGGACGATAAATTGATTGCTTACAATTTGATGATCCGCGTGGATTATTTCACCGAAAATATGATCAAGGACAACAACCTGTTTTATATGTTGGCGTTGACGTCCTTTGAAAAAATTCAGCACGAATTAAACGACAAGAGCCCGTTGGTTTCGTTTGATTACAGCGAGCGCGACGATATGCTAAGCTTGTTTAGAAATATTGAAACGGAGCTTTCAAAAAACGAGCTGGGAAAATCTTTGATTTTAGATTCGTATATCAACGTGATTTTGTGCAAGGTTTTCCGCAAAATTTTCGTCAAGGATAACGATAAGGACCTGTCTATTCCGCAGGATATACTCGACTATATCACCGAGCATTTCAACGAAAGAATTTCCCTTAGCGATTTATCGCAAAGATGTTTTTATAACCCTGCGTATTTTAGTAGACTATTCAAAAAAACCTTTAATATGAGCTTTACGGACTACATTATGGACGTTCGTTTGAAGCATTGCTGCGAGCTGTTAAAGAACACCGATTACGCGATTGAGCGCATCATTGAAGAATGCGGTTTTTCGGATAGAAACACCTTTTACGAACGATTTAAAAATAAATATGGCTGCACGCCTAGCGAATACCGCAACACCTAAAACAAAAGCGGCACAAGTAAACTTTTCCATATTTGGAAACTGACCCCCAAAGGAGGACGAAAAGAACCCCCTTTGGGGGTTTTTAACGTAAAAAAACCATACAAGGTGGTAAAAATTACCCGTTGCGCGCGTAAAAGCAGGTGTGATAAAATAAAAGGGTAAAAATGATAAACTTGGAGGATATTATGAAAAAGATCACCAAACAAATTTTTTCTTGTGCGATGGCGGCTGCCGCTGCGTTTTCCGTTACGGCTTGCGGCAAAAAGGACGATTCGAACAAGAATAAGGCGTGGCTTTACGTTTACAGCTTTACCAGCGGTTTCGGTAAAGAATGGTTCACTTCGCTGATTGCCGATTATGAAAAAGAAAAGGAAAACGACGTTATCGGCGATAAAAAAGGTATTCATATCGTACCTACCGCCATTAAATCGGACGTTTCCGGAACGCAGATTTTAAGCGACAACAAGGTGCTGTATTTCTTGGAACAGCAGGACTATTACCAGTTGCTTGCAGGAAAGTACATAGGCGATATTACCGACGCGGTTACCACCGTCAACCCCTATGACGGCAAAACGCTGGAAAGCAAGATGTTTGACGATCAAAAATCTTATTTCGCACGTCAGGAAGATGGAGAAACCCATTACTATGCATATCCCCATTATTTCACCAGCTTTGGTATTATTTACGACGTAGGTCTGTTTGATGAAAAGGGATATTACTTCGTACAGGGCTACGACCCGACAGCAGGCGTGGACACGATGTTTTTGGGTGCGGAAGGGGTTGCGAAGAAGTGGCCGAAGACGGCTGGACCCGACGGCGAAGAAGGTACGAGCGACGACGGCTTGCCTACGACGTATCAAGAATTTTTCTGGCTTTGCGATTACATTGCGCAATACGGTGGGAAGGACGAGCCCCTGCTTTGGTCCGGTCAGCATAGAAACGCGTATTTGACCCACTTTATCAACGCCTTAGCGACGGACTATAACGGTTATGAGCAAACCCGTTTGAATTTCACCTTTGACGGCGAGGCGACCAATCTCGGTACGGCGGTCAACGGTGAGTTCGTTCCTGATGCTAAAACCACGAAAATCGACGGCACGAACGGCGCGGAGCTTGCGCGTCAGGCGGGCAAATTCTACGCGATGGACTTCTATAACACGCTGTTTAAAAAATCGTATATTCAGGAACTTTTTAAAGATAAAGATACCATTTACGATGGCAATTATGGACATAAGAAGGCGCAGGAAGATTTCTTGGAGGGTATGGAAGACGGCGGTAGATACGCGATGCTTTTAGACGGCAGCTGGTGGCAGATGGAAGCAAGCAAAACCTTTAAGGCAATGTCGAAATACGGCGCGCAGTATTCCAAGCAAAATAGAACGGTGGGCTGGATGCCGTTGCCTAAGCAAAGTGCGGATTTGGTAGGGGGAGAAAATGCGGTTTACGATATTATGTATCCCTTGCTTTTGATGAAAAACGGATTGGATAAGAATAGCTGGGAATACAAGTACGCCATCGATTTCATTCAATTTGCCAACAGCGACGAACAGCTTGCGAAATTTACGCAAATTACGGGCTGTACCAAGGCATTGAAATACGATTTGACGAAGCCGCAATACGACGCTTTGTCTTACTATGGGAAGACTTTCTACGACGCGTACAAAAATGAAAAGACGAAAATCGTATTCCCGTTTGACAATAACTTGTTGTATGCGGACAACCAAAGCGTGTTTAAGGAAATCGACAACACCGGCGCAGGCAGCCCCTTGTATAAATCCACCGCGTATTCTACCTATTACACCGAATATTTGGAAGTCAATGGGTCTTTAACGAAGTATTTCAACGGTATGTACGATTATTTCAAAGAACTGACGGTTTGGAAGAAATCCAAATAATCACTTAAAAAAATTTCAATCAAGGATTGTTTATGATGAACGAAGCAAAAATTGAAAAACCTGCCAAGAAAAATAATAAGCTGCAGCTCAAAAGCAATATCTTTTACGCCGCGCTTATGTTTTTTCCCCTCGTGCAATTCGTGCTCTTTTACATAGTCGTAAATTTTAAATCTTTCGGCTACGCGTTTATGCACCGCGAAACGCTGACAAGCGGCGAGCAGGTTTGGCATTTTACCTTTACAAAAATCACGGAATGGTTTACCAACTCGTCTTATTTAAGGGATTTACTGCAAACGAGCAAGATGTCGCTGATTTATTACGGCTTTACCTTGCTTGTCAGCATCCCGTTGGCGTTGCTGTTCTCGTATTATATTTTTAAAAAATTGCCAGGGGCGGCGGCGTTTAGAATTTTCTTGTTTATTCCGTCTATTGTCCCTGCGGCGGCGTTCGCGTTGACCTTTAAAACGATTTTGAACGAAGTTTCGCCCGAGCTTTTAAACGGTGCAAGCACGCTGAAATTCGACAAGAACCAGTTTTTATGGATACTTGTTTATAATTTGTACGTGGGCTTTGGTACGTCCGTGCTTATGTACGCAAATAAAATGTTCGATATTTCTCCCGAAGTTATCGAAGCGGGCAAGCTGGACGGCGCAAGCGGTTTTAAGGAATTTTGGTATATCGTATTGCCTTTAACCTATTCTACGCTGTCGGTATTTCTTGTAACGGGCATTGC
>JAZSGC010000002.1:0-9705 GCA_045532525.1 Candidatus Scatosoma sp.
AAACGGAAGCAGTTAAGCAGCTCGCCGCTGGAATACATCGTTACCTGCACTTCCGATTCGCCGTCCGAATACGCCACGGGCACGTTGCTTTTTACCTTATCGCCCACTTGGTAGAAAACTTGGTCAAGACCGTGGAATACCCCTGAAAAGGTGTTGGAATAACGAATTTTCATCGTATATTGTCCGTCGGCGGCTTTGGTGACTTCCGCCACCGTGCCATCTGCGGCGGGATAGACGCAGCATTCGTCGGTAAAGGACAAAACGCCCGCATCCGAAAGGGTAAGCGTAACGTCGGAAAAATCGCTGACGATAGAAGAAAGCTCAAAATCCGAATACACGCGGTTGTTGGCGTTCGTCGTGGCTTTTGTTTCCGTGATGCCGCGGAAAAACGTATTGATAGCGCTGCCCGGCATAAACACGTTGGTGAAGAAAATAGAACCGCAAAGCACGCACGCGGCGATAAACTCTACGCCGAGCGCAATCCGCACCGCCTTAGGGGTGTTATCACGGTTCAACGCGTACACGGTACGGTCATTTTCTTTTTTGTCCTGTATTTCAAAATCGTCTGGCTGCAAGCCGTTGCGGCGAAAATCCCGCATTTCATCCGCGGCGTAAAGGCGTACGGTGTCGATGCGTTCGGGAATGGGATCAAAGCGTACCGCGCCCTCTGGTTCCGCTTCGTTTTTGGCTTGCGCGTCCGTTGCCGCGGACAATTCCGTAGGCGGCGCTTCTTCGCCTAAGCGGTCGTTGACCTGCGCGATGACGGTGTCCTTTAAGGGCGGCTCTAAAACGGGTGGCGCAGGGGGCTGCGGCGATACGGGCAGAGCCTGCGCATAAGCCTGCGCGGGTTGCACAATCGGCGCGTTTTGTACGGGTGGTTCCGCCTTTTTGCGGCGTTTTTTACGGACAACGTTGACGGTGGAAACGGGAATTTCCAGCATTTCCGCATATTCGATTTCTTGGTTCATAGCCTATCTCCTTACACTTTGCT
The DNA here is from genome assembly GCA_045532525.1 of Candidatus Scatosoma sp. GTDB lineage: Bacteria > Bacillota > Clostridia > Christensenellales > Borkfalkiaceae > Scatosoma. The sequence continues at coordinate 992 of JAZSGC010000002.1, forward strand.
TTTGCTTTATCTTATGCGCGAAAACCGCCGTTTAGAACAAAAAAAGAAAGCCCATAGGGCTTTACTTTAAAAAACGAGTATGATTTATTCGTTAGGGAACGGGTTGGGGGCGGCAAGCTTTGCGCAAGCGTGGCTGCAATACTCGTAATACCAACAACGATATGGCTTTTCGCAATGTGCGCCCATCGCAATTTGGGGCATACACGCGTCCTTGCGTTTGAGTTTGCCCAGCTCAAAAATGCGATCGCTTGCGATGCGTTCCTTTTCGCGCGCCGCCTTACCGACGTCTACGATACGGTAACAGAACCCACCGTGTTCCAGCCTTTCTACGGTTTCTCCGCAAAAATCAGGCGGAAGCGCTTCGGGACAAGCCCCTTGTACTTCGTCGCCGCGCAATACAAGATAACAGCCCGTGATGGGCACGCCGCACTTTCGTAAGAGTAAGCGTTGAAAGCCTAAATCGATTACAAATTCTTCGCGGACGCGCCAAGTGTTTTTTACTTCGTACAGCGCGTAGCCCTTTTCCGTTTTTCGTAAAATATCCGCTGCGCAAAAATTCCCGTACCAGGTAAAGGAAGCTTCGCAAATCACCTGTTCGCCGTCGCGCAAAAGCGCCGCGGTTTTTTCTATCATTGCAGCATAATGCAGTCTGCCGTTGTCGCGCAGGGTTGTCGTTTCCGTGAACGGACCGAAAATGCCCATCGCTTTATCTCCAAACTCGTTGCCTGCGTCCAGCCGCGCCTGCACTTCGGGCGGAATGATTTTTAGGTCGGGCGCGTGCGCGTCCAACCACAGCATTTTTTCGCATTGTAATCCGCGGACAAAATCCGTTTTGGAAATGGGCATAGCATACCTATATTGCGCCCCTTGCTTTTTGACCGTGGCGTGCGTTACGTCGGTGCGAAAAGAAATAAAAGTCGAGCGCGAAGTGATTTTTCGCCGTTAGTATAGCAAATTTTTTCGTGGTTGTCAAGACGCCGTTTTTTGGAAGCAAAAAATTTTTAATAAGGGTATTGCCAAAATGGGAATTTTATGTTATAATCAATATACAAACCCCGAAAAGGAGATTTTGCGAATGAAGAAAAAGAATTTAATACGAGGGAAGGGATTTAATTCCTTATTTTTACTTATCCTATTCGCTGCGCTGGTGATTTTCTTTTTTGCATACGGACAGGATGCGATTCAGCGCGCGGTAGATAAACTGCAAGCCGAGCCTACGCCGAATGGGCAACTGAATTTGAACGGTCTTGGTCCTGCAATTCTGATGGTGTACGTATTGATTTTTACGTTAAGCCTTGCCGTGCCTGCGCTTTTGTTGTTTATTGCGGCAATCGGCAATCTCGTGACGAAAAAATATAAGAGCGTCGGCTTCACGGTGACGAGTATGATTGCGGAATTGATCTCGATGCCCATTTTATTTTTGTTGACGGTATTTATAGCGGGCGCTACGTTGCACGATAAATTGACGTTAATCGTTTACATATCCGTAATGGTGTTTACGGTGATTTCTTTCTTATGGAGTATCGTGGCGTTGGGGCTGCGTAAAAAAGCAACGGAATAATAGGAAAATTGATAGCGTTACGCAACAAAAAAGGCGCAGACTTGGAAATCTGCGCTTTTTCATTTCAAGGATATGAGCAAATTTAATATTCCGCGGTCGCGGGCAGGGGCTCGGTTTTGTTTTGCAGGGAATACAAGTTGAACTCGCTGTCAATATCAAAATCTTCCGCCGAATCGAACGCGGCAAGCTTGGATACGGAAACCTCGTAAGCGGTCATCGTGCGCACGTCCGTTTCTGAAAATTTCTTTTGATATTCGCGGCTTTGAATACGCCCGGAAATGGCAATTTTATCGCCCACGGCAAGGTTTTTCACAAAGCGCGCGTTTCTACCCCAAGCAATGCAGGGGATATAGTCCGATTTATTATAGGCGCGATTGACGGCAACGAGCACGTCGGCAATTTCGCGGTTAAAAGGCGTGGTGCGGTACACGGGCGGCTTGCAAATATATCCGCTTAAAAGAATGGTGTTGGGATTTTTTTCGGGGAGCTCGGCAAGAAGCTCACGCACGAACACGGTGAGCATCAAACGAGATTTTCCGTTTTCCAGCTTATTATAACTGCGGAATTGCCCGAGCGCGCAAATGGTTTTGCCCTTGGCGAGCATCGCGCCTTGAATTAAGCGTTCGGACAACGTAACGGGAAGGATATCCGCTTGACCGGACAACCGCATTACGCGGACAAAGAATTCGTAAAATCCTTCCCCGTACACTTCGTGGGAAAAGGTAGCGTCGCTGACGATTTCCCCCATAACGTAGACCTTGTTGTTTTTTTCTGTGACGTAGTTCATAAAAATACCTCCAAAGTAATATGTAATAAAATATATTTATATATTTTAAACGGATTGAAATTTGGGCTGAGAGCCGTGTGCTTGCGCGGTGGCTAAAAATCCTTATTTAACATCGCTCGCCCACACAGCCCACACGACAATTTAAAGAACGTGCGGTGGGTAGTAAGACTGTGTCCAGCTTCAAGCTGGTCAAGGCTCAGCCACTATTAAAAACCCTGTTTAAAACCGCCTGCCCACACAGCCCACACGACAATTTAAAGAACGTGCGGTAGGTAGTAAGTCTGTGTCAAACTTCAAGTTTGTGTTGGCGTCCGTTTACGTCCATATAATAATTCTCTTTATAAATCAGCTCGGAAATCGGCACAAACGTAAACCCGCGATTTTTCAACGTTGCAAAAATCATCGGCAACGCTTCGGCGGTGTGCAAACCGTTGTTATGGCAAAGAATAATAGACCCGTTCTTCGCGCCGTTGACAATTCGCAAGGCAATCTCCTGCGCCGATAAATTTTTCCAATCCAACGAATCCACGTCCCATTGAATGGGGTATAACCCCATTTCATTGCAGGTGTCAATCAACTGATTGTTATAATCCCCGTACGGCGGACGGAATAACGTCACTTTTTTGCCCGTAATTTCTTCGATAGCCTGCGACGAAGTTGTCAGTTCGTCCACAATTTGCGCCTTGGAAAGCTTGCTCATATACGGATGCGTGCGGCTGTGCGTACCCATTTCGTGTCCCGCGTCTATAATTTTTCGTACGTATTCAGGATACTTTTCCACCCAAAACTGTACGGCGAAAAAGGTGCATTTTACGTCGTTCTTTTCCATATATTCCAGCAGCTTGTCGGTGTGCTCCACACCCCAAGCGCAATCGAAGCTGATCGCCACCTTTTTTTCGTCCGTTTCCACGCTATAAATAGGCAAAGAACGCCTTGAACTCGTACCTGCTCCCACCGTTTCCGCGTTTTCCACGCCCGTGCGAACGCAGTATATCAAGCAACAGCCCACACCGAAAAGCAGGCAAACAAGGCAGGCGATTGCCACAAAAAGACGGGAGAATCGGTTTTTGAAGGTAGGTTGCAAGCGCATAGCATCAGCTCCATTATTGTACGGGTCAGAGTTTTGTAATAATTTCGGAATATTTGCAAGTTTTTGTCTATTTTTATCAAAAACGCGATCGTGTTTTTACTCAAACTACCATATCCTATTCGCTTGCAAGCGCAGGTATGCGTAAAACCCCGAAAAACTTAAAAAACACAGCGGAAACGGTTTACTTTTTTCCGTAAAGCGTGTATAATAATACGTAATCCGACACGGAAAAATACCAAGGAGATAAATAAATGCGGATTTGGGCAAAACTGATGACGAACGGAAAAATCCAAAAGCAGTTCGTGTATGAAAACGCCGAACAGCTTACCTATTCGCATTTCTTAGACTACCTTATCGACATTTGTCACGAGCTGGATATTCCCACTCCCGTATTGACAAAAACACATATTTTTAATTTTGCCAAGTTCAACCACGTGAAATTCCCCACGCGGGATTTTGTGGAAAGCTTAGGCTATGATTATCTGTTCATTGAAAATCTCTTTTAAAAAGAAAACAAACCAAGGAGCAATACTATTATGACGGCTTTGGAACGGGATATTTTAAACATTTTAACGGAAGACGCGCGCGTTTCGCATAAGAAAATTGCGGCGATGCTTTCCGTAGAAGAAGCGCAAGTAAAAGCGTGTATCGCGGAGCTGGAAAAGAGCGGACTGCTTGTAAAATACACCGCCATCATCAACAGCGAAAAGGCGGAAACGGCGCTTGTGGAAGCGTTGATCGAAGTCAAGGTAAGCCCCAAGAAAAAGGAAGGCTTCGACGGCATCGCCAAGCAAATCGCCTCCTTCCCCGAGGTAAAAGCGGTATATCTTATGAGCGGCGCATACGACCTTGCCGTGTTCATCGAAGACAAGACCTTACAGCAGGTTGCGCGTTTTGTTTCCGAGCGTATCTCTACCTTCGACGGCGTAATTTCCACCGCCACCCATTTCATCTTAAAGAAATACAAAATCGAAGGGGTTTTGACGGAGAAAGAAGGGGCGGATTATCGCCAAATCATCGTTTAAAACGACGTATATGCGTCGCATTTCTACGTTGCGGTCCGCATTTTCTCGGTCACGTACGTTTAAGTACGCTCCCGTCAAAAATTGCTCCCGCGCCTTGTCTTGCTCGCATCTCCGCCGTTTTCAAGGCTGAGCCTTGACCCAGTCTTACTACCCACCGTCCGTTCTTTAATGTATCGTGGGAACTGTATGGACGGGCGGGATTACCCAAAACGTTTGACAAACGTGCGCGCAATGCCTTGAACTGCTCACATCTCCACTATTTTTAATTCAACGCGTACCTGGTACGCCCATTTTATAAAAAAGGACCACGATTATGCGTGATTTTGTAAATAAAAAAGCAAAACTCATTCAACCGAGCGGTATACGAAAATTCTTCGATATCGTATCCAGCACCGAAGGCGCGATCTCTCTTGGCGTGGGCGAGCCTGATTTTGTCACGCCCTGGAAAGTTCGTTCGGCTGCCATCACGTCGTTGCAGCGCGGATATACGCAGTACACGGGCAATCGCGGAATTCCCGCGCTCCGCGAACTCATTTCCCGCTATTTAGAAGAACGGTTTGCGTTGCGTTACGACCCCAACCATATCCTTGTCACCATCGGCGGCAGCGAAGGGATAGACCTTGCACTCCGTGCGTGTGTAGAGCAAGGCGACGAAGTATTGATTCCCGACCCTGCGTACGTATCTTATTCTCCGTTGGTTGCAATGGCGGACGGTACGCCCGTACACGTGGAATGCCGTGAGGAAGACAATTTCATTTTAAAGCCCGAATACTTAGAAAAAGCGATTACGCCCCGCACCAAGGCGATTATTCTTACCTATCCCAACAACCCCACGGGTGCGATTATGACCAAGGACGAGCTGCAAGCGATTGCCGACGTGATTATCCGTCACGACCTGCTTGTTATTTCCGACGAGATTTATGCGGAATTGACCTACGGTCAAAAACACGCAACCATCGCGGCCTTGCCCGGTATGAAGGAGCGCACCGTATACGTCAGCGGTTTTTCAAAGGCGTTTGCGATGACAGGCTGGCGTATGGGCTACGTTTGCGCGCCTGCGGAAATCGATGAAGCGATGTTCAAAATTCATCAATTCGGCATTATGTGCGCGCCGACGATGTCGCAATACGCGGCAATTGAAGCCTTAAAGGACGGCTTTTCGGACGGGTTTGCTACGGTGGCGGAAATGCGGGATTCCTACGATAAACGCCGCAAATTCGTGTTGCATTCCTTGCGGGAAATCGGCTTGGACTGTTTTGAACCGCGCGGTGCGTTTTACGCGTTTCCGTCCGTGAAATCGACGGGGATGAACGGCGAAGCGTTTGCCAACGGATTGCTTTCCGCACAAAAGGTAGCGGTTGTTCCCGGCAACGCGTTTGGAAAATTTGGCGAAAACAACGTGCGCATTTCGTACGCGACCAGCATAAACGCCCTTTCCGAAGCATTTGATAGAATGTCCACGTTTTTATCGGCAAAAAAATAAAACCGTCGAGTTTTGTAGAAAGCGCGCGCTTGCGTGAAAATACCGTAAAGAAAAGGTGAAAAGAAGCGAAATTATCCTTAAAAGCTTCAAAACTGATTGACAAACGCCTAAAAATAGGCTATAATGAGCGTAATGAAAGATAAATGCCGTGGCTTTTGTGTAACAAAAAGTCACGGTTGTATTTTTAACGTTCCGCAGGTGGACGGTTTTTTTCGCGTAATTTTCGGTAAAATGGGTTCGTTCCGAAAACAAAAACGCGTCAAAAACCCGACAAAATTAAAGTGGCGGAACAGGAGGAATTTATGTCGGAACAACAGTTTGAAATGACCCAAAAAGGCTATGACGAAGCGGTAGAACGCTTGAAATACCTGCAAACGGTAAAACGGCAGGAAATCGTAGAACGCATTTCCGAAGCCAGAAGCCACGGCGATCTTTCCGAAAATGCGGAATATGACGCGGCGCGCAACGAACAAGCGGCAAACGAAGGCGAAATTGCGGAGCTGGATTACAAAATTAAAAACGCAGTCATCATCAAGGTAAGCGACGATACGTCGTTCGTGCACATCGGCTCGAAGGTTACCGTTTACGATGAAGATTTAGACGAAGAAGAAACGTATGAAATCACTGGCTCGATGGAAGCGGACCCTATGGCGAACAAAATCTCCAACGAATCCCCCGTCGGTAAGGCGCTTTTGAAGCACAAAGAAAAGGACGTAGTCAAAGTAGTAGCGCCCGACGGCGAATATAAATTGACCATTAAGAAAATTTTCTAACAAGCAGAGGTTTACAAATGCAAGAAAATAAGAATAACGCGCCCGTAAACGGCGCGACGGAAGAAGAACAGCTTATCGAGCAGGCGCGTATTCGCCGTGAAAAGCTTGCAAAACTCGTTTCCGAAGGGAAAAACCCCTACGAACAAGTAAAATTCCCCGTAGACGCGGACTCCGCAACGGTAAAAGCGAACTTTGAAGCGTACGAGGGCAAGCAGGTCGTAATGGCAGGGCGTATGATGTCCCGCCGTATTATGGGCAAGGCTTCCTTTTCGCATATCGCAGATAAGAGCGGTTCTATCCAAATTTACGTAACCCGTCAGGACATCGGCGAAGAAAATTATATGTCCTATAAAAAGGACTACGACATCGGCGATATTTTCGGCTTTAAGGGCTTCGTGTTCAAAACGCAAACGGGCGAAGTGTCCGTGCACGTGCAAGAGCTTACCCTTTTGACCAAATCCTTGCTTCCCCTGCCTGAAAAATACAACGGCTTGCAGGACAAGGATATGAAGTATCGCTTGCGCCACCTGGATTTGATTATGAACAAGGACGTGCAGGAAACCTTCCGTAAGCGTTCTTTGATTTTGAAGGAAATCCGCAACTATTTAGACAACCGCGGGTATTTGGAAGTGGACACGCCCACCTTATTGCCCTTGGAAATCGGCGCGGACGCAAGACCCTTCAAAACCCACCACAACGCGCTCGATTTAAATATGTATATGCGTATCGAAACGGAGCTTTTCTTGAAGCGTTTGATTGTCGGCGGTATGGACAGAGTATACGAAGTAGGCAGAATTTTCCGCAACGAAGGTATGGACGCTTACCATAACCCCGAATTCACCACCATCGAAATGTACGAAGCGTACAGCGATTATTTTGCGATGATGGATATGATTGAAGATTTGTATAAGACGGTTACGTTGAAGGTTTGCGGCACGTTGGATATTAGTTATCAGGGTACGGAAATCCATATGGGCGACTGGACCAGACTTTCTATGGCGGAAGCGGTAAAGAAATACGCGGGTGTGGATTATAACGACTGGGCGACGGACGAAGACGCGCGCGCGGCGGCAAAAGCGTTGGGCGTAGAGCTGGAACACGAAAACGCAACCAAAGGTTGGGTACTTATCGAACTGTTCGACGCGTTCGTAGAAGACAAGCTTATCCAACCCACCGTTATTTACGATTACCCCGTGGAAAATTCCCCCTTGGCAAAGCGCAAGGCTTCTAACCCCGCGTTTACCGAACGCTTTGAATATTTCATTTGCGGACACGAATATGGTAACGCGTTCTCGGAATTAAACGACCCTATCGACCAAAAACAGCGTATGGTTAAGCAGGTGGAAGCGAAACGCGCAAAGGGCAACAACGACGCGCAGGTGGATGAAGATTTCATCAACGCGCTGGAATACGGTATGCCCCCCACAGGCGGTTTGGGTATGGGTCTTGACCGCTTCGTAATGCTGCTTACGGACAGCTCTACAATCCGCGACGTCATTCTCTTCCCTACAATGAAGCCGAAAAAATAAAAGAAACGGCTCCGCATAAATATACAGGTTATGCGGAGCGAAATTCTCTTTTTCAAATACCTGTTACCACCCTATTGTTTAAAATTTATTCGTTTATGCAACGCAGGCGGATAAAAACGGAGAAAACGATGGATGCGAAAATCACAAAAAAACGACTGAGCAGTATGCTTTCCTACGACTGGATCAAAATCATTGCCATCGTGGTTGCGATTTGTTTCGTATGGACGCTTGTGTTTACGATGACGGCGACGCCGATCACCGTAACGCAAAAATTTTACGTTTATAATTACTTGGGGAATAGAAGCTTCGCTTCCGAAAACTCCAGATTTAACGATTTATATAAAAGTGCTTTTGAGAACGGCGTATTTTCTTATGAAGTTCTCGAAACCGCGCAAGAAGATTTGGGTAAAGAATACGGCACGATTTTGGAAGCGCGTTTTTCCGTTGGCGAAGGCGATTTGATGTT
>JAZSGC010000067.1:0-3337 GCA_045532525.1 Candidatus Scatosoma sp.
AACATCAAAGTGCCGTCTTCTGCCAAGGTAAATTTATTTAATGCTTCACCGATTTCACCATCGACAAACGCCACCACCTTAATGTCCGTCGCCGTCAAAGCATATTCGCCTGCAATTCCTTCAAATACTACGGGCAAATAGGTTTCGCCTGCTTCTATCGTATCCGTAAGGTCTACATCCGTCTTGCCTATTTTAGACATAAACGCCCACGTCGAGGTCAGCGATACGTCTTCGGAAACTTCAAAACTATTTTCTACCACTTCACCGTTACCGTCTACCCAGCCAAGGAATTTATAACCAAACTTTTCGGGGTCAGTCAACGTAATCGTATCGCCCTTCACAGCCTTCGTTTCTTCGCCGTCCAACGTGATTGTGCAGTAGGAAATCTTTTCCAAAGTCAAATCGGAAATATATGCGGTAGACGCTGCATTTTGGTCGATACCGCTACCGCAATTATCAAGGCTAAGCACGATATAATCCGCGTCCGTCGTACCCGCCGTCGTACCCGTAATAATGAACGTATATTGATACCAGCCTTCGCCAAGGTCTTTCTGTTCGCTTCCTGTTACACTCGTAAACTCGCCCGTTTCATAAACATAATTTTCCACACCTGCTTCCGCATTTTTCGCGCCGTAGACGGTGAGATTCGGGTTCATATTGTCCGCTTTGTATTGGAAGCTGATTCTTACGTAGTTCAAATCCAACGAATCTACGGGAATCGCATACGCCACCCATAAGGAACTGCCAGCCGCCGTTTTTTGTTCTTCGGTAAATTTAGACGGATCAAAGCCCAGTTTCACCAAACCGTCTTCCTGAACGGCTACTTCTACAATATTCGTTGCGCCGTCCCAATAGTTGTTGACGTTCGTCTTCACCGTGCCATCCGCTTGCAGAATATTTTTGTTTTCTCTGTCAAAGTAGGAAATGGTTTGAGCATTATTTACCGATTCGCCACAGCAAGCGTATTGCGCTTGATACGTGTTCTCTACAAGCGCATATGTATACGCCTTTGCGTGCGACTCTTCTACCTTCTTGCCGCATTCGCATTCTTTCCAATGCTTATCTACGTCATGAGACCATACGTCGCCGAAATCGTGTTCTGCTTCGCCCGATTTCGCACCGCAGGAACATTCGTTCCAATGGTTCGTTTCATCACTCTTTTCGATTGTGTAATCGTGAGCCGCTTCCCCCACTTTTGCACCGCAGGAGCATTCGTTCCAATGGTTTGTTTCATCACTCTTTTCGATTGCGTAATCGTGAGCCGCTTCACCCGATTTTGCGCCACAGGAGCATTCATTCCAATGATGCGTTTCATTATACTTTGCTACCGTATATTCGTGCTCTATCTGCGCCGCCTCGTAACCGCATTCACATTCGCCCCAGTGATAGGTTTCGTCCTTACCGCCGTCAAGCTCGTGTGCCGCGATATTCATCTTATAGCCGCACTCACATTCATTCCAGTGATTCGTTGCGTCATACTTTACTTCCGTGCCCGCTACGTGCGCTTCTTCACCATCCGTCGCGTCGCAGTTTACGCACTGATACCAGTGATTGGCGTCGTCCGTTTTCAATACGGTAAAAGAGTGTGGCGCAAAATCACCGTATTCTTCAAGCAAACGCTACACTCCGCTTTCTGCGTACAGGTAGCCGTGCCGCCCGTATGTTCCGTACACACTTCGCTACCCGAATCCGGACCAGTGTCAGAACCCGTATTACCACCGCCGACACCGCAAGCCGTAAACATAGTAAAGCTTGCCAATAAACCAAAAACCGCCAAAAGTTTTTTGTTCATAACTTTCCTCCTAACTTATTTGTTTTTTATTTTTTGCGACGGCGGAAAAACAAATCCGTTGCCGTCGGGCTTTCATTGACTCAATGCGAATAAATATCGCGAAGATTATTTCTTAACGCCACGAATTTCCGTGGAGTAGATACAAGCAGGGTTGGCTTCACTCGCGCCCACAGGATAGAGCAAGAATCCCGTAGAAATACCCGTTCTGTAAAGGATATTCGCCACGCTGTTTTGTAAACTGCCCGTCGCGTCGTAATCAAACAGGTTATACGTGACGTCGCCTATCGTAACCTCTACCGCCCAGACGTTATCGCTCGTTTGCGTAAAGTGGAAGTACACCCAATCGCTGGATACGATGGTTTCACGTTGGAATGAGTACGTTGCGCCTACAATCTTCAAGGCGAACCATACGTCTGCATACTCGCCCAAGTTAGTCTTATTGAACGCCTGTTGATTTAATGCGCCTGTCCAATTCGTGCTCGTCAGTTTTTTCACCTGTTCATATCCGTTCGGCGCGTCGATATCCGCTTCCGCATCCACCAACGTATAGCTACCAAAGGCTCTTCCGTCGCTAAACGCATTTTCCTGTATCTTTATTGCGTCGGAGAACGATTTCGTTTCATACCAAACCGTTACGTCCGTAACAAAATGCTTTCTTGCGCCATCTTGATCCACGACGACGATCGTAACCGTTTTCGTGCCGTATCCAAATTTCTCCGTATCAATAACAATACCACGCTTATCAGCGCTATACGTGCCGTAGACGTCCTTTCCGTAATACAGATAATTTTCTACGCCAAGCCAGCTGTTATCACCGATGCTTAAAACAGGATTTGTATCGTATACGATAAGCCGTTCCGTCATCGTAGGCTTTTCCATCTCTTCGCCGAAGCTATCAACGTAGATTTCCTTAGTCGCTGTGATTTGTTCGTTAAGCAGTGAAGTTGCCGTAACGGTAACCGTCTTTCCATATGCTTTTTCCGTCGCTGAAAGGATTCCGTTGACCAGAGATACGCCATCTACGTTGTTTACCTCTAATCTTGCGTAAGGATTATCGACGATGATTGGCAAACCGATGCCGGCAATCATCACCGCATCTTTCGTAACAAAGTTAATTTCCGCATCAACGTCTAACGCCTTTGCCTGTTCCACAAACATTGGAATCCCGTTGACTGTCGTCCAAATAGACTTGTCAAATTCCGACATAAGCGTACTGTCGGCAACCGCCTCGACGTAGGAATGTTTTTTAACGTTTGCCCCCGCATATTCCAGCAAAATATCGTCCGCGCAAATCACAATAACGTTGGAAACCTTCGTCGCCGAACCAATCAGCTTTACGTCGTACTGCTTCTTCTGCATCCACGTTCCTTGCCCGTAGAAAACCTCTGCCGCAGAAACGTCCACCAAACAGTTTTTTACCGTTGCGCCCGAAGCCGCTTGCATCGAGAAGAAGGAGCCCATCGTACGGTAGCCCCAACCGCCCGTCATATACGTTTCAACCGACGGATCGCCTATCTTTTTGTAGGAAATGCTGACGTTTTCAAC
>JAZSGC010000009.1:0-10585 GCA_045532525.1 Candidatus Scatosoma sp.
GAACATATAGCCGTTGCCCTTGTTAAATGCAATGGAATGTTCGCCGCTGTGCTTGATAGCGCTGTCAAAATGGATATTGGCAATTGCATTTGCGTCGTTTTCACCGCCGCCTTTGCCAAATGCGAAGTCGTACACACTTAAGTTGTTATCCTTACCGAAATAGTAATACGCCGCATTATTAGCCATTGTGAGTTCGTCTCTCAAAGAACCCTGACCGACTTCGAAATTCAACGCTCTTGCATTGTATTCGTCAGCCGTGATCGTACGGATATTATCGATAACGTAGGTGCTACCCGTCGTGTCGTAAATTCTGAAGAATTCATTGCTATCAGCAAAAAACTGCGTGTAAACGGTCGTCCAGCCACCCTTGTTTAAAGGTGCCATACGGTTAGTGTGACCGTGCCATTTGATGAAGCCGTCGGACTCTGCGGACGTATAAATATCGAACGCCGCATAACCTGCTTCTTTAAGGGTGATTTCCATCGTCGTATCGGCAGTATGGTTGAAATTGAACGCGGAATCCACACCCGCAAACTTAGTAAACGTATACGCACGGTTGCCGTCGGAAACGATTGTGTTGGTGAAGCCTGCCGTCGTTGAGTCAATGTTGCTGATGGAGATTTCCCAAGCGCCGCCGCTAGCATTATAGTACAAAGGCGAGTTGCCGTTATTCGTTCTTACTCCACCGTATTCAAAGCTGAACAAGCCTGCGTCCTTTTCCGCTTGCGTTACGGGACGGATATTGTCGACGAATACGCTTGCGCCTTTCGTAACCACGCTGCCCAACATAAGGAAACGATTGCTTGTTAAGGATTTCGCAACCCAGCCCTCATAAGCCGCTCTGGGGAAGTAGTAGGTCTTAAAGGAATCTACGTGAATCGTGTCGTAAGTGCCCGATTCATATCTCGTCCAGCCACTATCCTCTGGATTACGATGGTATACGTTGTTGCCCGACGTAGGCGTATCGGTTTTTACGTCGAACGCTACGTATGCTACGTTTTCATCTTCGAAAAGCTGACCTAAGAACGCCGTCGTCAAATACAAGCCTGCGTCGCCTGTACAATCCGTTTTTACCTGTGCTTTAAACGCCTTGCCGCCGTTCATTTCCACAAGCGTAGGCGCTTCCATTCTGCCACCGTCAACCGTCAAATACGAAGGCACTTCGCTAAGCGTATCGAATGCAACGCCCTTAGAGAATACTGCGGTGAGCTCTACGTCGTTTTCAAGCTCCCACTTACCAGCCGTGAACTTGTTGCCGTCCGCGTCTACCCAGCCAAGGAATTCTTGGTAAGCCTTAGGTGCGGTCGCCGTCGTTGCAAACGTGAAGTCTGCGCCGTAGGTTACGGATTGCGTTGCTTCACCGCTCAGCGTACCGCCGTTTGCCTTGTAGCTGATGGTGTAGGTTGCCCCCACATAGAAAGCCTTTACCGATTGATTTTTAAGTTCCGCAAAATTGTATTCGCCTTCCCAAGAACCCGTATAGCCTTTCTTGTAAGGAATTTCAGGAATTTCGCTGTCTTTGCCTTCGCAATCTTCAATGCTGAAAGGTACTTTCTTGATTTCCGTTTCGCCGTCTTCTTCATAGAAGGTTACGTAGTAGATAACGGGCGTATACGTTGCCTGTACTTCTACGTTGCCGCCGTTTTTAGGATCGAAAGCGCCCCAACCCGTTGCCGTATAGTGGTCCTTATTGGGGATTTCCGAAACTGCGGGCGCAGTAACGCTTTCTGTTTCTACGGTGTAATTTTGGGTTGCAACCGTCGTTTCGCCTGCCTTAAAGGTTACCGTGTAGGTTTTAGGCGCGTAGGTTGCCTGTACTTCAAAGTTGCCGCCGCTCAGCGTAAAGCTTTCCCAACCCGTTGCGTCATAGTGGGTCTTTTCGGGGATTTCCGACACCGCAGGCGCGTCTACGCTTTCCGTTTCTACGGTGTAGGTTTTGGTTGCAACCGTCGTTTCGCCCGCCTTAAAGGTAATCGTGTAGGTAATAGGCGTAGGGGTGAAGGTTGCTTTGTAGGTTACGTCTTCGGTTACCGCCGTGACTTCTTTATCCCAACCTGCAAAGGTGTAGGAATAGCCGTCTGCGTCGGGCTTGGTAGGCGTTTCCGTAGGCGCGGTGACCGTTGCGCCTTCTTCGTATTCCGCTTCGCTAAGTACGGTGTCGTCGTAGTTTACGAACTTAACCGTGTACTTCGTCGTTTGGCTAATACTCGAGCCGCCGCCGTCGTTCTTGTTACCGTTGTTGTCGCAGGCTGCGGCAACGCCCATAACCGTTGTTACTGCCAATAAGCCAAGTAACAATTTGAATTTTTTGTTCATAGTTTCCTCCCTGATTTTATTTTCTTTTTAAGTAAACGATTGCTCGTTACAATACTTAACTGATTTAGCATTGCCCATTAGTAAGGCATAACGTAGGTCGCTTCCCCGGGGAAATGCTTAAAGGTGATTTTACCCTTGTTGAGCTTCACGAACTTCTTTTCCCCCTTGACAAATACCATTGCGTATTTGTATTGCGCATCGAAGGTAAGCGTCGTCGTTTGGTAGGTTTTGCTACCTCTAAACTGCGTGTCGGTAATATTTTGCACCATATACATATAGTTGTCTTTTTCCGCGTCGTACAACTCGGTTACTAAGCCAACCTCTTTGTTTACGTTTACGTCCACAAGCGCCGTGAAATCAGGCGTTTCAATGCTACGCGTTGCAAACGAAGAATTATATGTGGTGGGCATTTGCAAATAGATTTTGCTGGTGTTATAGTTGAAGTTCAAGATGGTGGGAGCAATTTTTTGTTCTTCCGCCATAATCTGCTTCATCCAGTGGTAAATGTTTGTCTTTTCGCCTTTCCACGTAAGGAAGGAGTTGCCGTCGATGAAGTGTTCCGTGGTGTTGTCCTGCTTCGTGAAATAGGTGAAGTAAGAAATTTGCTTAATACCGAAGCCGAGAAGCATATTGTTCATCCAGTACAAATCCTTTTCTCTCAGCATTCTGGGGTTGGGAACGCCGTCCGTTTGTCCGTAGGTTTGCGTTACGAAATAGAACTTTAAGTTGCGTTCCTTTACAATACTTGCCGCAACCTGCAAGCCGAGAAGGTAATATTCGTCTACCTTATCCGCGTGACGGAAGGGATACTGGTCGTATTGCAGGAAGTCCGCACCCGTAGAATCTAAGAACAGGTTAAGGTATTTTTCATAGCGCAAGATAAGCTCGGTGTCTTCGTTTAAATCTTCGCCGTAGCCCTCATCCCCTTCTGCCAACGCAGGGAAACGAGCGTTGATGTTAAGACCACCGTCTGCACCCACGCCCCTACCTGCCGTGATGGGGTTCAGGTTATACTGAATAAAGCAATCGGGTGCAACGCGTTTGATGGATTTGTATACCTGTCCGTATGCGGTTGCCATTTTATAGAAGGGTTCGTCGCCAAGCATTACGCCGTAAAACGCTTCGTGCGTGCGATAGGGTGCCATAAACTCGGTAATCATCGCGTCAAGGTCGGCTTCCGATTGAATGTTATACTCCTTGCCGTTAAAGTTGAACGTGTTACCGATAGCGGGTTTTTCACTCTTGGAAATCTGCTGGATTCTGGGGTCCATAAGAATTACCTTATCGATCCCCGCCTCTATTGCGTTATCCATTGCTTTCTTGGCTTGGCTGCTTTCGTAAGCTTCGTTGCCGTTGAACGCCGCCGCCGACTGCGGGAAGTAGATGGTAAAGCCTGCGTCCTTATATTCCTTTACTCTTTCCGCCGTGCGGAAGTCTTCGCCTACGTCGTGCCACGTGCCTTCCCAGTTATACCTGCCGTCGGACGCGGAAGAATAGCCGTAGAAATCGAATTGAAGCTTGGAATCTGCATAATCATTGTTTTTGGGGACTTTGTCCTCGCCGCATCCGCAGAGCGCTGCGGATACGACGGAAACTGCCGCCATTAAAATTGATAAAATTTTCTTTTTCATAGCTGCTCCTTATTAGTTCAATACATTGCTGACTACGTCAATGGAGTAGATGTCGCTTACGTTGGTATACGCTGCGTAAATCTTATCCAAGGTGATGGGCGTGTTGTATCTGCCGTACATTACTACGTTGCCGCCGCTGATATAGTCTGCGGTGAAATCGGCGTGTGCAATGTGGCGACCCGTTTCATAATAAACTACCTTTGCACCCGTATCCAAGTTGATAAGCAATATTTCTAAGGTGATAATGCCTTTGTCTGTTTCGCGGACAGCGTCCTTGACGCCGATTACGTATCTGTAATGTACGCCGTCTTGAAGTCCTTTGATAGACAAGGGCGAATCCACCAACTGCTTATCAGCAACGTTAGTCTTGGTGGTTTCGTTATAGCTCCAGCCGTTATAGCCGTATTGCATACCTACGCGGCCTTCGGAGTCTGGTCTAGCGAATTGAATCTTGTTCGGGCCCAAGAAGGTAACTCTGCCGTCGTTGGTCGTCGAAGAAATCGCGCCGTTCTTTTTCACCATACCCGTGTGCACGTACAAGCCTGCATTGCCGTCGGTCAAAGACGACGTAACTTCCTTAGAGAAGAAGCTAAACTGGGGTACATTTTTGCCCGTGAAATCCACTGCGATGTACGTACCTTTGCCGTAGTTGCCGTTATATGCAAGGTAAGGCACGTCGTCGTTCTTCATAGTGTCCCAAGTGCCTTGGTACATACCTTGGTACATTGCCACTTGCATATCGTCGTTGATAGACTGCACTGCGTGGGCGCTAATATTGTTGTTCGTTAAGAACGTTTGCGCCGCCGTCGAAATCGTCGTCGGCTTTTCGCTTGTGAGCAGCTTGATGTTATCGATATATACTTCCGTTTGCGCAGGAAGCTTTGTGTCGGTATAGAAACAAATACCAAGCACGTAGCCCTTGCTACGGTAAGCTTCTGCATTCTTCATACACAGCTCGCGGGTGATGGTAAGCGTCGTCCATTCTTCCGCAGTAAGCGCGCCTGTGTAGTCTTGCAACAAGTTGTTTGCGTTGCCTTCGTCGCTAAGCTTGAAATTTAATGCGTCGTGCGTGTATACGTCGAACGAAATGCCGTCTACGTCGCGGGAAAGGAACAAGAAGTCTATAAGCGAACGGGAAAGATATACGATGAGACCTTTGTCTGCAGTCGTTTCCGAAATCGCGTAATATCTCAAGCTTTGGCTGCCTTCGATGATATAATCCTTGACCGTGCTAGGGGTAACGCCGAACTGACCCGAAGCCATAATTGCGCCGTCAATTTCTAACGTATCTTCAGGAAGCGCATTCGTTGTGTCGTACATAACCTGAACGGTTACCGCCGCAGGACGTACGCCGTCTTGTTTCGGGTCGTATTGAATCAAATACTTACCGCTCTTGGTGTACTGGAATTCGCCGTCTTCAATTTCCACCGCTTCGCCGTCGGGATCGGTTACTTTAAACATATAATCGCCGTCGGGAATATCGATGAAATCGGTAACGCGCGCCGTTTCGTTCAAGTCAACCTGCGCTTTATAGCTGGTCTTCATCGTTGCCGCAACGTCTAATTCGTAAATGTCTGCAACATTGGTGTAAGGCAAATGCACCTTATCGAAGGTCAACGCTCTACCGTATCTACCGTAGAGCACGATTTTGCCGTTATTCAACATCTTATCGGAAAGGTTGAGATTGCCGATACCCGAAGAATTCGTCAATGCTTGCGTTGCGTCGTATACTCTTTCGCTCGTCGTTAAGTTGATCAAAAGGATACGTACGGTAACTCTGGTGCTCGTCGCCGCCGAGAAGCCGACGATGTATCTGTATTGATTGCCTTCCACCAAAGCGTTGTAGCTCATCGGGTGAGGATCGCCTGTGGAGCCGGTTGCCCACATTCTGGCGCGGTTATCGAATTCGGGGAAGCTGATTTTATTCGGCCCGAAAATCGTCAAACGGCTCCAGTTCAACGGGTCGCGGGAGAAATACGCCGTGCCGTTGTTGTTGGTAATGCCGTTGGTGAACAAGATGCCGGGCTTGCCGTCCATATAGCTGGAAGTAACCTCGTCGCAGCCGAAGGCGATTTGGGGCAAATCCTTCCCCGTGAAGTCCACCATCACATACGTGTTTTGAAGCTTATAGCCGTTGCCGTTGTTGCCGTTGAATGCAAGATAGGGCACGTTGTCGTTGGTCGTTGTGGTGTAATAGCCCGCGTCAAAGCTTACCTTGCCGTTGGGGTTGATATAGGTATAATCGTGCGTGGTAATGTTGTTTTGCTCCATCCATTCCGCCGCGCCGTCCGCAAGCACCTGTTCCACACGAACGTTCATTTTATAGTCCGTCGTAAGTACTTGACCGTCTTCCGTGCGAACGCCGAAGGTAATCGTGGTTTCACCCGATTCTTGGAAGGTGTATTCGTTTTCATCCGTAAATTCTACAACCTGATCGCCGTATTTTACCGATTGCACGAAGAAGCTCCAATCGTAATAGCTTTTTACAACAAGGTTTAAGCTTCTCTTTAAGTACGCAAAGTTTAAGGTTTCCCCCACGCGGTAGCCAAGCTCTGGCGTGGAGTACGTCCAGCTAATATCAGGAACAACTACCTTGATTTTGGTAGAAATTTCGCCCTTATATTCGCCGTCTTTTACTTTGTAAATCAGCGTGTACGTACCCGGCTCTTCGGGGGTAAACGAGAAATTATCTTTCAGGTTGTACGTCCCGACTTTCTTGTGCTTTAAAACTGCCGTGTAATCGCAGCCGAGCGAATCCATAAGCTCGACGTCAACGTATTCGTCCAGCAAAATGGTTTCGCCGAGCGTGTACTCTTTGATATAGCCTTCGTTGAAAGCTAATTTAGAGCCGCACGACACGCCGAATGCCATCAAAATGAAGGACATACACGCCAACAATGCCAACCAAATTTTCTTCATTGTTCCATCTCCTTATAAGGTAATATTATTGCACCGTCACCGGGCAGCAACGAGATTTGTAATTTCCCGTCCGTAAGCGGTACGGTTTGCCATTTGCCTGCCGTATACACGTCCGCCACGTTAAACTTTTCGTTAAACGTCAGCTCGGTAACCTGCTTTTCATCTTTATATCTTTTACGGTAACGCTGGATATCGGTAGGGTTCATTATGCAATGCATATACTGCTTTTTCTTTTTATCGTACAGCTCGGAAACCAACACGATTTCTTTATCCGTTTTTACGTCCGTAATTTGCGAAAGCTCTCCCCCTTGCACCATATCCAAAAACGTAGGCGTGGTACAGAACGGAGCCTTTACGAAGAATGCGTTTGCGCAATAGTTAAAGTCCCAAAGCAGGGGCGCAAGCGCCGTCAATTCTTTATTTACTTTTTGTACGCGCGCGTACATTTTCGTCTTTTTGCCGCTGCGGTCGATAATTGCTTCGCCGTCGGGGAACATTTCGCCGTTGGAGCGGTTCATTTGCTTGGTCCAGTACGTGAAATAAGAATACTGCTTCACGCCAAAGCAAATCAGCGCGTTTTTCTGGTATTGCATTTCCTGTGCGCTCGGCAAACGGTGATAGCGTTTGGTGCGGACCTTCATACCGAAGGACTGCATTACGATATGCATTTCCTTGCCGTATTTTTTGCACACTCTTGCCACGCATTCCAAGCCTGCAAAATGATATCTGCCGACGTTTGCCCTATCAGGCGACTTGAAGAAGGGATAGGTATCCATCATTATGTGGTCCGTACCCGTTTCTTCCAAGAACATCGTCAAATAGTTTTCGTACGCGTCTATCATATTTTTGCCGCCGGGGCAAATTTGATAGGCAAGCGACGGGGTAATAAGCGGATTCAAATTGCAATGCACGAATACGCTGCTATCCGCACTACGGATAGCCCTAAACAACTGTCCTATCGTCTTTAAGTACGGGTGGAACGGCTCGTCGCGCAGCTGCACGCCGTAAAAGCCTTTTTGATGCTTATAATCCTTTAAGCAATTGCGGATAAAATCGACTAAGTCCTCTTCGGTGGCGAATTGCTTGCCTTCGCCGATGATCCCGCCGGGAATCAAGGAAAGGTCGAAAATACGTTTGTCGACAATAATAATTTTGTCCAAGCCCGCTTCCACGGCGCGTTCCATCGCCATTTTGGTTTCGCTCGTTTCCCAGTCCTTCCCGTCGAAAGACGCGGTGCCTTGCATAAACAGCACGTTGAAGCCGCATTCCTTGTATTCACGGTACTTTTCTACCGTACGGAAATCTTCCGTTTTGAAAACCTGGTCGTCAAGATACCATTCCCCTTGAGGCGGGGGAGAATATCCGTAAATGGGAAATTCTCTGCCCAAGTTCTTTTCAAAATACTGCTTGTAAATGCCCATAGTTTAGCCTTTTAACCCCCCCGTCGTCATATTTGTCAAAATCAAGTTTTGCGTAGACGCATAAAGCACGATGATAGGAATACACGATACAACCGCCGCGGCGAAGTAGATGTTGATAGAGTCCGTTTCAATAAGGAATTTATTGTCTTCAAACAAATACATACCGTAAGCAAGGTTGGGATAATCGGTTAAGTAAATCATCGAAATGGAATAGTTGTTCCAAACGCCCATCGCCTGCGTGATTGCAACTGCCACGATACAAGGAATAACCTGCGGCAAGATAATACGCAAGAAAATGGTAAAGTTATTTGCGCCGTCCATTTTTGCCGATTCCGAATAGGAGCTGCTTACCCCCCTAAAATATCCGTAGAATACGATGAAGGCAAAGTCGAAGCCCGAAGCCCACGTCAGCCAAATCAGCCAAGGCTTGTTGATAAATTGCAGCTGTACCGCAATCAGTTTATACGCCGCAGGACCCGCACCGATAATGGGAATGGTATTTGCGAAGATAACCACCGAGTACAGCAGGTTTTTACCGGGGAAACGGAATCTTGCCAACGCGTACGCCAAAATTGCGCTGGAGCAAACGTTTACAAATACGTTTACCACCAAAATCCACAAGGAGTTAAGAAGCATTTCCGCATAGTAAATCGTGGAGCCGTTGGCGGCTACGACGCGGAATTCGGTGAATACGCTGCGATAATGCCACCATTCGGGCATTCCCGTCGGAAACGCCAAGCTGTCGTTTGAATAGGCTGTCTTCGTTTTTAAGGAGTTGAGTATCGCCCAAAAAATGGGATAGATATAGACGAGAGCAAAAACGAAGAAAAAGATAAAAAACGCGACGTAGATAATTTTCGCACTAAGCGGAGTATTTTTAAATTTTAATTTATCCATACCTTATACCTCCACGTTTTCCGACATTTTTTCCAACAAGCGCTTACCGCCCAAAACGATGGGAAGGGTAAATACCGTCAGGGTAACGCCAAGCGCCGCGGGATAACCGTAGCTGTTGCTGCCGCCGCCTGCACTCGTCAGTTTATATACGAGATCGAACAATACGAAACCGATAGTCGACGTTTCGTAGTTCCCTTTACCGCCTGTAAAGAGCCATACGTTGTAGTCGCAGGTGAAAATGCTGCAAAGCGCAAAGGTGAGCAAGGTACAAATGGTGGACCAAATACAAGGGATTGCAATTTGGAACATTTCCGTCCAGAAGCCCGCGCCGTCCAAATCCGCCGACTCAAATAATTCGTCGGGCACACGCGTATACGCGCCCGCAAGCACGGCGTTGTTGCCTACGATACCCATAATCGAACGAATAACGACCAGCGTGGGGAATGCCGTGTCGGGATGCTTTAATAAGCCGCTGTGTTTCACGTGGAAAGGCAAATCAAAGCCCATCGTTTCCAACATCGGCACGATAGGACCGTCGTTACCGATCATTTCTCGAATGAGCAGCGTCCAAATGATGGAGCCCATCAAGCTGGGAATTATGTAGCAAATTCTAAACACGTAATGCCCAAAAATCTTTCTCGTCAGCACGTACGTGGTGATAAGCGTTATGGGGAAGATGATCCCTTCGCCGATAATCCATAAAATGAAGGAACGAAGCAAGGATTTTGCTAAGTCCACCCCAAGATAGGTGCTGGTAAAGCCTTGATACACCAATTTGAAATTGTCCAACGTAAACCCCCCGTTGGAGTCTTGGAAGGCAAGCGCGATAGAAGACGCGTTTACGTATACCCAAAACAGCGCGAACTGCGCCACGGGAAACAATACCATCATATACGCGAAGAAGAAGTCTCTGCGCTCCAACCGCGAGTAATGGTTCTTTAAATAATTAGACAACCGTCTCACCACACTCGGCCTTTTAACAGCAGGCTTTGCGTTATTGTTTATGTTATCCATAATCGTAAACTTCCTTATCCAAAAATTGTTGAAAAATAGTTTTTTCAATCCGCCCATTGAGAGCGGCTTTGCGCACTACCAAATTCCGTAGGCGCGCCGTCCGCACTCTCGATGAACGCCGTTTGCTTTTACAATTTATACAAACGGTTGCTTATTTTAAATTCTTCAAGTACTTGCTCCAGTCCTTTTTCACCTGAGCCGCTTCATTGTTGATGAAAGCCAACGCCGCGTCCGCATACACTTGTATGGTCTTACCATTTAAGGTAGCGTTCTTTTCATTATAGATGGTTGCGGTGCTCGTTTCGTAGATATAGTCGCAAAGGTGAGAAGCGCTTATAAAAAGCCCGTTGAGCTTCAACTGCTGTCTGTAACCGGTTGCGCCCGTTG
>JAZSGC010000026.1:0-7270 GCA_045532525.1 Candidatus Scatosoma sp.
GAAAAGCTTCTTCCTTCCATTAAATAAAAACTCGTATTTGCGGCGCATTTCATCGTTGCGGTGCGCGTTTCCTAGGTCACGTACGAAAAAGTACGCTCCCGTCGGAAATGCTCCCGCGCCTTGAACTGCTTGCAACTCCGAGTTTTTAGGAAATAGGAAACACGGAAAAATCGCAGTACCCACTCCGAGTGGGTGGGTGCTGCGGAAGTTTTTCAAAAAATCGTATTTGCAGCGCATTTCTTTGTTGTTGCTCCGTGCCCCTTGGTCGTTTACGTATAAGTAAACTCCCTACGGTATACTCGCAACGCCTTGAACTGCTTGCACTCCGAATTTTCAACATTCAATAACATTTTCAAGTGTACGCGCGTACGCGCCTTTATGCTTGATAACGGCAATATTAAAAAGGAATAAACTATGGAATTTTCTAACGCGCAAATTGCGGAACTCGTAAAAAAAGTATTAGCGGATATGGACGGCGGCGGTCTTGTGGAAAACAGCGACAACCAAGTGCCCGTTGGCGTATCCAATAGACACATTCATTTGAATAAAGCGGATTTGGAAACGCTGTTCGGGGCAGGGTATGAGCTTACGCCGATGAAGGACCTTTCGCAGCCCGGTCAGTACGCTTGCAAGGAAACGCTTACGCTTATCGGTCCTGCAATGCGTCCGATTGAAAACGTGCGCGTGCTCGGTCCGCTCCGCAGTAAATCGCAAGTGGAAATTTCCGCCACCGATTCCTACGTATTAAAGGTGAAACCTCCTGTACGTGAATCGGGGAAAATTGAAGGCTCTGCGCCGATTACCATCATCGGACCTAAGGGCGTGGTGCAGCTCAAAGAAGGCTGTATCATTGCCAACCGTCACATTCATATGTCGCCCGCGGACGGCGCGGCGTTCGGTGTAAAGGACGGGGAAACGGTTACGGTAGACGTGCTGGGCAAACGCCGTACTCGTTGGTACGACGTGCAGGTGCGCGTGCATCCCGATTTCCGCTTGGAAATGCACGTAGATACGGACGACGCAAACGCGGTTGGCATCGGCAACGGCGCAAAAGTAAAAGTAGTCAAGGAGTAAGCATATGTTAAGAGGTATTATCAGAGGACATATCGTATCCACCAAAAAGCAGGAATCGTTGGTCGGTTCAAAGTTTATGGAAGTGGAAATTTTAAAAAACGGCGAGCCTACGGGCGAATATATCATCGCAGTAGATAGCGTTGGCGCAGGCATCAACGAAGAAGTGTTGATTACGACGGGTAGCTCCGCGCGCCTTGCTTTGCATAACGCAAACGCGCCTTGCGACGCGGTAATCGTGGGTATCGTAGACTAAAAATTGAAAGCAAAGCTTGTGCGCAGTATGCTTTTTCGTGCGGCAGGCTTGCAAACACAGTCCTTGTTCGGCGGCACAGCCGTCCATCTAAAAATATGAACGTAAAAGAACTTATGCAACAATCGGGTATCGTGGGCGCGGGCGGCGCGGGCTTTCCTTCGTACGCCAAGCTTGCGGACGGCGCGGACACGCTTATCATAAACGGCGCGGAATGCGAACCCCTTTTATACACCGATTACGTGTTGCTTCAAAAAGAAATGCCGTTGGTTTTGGCGGGTATCCAAGCCGTGTTAGAGTACGCGAAAATTTCGCGGGCTCTGCTTTGCGTGAAGGAGCATACCGCAAAACGGCTCCGTTTACAGGACGGAACAAAATTAGAAGATAAAATCTTTTTGAAAACGTTGCCCGACGTCTATCCGATGGGCGACGAAATCAGCCTGATTTATCAGGCGACGGGGCGGGTAGTAAAGCCCGGCAATTTGCCGATTACGGCAGGCGTTATCGTACTCAACGTAGAAACGCTGTATAACGTGGCGCTGGCGGTGAGAAAATCGCAGCCCGTCACCGATAAATATTTGACGATTGCGGGGGATATTCCTTCGCCTATCGTTGTGAAAGTTCCTATCGGTACGCCGATATCCGAGCTTTTTGAAAGAAATTCGATTACAATCCCCGAAGGCTACACCGTGTTGGACGGCGGACCTTCGATGGGTAAAGTGATAGATCCCGAACGCGCGGTGGTCACCAAAACCACCAAGGGGCTTTTGATATTGCCCGACGAGTGCGAAGCGGTCAGAACGAAATACGTCAGCGGAGAAATGTCTATCGCCCGCGCGGAAACGGCTTGCTGTCAATGTACGCGCTGTACCGATTTATGCCCTAGACACCTGCTTGGCTATCCCTTAGAGCCGCACAAAATGGTGCGCACGGCAAAGGGCGCGGTGACGGTGATGCCGCAAATGGTGGTAACGGCAAATCTTTGCTGCGGCTGCGGTATTTGCGAATCGCTGGCGTGCAGTCAGGGCATTTCCCCGAGAGCGGTTATCAACGAATACAAGGCGCTCATCGCCAAGAATAAAATCCGCTACGTGGGCAAAACGGAAGTACAGCCCTTGCCCGAACGGGACTGGCGTATGGTGCCGTCCGAGCGTTGGGCGAACGTGCTGGGGATTGCGAAGTACGACAAGGTTGCCAAATACGTCGGCGAACAAACGCAATTCACGCGTGCGGAGATTTTGCTCCGTCAACATATCGGTGCGCCGAGCGTGCCTTGCGTACAGGACGGAGATAGAGTAAATAAGGGCGATAAAATCGCCGAAGCGGCGGAAGGGCTTTCGCTTCCGCAATACGCGTCTGTCAGCGGCAGAGTCAGCGTATATCAAGATAGAATCATTATTGAAAAGGATAACGCATAATGTTTAAAGCCATCGGTGTAATAGAATTAAAGAGCATTCCCAAAGGCGTAGAAGCGACGGACGCTGCGCTCAAAAGCGCGGGCGTACAGGTCGTTGCCGCGCATCCGTCCTGCCCCGGCAAATATGAAATCATTTTGACGGGCTCGATTTCCAACGTCACGGCGGCGGTCAGTCACGTGCTTGCTAAGTTTGAAGGGTACGTTATTGACAGCTCGATTATGGGTAGAATCGACGAACAGGTAATTACGGCGTTGTTCGGCACGCAAACGGCGGAGAGAAAGGGCTCGCTGGGCTTGGTGGAAACCTATTCCGCGGCAACCACTATTAAGGCGGCGGATATTGCGGTGAAGACGGCGCGCGTAGAGATTTTTGATTTGCGCGTTTCCCGCGGTATGGGCGGCAAGGGCGTGATTATGCTCACGGGCGAAGTCGGCGACGTGACGGCGGCGGTGCAAGCGGCGTCTGCGTACGCAAAGCAGAGCGGTCAGCTTTCTTCCGAGTCGGTAATCGCTGCGCCGCACGAGGAGCTTTGGGCACAGCTTTAACAAGGCTGAGCCTTGACCCGATTTTACTACCAGCCGTCTGTTCCTAACGGAGCGTGCGGGCTGTATGGGCAAGCGGTTTGAATAAAGTTTCTAATATAGGCTGAGCCTTGACCCAGCATTACCGCTTACCGTTCGTTCTTTAACAAGGCGTGTAACGGTAGCAATATAATCTTCCCATTCTTGACTACATTTAAAAAACAGCAGGTAAAAGTATGGAAAATATAAAATTCGTCATTGAAAAGAGCGCGAGAATACAAAAACTCGTAGACGCATTATACGAAAAGATGCCCGAAATTGAATCGGCGCGCGGGATTTTGGTCACCGAAAGCTATCAGCAAACGGAAGACCTGCCCATTATTTTGCGTAGAAGCGCGGCGTTTGCGCATATTCTCCGTAACCTTCCCATCGTCATTCGCGATAACGAGCTTGTCGTCGGTAGCGCAACGGTTGCGCCGCGCGGCTGTCAGGTGTTCCCTGAATATTCCTACGAATGGTTGGAAGCGGAGTTTGAAACGGTGGCAACGCGTGCCGCCGATCCCTTCTATATCAGCGAAAAAACCAAAGAAGAATTGCGCAAAGCATATCCGTACTGGAAAGGAAAAACCAACAGCGATTTAGCCAAAGCGAATATGGCGCCCGAAGCGTACGAAGCGTTTATGACGCACGGTATTTTTACGCCCGGCAACTATTTCTATAACGGTATCGGTCACGTCAACGTCAATTATCAAAAGGTACTCCAAAAGGGGTATCGCGGGATTATGGCGGAAGCGCAAACGGCGCTTTCTAAGCTGGACGTAGCCGACCCCGAATACGTACAAAGAAGCAATTTCTTGCACGCGGTCATCGAATCCTGCGAAGCGGTTGTGGAATATGCGCGCAGATATGCAAAGCTTGCAAAGGAAATGGCGTTAAAGGAAAACGACCCCGTCCGCAAAGCGGAGCTGGAAAAAATTTCCTGCAACTGTAAGCGCGTACCCGAATTCCCCGCAAGGGATTTCCACGAAGCCTGCCAGTCCTTCTGGTTTGTGCAGCTTTTGCTTCAAATCGAATCGAGCGGACATTCCATTTCGCCCGGTCGTTTCGACCAGTATATGTATCCCTATTATAAAAAGGATATCGACGAAGGGAAAATCACCTTGGAGCAGGCACAAGAGCTTATCGATTGCATTTGGGTAAAGCTCAACGACATCAACAAGGTGCGTGACGCGGCGTCCGCGGAAGGCT
The DNA here is from genome assembly GCA_045532525.1 of Candidatus Scatosoma sp. GTDB lineage: Bacteria > Bacillota > Clostridia > Christensenellales > Borkfalkiaceae > Scatosoma. The sequence goes on from JAZSGC010000026.1 coordinate 4,512, forward strand.
TTGCGGGCTACGGTATGTTCCAAAACCTGATTGTCGGCGGACAAAACACGCAGGGTATGGACGCAACCAACGACCTGTCGTATATGTGCTTGGAAGCGGCGATGCACGTGCCTTTGCCCCAGCCGTCTATTTCCGTCCGCGTATGGAACGGAACTCCCCAGTCCTTTATGATAAAGGCGGCGGCGCTCACCCGTTTGGGTACGGGCTTGCCTGCGTATTATAACGATGAAATCATTATTCCGTCTATTATGGCAAGAGGGCTTACCTTAGAAGACGCGCGCGATTACTGTATTATCGGCTGCGTAGAACCGCAAAAGGGCGCAAAGACGGACGGTTGGCACGACGCGGCGTTCTTCAATATGCTCCGTCCCTTAGAGCTCGTATTTTCTAACGGTATGGACAAAGGCGTGCAAATCGGGCCGGAAACGGGCGACGTAGCGCAAATGCAAACCTTTGAAGAAGTGTATGAAGCGTATAAAACGCAACAGAGCTACTTTATCAAGCTTTTGGTCAACGCCAACAATGCCATCGACGTAGCGCACGCTACCAGATGTCCGTTGCCTTTCCAGTCTTGTATGGTGGACGATTGTATCGGGCGCGGAAAGTCCTTGCAGGAAGGCGGCGCAATTTACAATTTCACAGGGCCGCAGGGCTTTGGTATTGCCAACAATGCCGACGGGCTTTTGGCAATCAAGCAGCTCGTATTTGAAGAAGGTAAGGTAACGATGGCGGAGCTTCGCGACGCTATGAACGCGAACTTTGGTTACGGGCTGACCGGTAAGGCGGCGGAAAGGGTGACCGAGCAGGTGGCTTGTTCGCTTGCCAAAGAAGGTGTTGCCATTGACGAAAACGCCATTCGTGCAATTTACGAAGAAGTGACTACCGCCAACGCGCTTGACCCTGTCAAGAAGGCGAGATATCGCGAAATCAAGCGTATGATCGACGAGGAGTGCCCTAAGTACGGCAACGATATTTACGACGTGGATATGTTTGCGCGTGAAGTCGGCAGTACGTACACCAAAGAAGTGGAAAAATATAAAAACCCGCGCGGCGGGGTGTTCCAAGCGGGCTTGTATCCCGTATCGGCAAACGTACCGCTCGGCGCGCAAACGGGCGCGACGCCCGACGGCAGACTTGCGTTTACGCCGATTGCAGACGGTATCGGTCCTGCTTCGGGTAGGGACGTGAAAGGACCTACGGCGACGGCGAATTCCGTTGCAAGGCTGGAACAGGTCGTTGCCAGCAACGGTACGCTGTTAAATCAAAAATTCCATCCGTCCGCGCTTGCGGGTATGAGCGGATTGACCAAGTTTGTGGCGTTAATTCGTTCCTATTTCGACCAAAAGGGTATGCATATGCAATTCAACGTCGTAACAAGGGAAACTTTGCTTGACGCGCAAAAAAACCCTGAAAAATACAAGACGTTGGTGGTGCGTGTAGCTGGTTACAGTGCGTTGTTCACAACCCTTTCTCGTTCGTTACAGGATGATATTATCAATAGAACGCAGCAGGGCTTCTAAAAAACGACGTATATGCGTCGCAATACAGCGTTTTAAAACGGAGAACCCACGGCACAATACGGCGTTGCAGCTCCGAGCCCCTTGCTTACGTACGGCAAGTACGCGCGCTGCGGGGTACTCACTGCGCCTTGTCTTGTTTGTATCTTGCTCCGTTTTCCCGTTGGGATGGGGCAAGCGGAATTCGGCGAGCCTAAGTCACGTACGGATAAGTACGCTCCCTGCAACGTGCGCGCAACGCCTTGTCTTGTTCGCATCTCCATCGTTTTAGCCCTTGTATAGGGGTGGCAAATCCATTCCAAGGATAACACTATGAGCATTTACAGTACAAAAGGCAGAATATTCAATATTCAACGTTTCTCCATCCACGACGGACCGGGGATTCGTACCATTGTCTTTTTTAAAGGCTGTTTTATGCGTTGTGCGTGGTGCTGTAACCCCGAATCCCAGTCCTACGAAATCCAAACGATGACGGAAAACGGAAAGACCAAGACGGTGGGCAAGGACGTGACGGTGCAGGAAATTTTACCTGAATTGCTTGCGGACGAACCCTTTTACCGCAGAAGCGGCGGCGGGATTACGCTGTCGGGCGGTGAAATTCTCGGTCAGCCCGATTTTGCGGCGGCCTTGGTGCAGGCTTGCGGGGAACACGGGTTACATACCGCTGTGGAATCGACGGCAAACGCGCCTTTTGAGAGTATTGCCAAAATTCTGCCGCATTTGGACTTATTCCTGATGGATATCAAGCATATGGATTCGGCAAAGCATAAGGAGTACACGGGCGCGCCCAACGAATTGATTTTAGAGAATGCGAAACGGATCGCCGAAAGCGGCTTAGAGCTGATTATTCGCACCCCTGTCGTGCCCGGATTTAACGATACTGCGGAAGAAATTAAAGCAATTTCCAAGTTCGCCGCAACCCTGCCTGGGGTAAAAGAGCATCACTTGTTGCCTTATCATCGCTTGGGCTCGGATAAATACGCGGGCTTGGGTAGAAATTACGCTTTAAAAGAAATCCTGCCCCCGCCCCCCGAAAAGATGTCCTATCTTTTATCGGTGGCGGAAGAGAGTGGGCTAAAATGCCAAATCGGCGGCTAAAAACGACGTATATGCGTCGCATTTCTACGTTGCGGTCCGCATTTTCTCGGTCACGTACGTCTATGTACGCTCCTGTCGGACAGAACCGCGTGTTTTGCGCGAAACTGCAACCCTTCTCCCCCGTTTTACCACAACGGAAAAACC
>JAZSGC010000083.1:0-7765 GCA_045532525.1 Candidatus Scatosoma sp.
GAATTTTTCCGTCATATTGTTATAATCCAACGTTACGCGCATTGCGTTGCGCCATTCTCTTGTTTTGTAGCCCATAGAACTCTCCTAATACATTATTTTTCTTCTATTGTACTCTTTTTACAAGATATTGTCAAGGCGCGAACGAAAAAAAGTTAGGGGAAAGCTGCAAAAAAATGGTAGAAGTTAGTTTTTTCTTGCGTAGGGGGCAAGCATAGGCGTTTTTTTCATAGCAGGTACTTTTTTCCGTTTGTGTTGCTTACGGAACGGAGCCTTTGTAGACTTAAAAAACTCGGAGAGCTTCCGTAAGGAAATCGCGCCCGTCACCAAATACAGCAAAAAGCTTTCCATAAAAAGCACGGCGGCGGTAAACACGATGGATAAAATAGCGCCCGTAAAATGCTTAAAAAAGACGTTTAAAACGCTGGCGGAAAGGCAGAGAAAAATTGTGCCCAGCAGCGTGGGTAAATATTGATGAACAAATACCTGCCCCCCGCGTTTTCCGTAAATAGGGCATTTTTTAAAGAGAAAAATAAGGTTGCAAAGCGCGGTTAAAACATAGCTTGCGCCCAGCGCAATGATATAGGCGTAGCCACCGCAGTATTTCGGCAAAAAAAGCACGCCTAAAAACATTGCCGCCGCACCGACAAAGTAAAAGGCAAAGGTTTGTTTTTCAAAACCCAAAGAGTTGAGCATCGCCGTGGAAATCATCGTCACGCTCATCGGCAACAAGAGCAAGCAGCTGTGTTTGATCATTTCGCCTGCCGTGGGGTTGGAGTATGCCAACGCGCCGAAATCTTCCCCAAGCGCAAAAAAGAAGGGGATGATGGCGCACGCCACGAGGAAAGCAAATTTTAAGCCGCGTCCAAGATTGACGTACAGGCGTTTGTAATTTTTGCGATAGAAGTCTTCCGAAAGCTCGGGGACGAGCACCAAAGCCAGCGAGCCTATCAAAGTGGACGGCACGAATAATATGGGCAAAACCATACCCGAAACCACGCCGAACAGCTGCAAGGCTTCCGCTCTTTCAAAGCCCGCGCGGACGAGCATCACAGGCAATAATACGGCGATGGCGGAATTGACCAACGACCCGCTTGCGCGGACGGACGTGATAGGCAGGGATGAGACGAACAGCGGTTTGAGTTGCTTTTTGGGACTGGAAAGCTTTCCGCCCTTGATGAAAAACCAAAGCGTGGAAGCGGCAAAGGAAAATAGGTAGGAAATCACCACCGCCCACGCCGCCATTTTTGCGCCGTACGCAGGGGAAGCGACGTTTTGTAAGAGCAAGACGCCCGCAATCACCATTACCGTTTCTTCCGCAAGCTCCATTACGGACGGAGCTAAAAACTGTTTATTCCCCCAAAAATATCCGCGGACGACTGCGTAAATACAGGTGCAGGTCAAGCCCAAAAGTAAAATGCGAAATACTTCAAAACTGCGCGCGTCGGGGAATAAAAAGGTCATTTTTCCGCCGAAAGCCCAAAAAAACACGCATACGGGCAGGGTAAGAAGCAGGCTAGCGGTGACGCCTGCGCCAACCGCACCGCTTCCGCCTTTGGGATCGTTTTCCGCTTTACTTTTTGTAATCATACGGGAAACGGTGATGGGGATCCCCCCCGAGCCGATGGTTAAAAACAACGAAAATAAGGACAGCGCAACTTGATATAAACCCAAGCCCTCCGCCCCGATTAAGCGAGAAAGCACGATGCGGTATAAAAATCCCAGGCTGCGTTCGGCGATGGAAAGACCCGTAACGATGGACGCGTTTGCATAAACTTTATTTTTCATACTTTTATTGTACGAGCCACTCCGCCGAAATAGAACGGGGAAGGGGGTGCGGTTTGCGGCTGTCAAAAAGAAGAAAGACGAAGCTTCGGAGAAAAAGCGAGCATATTTTTAGGGGGCGGCGCATAAGTTAATAGCAAATGCTTATCTGTAAAACCTGTCAATATTATAAAGTGAAAGAAGGACAAACGCTGATAGAGATTGCCGAGTATTTTTCCGTTTCTCCGCGGGTCTTAGCGCAAAAGAACGGCTTGAAAAACCAGCCGCGCGCAGGGCAAATTCTTGTCGTCCCCACCGAAAAGGCAAATGCGTACGTCGTCCGTAATGGGGATACAAAAACTCTGCTTTGCGGCAGCGAAGAACGGTTTTTGCGGCTCAATGGTACGGAATGCTTTTACGTGGGAATGAAGGTATGGCTTTAAGCGGCGGTAAGGTATTGCGCGCAAAGATATGCCCGATGAACGCACGCGCAAGTAACAAAAGAGCGGAAAAAGGGAATAGTATATAATAAGTAACGATAACGCGAACAACCGAAAACACGGGCAAACCGCCTTTTCGGATTTATTCGTAACAGGAGGTATACAATGTCCTTTTATTCCAATTTTCAATCGGATAGATGCCCGTCGGCAATCACGGGCAATCCTATAAACGGCTTAACGGAAAAGGTCTGCATTCAGGCGGAGAAAATTTTCGACGCTTGCATTCGTCAAACGCAGGTGGAAAACTACCAGCTGACGCTCACCGACCTTACGCCGGAAAATCCTACATATCCTTTGACGTTCGTTTCCGCTCGTTCCACGGAAAGCGCGGCAACGGTAACCAATCTTAATATCGAACGGCAAGCGGATAGACCCTGCGCGCGCGTTCAAGCGACGGTCAGCGTTCCCGTGGAAGTATTGTACACGGACGCAAACGGCGTAGACGGCAGCGCAACGGCAACCGTTTCCTTGCCCGTTGACGTGCTTCTTTACGTACCTGCCCCGTCCATTATGCCGTTTACGGTCAGCTCCGTGGTCAGCGTGGTTGCGCCCGACGCAACCTTTATCAGCGCAACGGAAGGCTTCTCGGCAAGCCTTTGCGTGACCATCATCGTCAAAATTGCGATGACGGTAGAGCTTCTTGTGCCTACGTACGGTTATTGCGTAATTCCCCCCGCGCAAGAATATTCGCAGGAAGTTTGCGCAGGATTTTTCGAGCTGCCTTTATATCCGCAGGGCAGAACGTGTAAAACCTGCAAATAAAACACCGAGTAAAAACCGCTTTCGGGCGGTTTTTATTTTTGCGTTTCGTGTTGGGCAGGGTGGCAAGACTTGACAAAAAGCTTGTTTTTTCTTGCGTTTTTTCCTTTGGAAAACCTTGACAAAAGTCAGGGCAAGCTCTATAATAAAAGTATGAATATTTACGCAATCAGCGATTTACATCTCTCCTTTGCCGCGGACAAGCCGATGGATATTTTCGGCGGCAACTGGGAAGGGCATTTTGAAAAAATAAAAGCCGACTGGCTTGCAACGGTAAAACCCGACGACGTCGTGCTTATCGCAGGGGATATTAGCTGGGCGATGAAGCTGGAAGACGCGCTGATGGACCTGCGTGCGCTTGCTGATTTGCCCGGAAAAAAAGTCTTTATCCGCGGCAATCACGATTACTGGTGGAACGGCATTACCAAGCTTCGCGACAGCGCACCCGACGAGAGCTTTATTTTCTTGCAAACGGACGCGGCGCGCATTGGCAATTTCGTGATCGTTGGCTCGCGCGGGTGGACTTGTCCCGGTAGCGCCGACTATACCGAGCAGGACAATAAGCTTTATTTGCGTGAAGCGGAGCGTTTCCGCCTTGCGTTTGCGGACGCGGCAAAGCTGAAACAGGACGGGGATACGCTGATTGCGCTGATACATTATCCGCCCTTTGGTATAAAAAACGAAAGCACGCTGTTTACCGAGCTATTTGAAAGCAACGGTGTGGCAAAGGCGGTGTTCGGGCATATCCATGGCGCGGCGTATTTTCCTTTAAAAACGTGGCGCGGAGGCGTGGAATACGTACTTACTTCCTGCGATAAAGTGGGTTTTCGCTTGGTAAAAATCTATTGATTTTTAATAAAAAGGGTTCAAAGGCTGAAAAAACGGCTTTTGAACCCTTTACTTTGTCAAAAAAAGGTGCTATAATAGAGAATGGAAAAAGACGGCGTTTAAACAAAGTTTAAAAACCGAACGAAAAGGAGAGAGATATGCTGAAACGAAAGGACTTGCTAGGACTCATTGACGCCTCCGCCGCCGAAATTACGGAGATTTTGGATTTGGCGCAGGAGTTTAAAAACCGCGTCAAAAACGGCGAGAAGAAAATGGGATATTTGGACGGTAAAACGGTTACCGTTTTGTTCTACGAAAACAGTACGAGAACGCGTACGAGCTTTGAACAAGCCGCGAAATATCTCGGCGCAACCACGGTCAATATCGAAGCGGGCACCTCGTCCGTGGCTAAGGGGGAAACCTTGGTGGATACGGGCAAGACGCTCGACGCGCAGAAAAACGACTTCATCGTAATGCGCCATCCGATGGGCGGCGCGCCGTATTTGTTGGCAAAGACGGTGAAAGCGGGCGTGTTGAATGCGGGCGACGGCATCAACGAACACCCCACGCAAGCGCTTTTGGATATGCTGACGATGCGGGAAACGTTTGGTTCGCTCAAAGGCTTAAAGGTGGCTATTTTAGGGGACATCAAGCATTCGCGTGTGGCGAAATCCAACCTGTTCGGGTTAAAAACGATGGGTGCGGAGGTGACGATGTACGCCCCCGAAACGCTTATTCCCAAGGGGATCGACCAGCTGGGCGCAAGGGTTTGTAAATCCCGCGAAGAAGCGCTTGACGGCGCGGACGTAGTGATGGGCTTGCGTATTCAGCTGGAACGCCAAAAGGCGGGCAACTTCCCTTCGCTGGGCGAGTACGCGGCAAATTACGGCGTAAACGAAAGCCTGCTTGCCTATGCAAAGCCCCACGCAATCATTTTGCACCCCGGCCCTGTAAATCGCGGCGTAGAGCTTACGAGCGGCGTTATCGACCACGAGCGTAGCCGCATTGAAGACCAAGTACTTTCGGGCGTAGCCGTGCGTATGGCGGCGCTCACCCTTTTAAACGAGTATAGAAAGGAGCAAGGCGTATGATTATCCGTAACGGAAACGTTGTGTTGAAGGACACGGTAGAAAAGAAAGATATTTTGGTAGCAAACGGAAAAATCGTAGAGATTGCCGATTATATTCCTGCGGACGGCGGCGAAGAAATCGACGCGAGCGGGCTGCACGTTTTTCCCGGTTTAATAGATATGCACGTACACCTGCGCGAGCCGGGCTTTGAAAAGAAAGAAGATATTGAAAGCGGCGCAAAGGCGGCGGTAAAGGGCGGTTTTACGCAGGTTTGCTGTATGCCCAACACCAACCCCGTCGCGGATAATAAGGTGGTCGTTTCCTATATCAAAAACCGTGCAAAGGAAGTTAATCTTTGTAAAATCCACCCCATCGGTGCCATCACGAAAGGCTTGAAAGGGGAAGAAATGGCGAGTATCGGCGGTATGAAAAAGGCGGGTGCGGTAGCCATTTCCGACGACGGCGTAGCGGTGAAAAACGCTAGGCTGATGCGCCTTGCAATGGAATATGCCAAGGGCTTTGATATGCTTTGCCTTTGCCATTGTGAAGATAAGGACTTGGTAGACGGCGGCTCGGTACACGAAGGCTTGAACGCAACGATTGCAGGCTTGCGGGGAATTCCCAGAAGCGCGGAAGACGTCATTATCGCCCGCGAAATTTCCTTGGCGGAAACGCTAGATTGCCCCGTGCATATTTGCCACGTTTCCACGTATAGCGGCGTGCGTATGATTCGCGACGCGAAACGCGCGGGGATTCAGGTCACGGCGGAAACCTGCCCGCACTACTATTCGTTTACGGACGAAATCATCAAAACGTACGATACGAACACCAAAGTCAATCCGCCCATTCGTGAAGACGTAGATAGACAAGCCATTTTGGCAGGGTTAAAGGACGGCACGCTGGATTGTATTGTTACCGACCACGCGCCGCACCATATCGACGATAAGAACGTGGAATACGACCTTGCCGCATTCGGTATCAGCGGCATTGAAACGTCGTTCGGTTTCGCCATTACCAACCTGTATAAAGCAGGGCTGCTTACCTTGAACGAAATTGCGGACAAGATGTCCGCCGCGCCTGCGCGTATCCTTGGCTTGGACGGTGGGGAAATTGCCGTGGGCAAGGTAGCCGATTTCACAATAGCGGATTTGGACGAAAAATGGGTGATTGACCCCGAAAAATTCGTCAGCAAAGGCAAAAATAATCCTTTTGGCGGCACGGAGCTGTATGGCGTTGTCAAGTATACCATCGTCGACGGCGAAACCAAATATGTAAATCAGGAGTGATAGAATATGATTACAGATAAACTTATCGACGGCATTATTGCTACGCAAAACCCTACCTGCGTGGGGCTGGATACGTTGTTCGATTATCTACCCGACGATATGCGCGCGGGGGCGACGAGCTTTGAAGACGTTGCGGCGCGCGTGTTGGAATTTAATAAAAAAATCGTGGATAATATCGCGGATATCGTGCCGTCCGTTAAGGTACAAATCGCTTATTACGAAATGTATGGGGCGGCGGGGATGAGGACCTATTACGAAACCTTAAAATATGCAAAGTCCAAGGGCTTGTACGTGATTGCGGACGCAAAGCGCAACGATATCGGTTCGACGGCTTCCTGCTATGCAAAGGCATTCCTTGGCGAAACGCAGGTCAACGAAAGCACGTTACAGGCATTCCCGTCCGATTACGTCACCGTCAACGGGTATCTTGGCTCGGACGGCATCTTGCCTTTCGTGGAAGAATGTGAAAAGCACGATAAGGGTATTTTCGTGCTGGTAAAAACGTCGAATCCGTCGGGTGCGGAAATCCAAAATATGATTTTGGAAAACGGAACGCCGATGTACGAATACGTAGGCGGTTTGGTGGAAAAATGGGGAGAAAGCACGGTTGGGAAATACGGTTACTCCGCAGTAGGCGCGGTAGTCGGCGCAACCCATCCCACCGAAGCGGCACGGCTTCGTGAAGTGTTGCCGCATACCTTCTTCCTGATTCCCGGTTACGGCGCGCAGGGCGGCAAAGCGGAAATGCTGAAAAGCTGCTTTAAAGCCAACGGTCTTGGCGGCGTGGTGAATAACTCGCGCGGGATTTTGTGCGCATATAAAAAGAACGGCGGCACGTATTATCAAGCGGCACGCGAAGCGTGCGTTGCGATGCAGAAGGATTTATCGTCTGTTATCGGCGTGATGAAAGCGTAAAACGGACGTATATGCGTCGCATTTCTGCGTTGTAGCTCCGTGCCCCTTGCTTGCGTACGCCAAGTACGCGCGCGACAGGGTACTCGTTACGCCTTGAACTGCTTGCATCTCCGTCGTTTTAAAAAAGTCCCGTAATTCGGGAAAACGCGAAAGAAATATCTATTTCTAAGCAAAACACAAAAAAATCTTTCCAAAGGCGGTCAAAAACGGTTGACTGCCTTTGGGGAAAATGTTATAATAACATAGTAAAAATCAACCGCAGACAGCAAGCATCGCAAGATTTAATGGTTTTCACCGCTCGCCGAGGTAGAAGGAATATGTTCGGTTACGAAGCCAAGACGTCCTTATGCCGTGCGGTATAAGGTATTTTTTTATGTCATGTCAGGCGGTATTAGTCAGACAACCGCTTAAAGGAGGTAACTTATGTCGGCAAATGTAGAATCCAAGAAACTTATCGTTGAAGAAATTAAGGCGAAGGTTCAGGAAAGTAAGTCTATCGTATTTGCAGATTACAACAAGCTCACCGTTCTTGAAGTAACGGCTTTGAGAAGAAAGTTCAAGGAAGTAAACTGTGAATACAAAGTATACAAGAACACTCTTGTAAGAAGAGCGCTTAACGAACTCGGCATCACCGAATTCGACGCAG
>JAZSGC010000141.1:0-9231 GCA_045532525.1 Candidatus Scatosoma sp.
GGTAAGATCGAACTTCCCGAAGGCGTAGAAATGGTTATGCCTGGCGACAACATCGAAATGAAAGTTGTTCTTATTAAGCCCGTAGCACTCGAAGAAGGTCTTCGTTTCGCTATCCGTGAAGGCGGCAGAACGGTTGGTTCCGGTGTTATCACGAAGCTCTTGAAATAATTCAAGATAAATTCAATAAAAGAGCAGTTCTTCTTTGAGGAGCTGCTTTTTTGTTATTCAAAACCTGATTATAGAAGGAACGAGAGAACACTTGACGAATTTGTAAGCTTTATGCTATAATAAAGAGAGATAATGTAAAGTAGGTGTGCAATGGTGCAAAGTCATTCTAAAAAGATAATGAATATTATAGAAGTCATGGCAATTCTTTTGTTTTGCATTGCTGCGCTGGTATTAGACTTTGTATCTATTCCGTATTTAAAGGATGGGCTAAGAAATAAGCTTTTATCAAAAATCATTCAGCAATCTTGCGGTGGGATTGCGGCAATTCTTATAATGCATAGATTAAACATTTGCCTTTTTTCTCGTCCGCAAAACTGGTTATATTTACTCCCGTGCTTGATTATTGCCATTGACAATTTTCAATTTTTTGCATTCTTCAGCGGAAAAATGCAGCTAATACATACGCATCCATTAGATTTCATCTTATTTGGTGCATATTGCTTGGCTGTAGGATTTTTTGAAGAATGTATCTTCCGTGGAATTATATTTAGCCTTTTAGCGAATGGCTTTCCAAAAAACAAAAAAGGCTTTTTGTGGACGTACGTTACTTCCTCCCTCATATTTGGGGTAGCGCATATTTTTAACGGCTTTTCCTTAAGCACGCTTTTACAAATCGGATATACGGTTTTGACGGGCGGGTTATTCGCATTTTGTTTAATCAAAACAAAGAATATTCTTTGCTGTGCATTTATTCACGCCGTATACAATTTTTGCGGTTTGTTATTTGATACGGAAAATGCATTGGGATTAGGTACAGGCGTTGTTTTTGATATAGGAACAGTGATAACGATGCTTGTCGTAAGCGTTATGGTTGGTATATTTGTTCTATATAAGGTTTTTACCTATCCAGAAAAAGAAAGAGTGGAATTATATAAGAAATTAAACGTTAAATGCATTTAAAGACCTTGTAAGCCTATTTTATATAAAAAAGGAGATTATCCAAGCACGGATAATCTCCTTTTAAACCAAACACTATGGCAGACATAGGTATTATGCGTTGCATAGATGCTAAGAAGGTTCTATGCTGCACATAACTATTTTGTCTAACATAATACTAACGCGCCTTCTTTGCGTAGAAGGCGCGTGTTTTTTATTTGATATTGATCCACATTCTATTGATGCGGTCATTGTCTGCCTTTTTGAAATATTCCATAACGACAAGTCTATCAATCGTTTCTTCGTCAGGGTATTGCGCAAAGAGCTGACGACGAATTTGTTCCTGACTAACCTCCAGTACGTGTCCGTTTCCGAAGAAATAGGAAAGGTCGTAAGCTACATTTCCGCCTTCAGTCGCGGAGCCGTAGGTATAGACGATATAATTGAAAATTTCTTCCGTACTCAAACAACTGGTATAGCCGATGTAGTACATATTCCGAATGACGTTTTCGGGCTTGGAAAGGAAATTGATGAAAGCTGTTGCTAATTCTTCGTTGGCGTCTTTCATCATTACCCAACCGTCAAACCATATATTGGAAGCGGCTTCAGGAATAATATATTCCAAGGTCAAATCGTAAGCTTCTGCTTCGTTAATAATGTATACGGCGTCGCCGCTCCATTGGTAGGATGCGTCTAAAAGTCCCGTTACAACGTCCATTTTGCCTTCGTCCGTTTCGAGTCCGTAAACGTTTTTACGCATCTTTTTCAAAAGCTCTTTTACTTTGTTCGTGGTCGTCTTGCTGGTATCGTTCATTCTGGTTGACAACAGATCGCGGTAAGCGGAACGCGCCGCGGTGTATTCCGCTTCGCTACGATTTCCGTTTTTATACGCCTGCTTTACTGCGTCAAATTCCGCTTTTGCTTGTAAAAGTTCTTTTTCGTGCAGCATACCCAAGCCCATAAAGTAGGAATCGCGGGCGTTGTCTTTGGCGGTAATTTTATTTTTCATCGAAGGGGAGTAAAGGGAATTCCAGCTTTTCATAATTTCCCGCGCTTCGTTTTCATCTTTTCCGATTTCTTTTGGATTAAACACAAAGCCCGTTGTTCCCCACATATATCCGGCGATGTATTCGCCAAGCCCCGCGCTTTCAAAAATTTCTTTTGTGTACTTCGACGCATTTTTTGCGTAGTAATTACCTTCGTTAGCGTCATCAAAGAAGGCGTCGTTAAACGGAACAATCATTTTTTCGGCTTTGAGCTTCATTGCCATATATTCCGAAGGGCAAAGCAAATCATAGCGGTCGCCCATTCTAATTTTGTTATACATTGTTTCGTTGTCCTGTAAGGGGATATATTCCACTTCAAGATCTTTTTGATAATTCGCCGAATCTTTATAATTTTGATGGTACCAATCTATAAATTCTTCATACAGCGGTTTGGTATTTGCGGAAAGAGTGATTTGAAACGTGTCTTTATACCAAGCCTTAAACGCTTCCAGCTCAGGATCGTCGTTATCGGCGTAAAATTCGCCGCCCATATCGATGTATTCGTCCCAGCTCGCAACTCGCAATACGTTTTCTTTACGCGCGGAAAAACCTCCGTTTTCGCAAGCGGAAAAGGGGAATGCGGCGAATATAAAGCTTAAAGCAAGCATTTGAGAAATTCTTTTCTTCATTTTTTCTTACTCCTTGCTTTGCGATTTGCTATGATATTTGCGGTGATAACCACAATCACAATAATAAAGAAAATAATACCCGTAAACGCCCAGTACGCCGCTTTAATGGTAGGTCCAACCTGATTGTTGTGGCTCAATCCGTAAATATGCGTGCTGATGGTCGTGAAGGAATCGGGTTTGGTGTACGCCGCGATAACGTAATCGTCTAAGGATAAGGTTACGGAAAGCAAAAATCCTGCCACAATCCCCGGCATAATCTGCGGGATTACTACGGAGAACAACGCACGCGTGGGGCTTGCGCCAAGGTCCAAAGCCGCTTCGTATAAATTGTTGTCCATTTGCTTTAATTTGGGAATAACGGAAAGCACCACGAAGGGGGTGCACAAAATCATTTGCCCAACGATTAAGGGAATAAACGTGGATTTATCGATTTGGAAAAAGGACACAAAGAGCGCAAAGGAAATTGCCGTAACAACTTCCGCATTGATAACGGGAATGCGATTCACAGCCGAAAGCATTGTATTTACGCGCTTTTTAGAATAGAAAATACCGATAGACCCAATCGTGCCGAGAACGGTAGACAAGAACGCCACAATCAAAGCAAGACCAATCGTTTGTAAAACAACCTGCAACGGCTGGTTATGGATATTGAAAAAATATTCGTAATGCGTCAAGCTGAACTTAAAATCTCTGATATTACTTTGTATTGTTTCGCCTTCCCCGAAACTAAACACCGTCAGCAAGATGATGGGGAAGTACGTAAAAACGAGAATGAGCACAAGAAAGGTCCATTTGAGTATTGATTTAAGCTTTACCATAAGGAACCACCTCGCACGTTCGTTTGTTCGTCTTCGCTTAATCCACCTGTCAGCCAGGTAATCAAAAACATAAAAAGTAAAAGCAGTAGGGACAAGAATGCGCCGTCGTGCCATAAGTCGCCCGTGAAATAGTCGTCGATGAGTTTGCCGAGAATTTTCACGTTTTTATTCGTCAAATAGTTGGATACGACGTAGTTTGTCATCGAAGGCAGAAAAACCATCGAAACGCCGCTCATTATTCCTGCCTTGGAAAGGGGGAGAGTGACTTTAATAAATGCGTGTACGTTGGAAGAACCTAAATCCTTGGCCGCTTCCAAATAGCTTTTGTCGATTTTGATAATCGTTGTGTAAATGGGCAAAATCATAAAGGGCAAAAAGTCGTAGACCATACCCAAAATGGTGTTAAAAATGTTCCAATTCGGCTTGTTATAAATTTTGATTAAAATCAAAAGCTCGCGTAAAGCGTTGATACGCAACACGAAATTCACCCACATAGGAACAACGAATAGCAATAAAAGCACGGACTTGTTTTTAAGCTTACAGTTTGCGATGATATACGCCACGGGATAGGCAATCAGCAAGCAAATTAGCGTGCTTGCAAAGGAAACGAATAAGCTAATACCAATGGTTTTAAGCTTGCTGCCAAAATCTTCGGTGAAAAAGATTTTTACGTATTCTAAGTCGGGTACGCCTTTGTCGTTAAAGAAAGCGTAATATACGATGATCAATAACGGCAAAACGACGAAAAGCGCTAAAAATAACCCGTACGGGATCGCCAGCAATTTTCTCGAAAAATGCAGTTTGGGCTTGGATTTTGCTATCATTTTTTACCCTCCGCAACCTTTAAAGAAAGACGGATTTTGTCTTTGGGAATAATCAGGCTTACAAGGTCGTTTTCATTCCAAAGGTCTTCGCAGGCAAGCACGTAATCTTCTTCGTTTTCCGTACGGATAATGTAACGGTAGTATTCGCTCTTGTAAATCAAAGAGATGATATGCCCTTGCGCGCCGCCTTCTTCCAAATTGTCGCTCATCGTAATGTCGTGCAAGCCGACTTCTACGTTGACCTCGGTGCCCGTAAGGTCTAATTTGTCGCCTTTTGCCGTAATCAAATATCCTTCTTCGTCCAACTGACTGCCAGGGTATAATTGCGTAACGTCGCATTCAAACTCACCGTCGCCGAATTCTACGGTATTCCGCTTGGTGATAACACCCGTAAATTTATTGACGCGGAAGATTTTCTTCATAACGTGTATTCCGTCGGGGGCAATCACCAAACCTACGTTATCGCCGACCTGCGGAGCAGTGGTGCTTTGAATTTCAATTTCATAACGCCCGCATTGTACCAAAATTTGATAATGAATGCCCTTGAATACGACGGAAGTAACTTTGCCTTTGAGCATACCCTCGTCGGGGGATTTGATTTGAATGTCTTCGGGACGAACGACGATGTCGACGGGTTCGTTATCTTCAAAGCCGCTATCTAAGCAGTTGAAGGGCTTGCCGCAGAAGCGAACGTGACCGTCTGAAACCATAACGCCCGTAAAGATATTGCTTTCGCCGATGAAATCGGCAACGAACGTGTTTTGCGGTTCGTTATAAATCATTTCAGGGGTACCGATTTGTTGAATGCTGCCATCGGACATAACGATGATCGTGTCGGACATAGTCAACGCTTCTTCTTGATCGTGAGTGACGTATATGAAGGTGATGCCCAAACGCTTGTGCATTGCTTTAAGTTCAAGCTGCATCTCTTTACGCATTTTCAGGTCTAACGCCCCCAAAGGCTCGTCTAAGAGCAAAATTTCGGGTTCATTGACGATGGCGCGCGCAATCGCAACGCGTTGCTGCTGACCGCCGGAAAGGGTGGAGATGCTGCGTTTTTCAAAGCCTGCAAGGTCAACTACTTCCAGCGCTTTGCTTACTTTTTCGGTGATAACGGCTTTGGGGAGCTTTTTATATTTAATTTTCTCCTTGCCGTTTTTATCGATGATAGTGGTGGGGATGCGTTTCAGCTTCAAGCCAAAAGCAACGTTTTCGTAAATATTCAAATGGGGGAACAACGCATATTTTTGGAAAACGGTATTCACAGGGCGTTTGTCGGGGGGGAGATTGCTAATATCCTTGCCGTTTAATAAAATTTTACCGCTTGTAGGCAGTTCAAAGCCTGCAATCATACGCAAAGTGGTCGTTTTTCCGCAACCGGACGGACCGAGAAAGGTAACGAATTCCCCCTTTCGTACGTAAAAATTGATATTCTCAACGACGGAAACGCCGTCAAACTCTTTGCAAACGTCAATCAATTCGATGATGTTGTTAGATTTCTTTTCGTTCTTGTTTTCCATTATGTCTCTCCCATAGTATAAATCAATGTAAAAATCGGCTTAGAAGTTGGGTGGCGTGGATATCCAAAGCAAGCGCGCCTTGCCCTTACTCTTGTTCAAAAGGTAATGCGGTTTGTTTGCAGGATAGTAAAAGGCTTCGCCTTTTTTGCAGGGGTAATGCTTGTTTCCTAAAACAACGGCGATTTTCCCTTCAAGTACGTACCCGAATTCTTCGCCCTCGTGGGGGATATCTTCGGGAGTGGAAGCGTTTTCCGTCAATTCTACGCAAACGGGTTCCATCATATTTTTTTGTGCGTTAGGGATAAGCCAATGCAGCAAGACGCCGTCCGCGTCCTTTTCAATAAATTCGTTTTTTGAAAAGACGACTTTTTCTTCCCGTTCTTCTTGGAAAAATTCGGAAAGGTTGCTTCCCAACGCGGATAAAATATCGGTTAGGGTGGCAATCGAAGGACTGTTCAAGTTGTTTTCAAGCTGAGAGATATAGCCTTTGGTCAGTTCGCATCTATCGGCTAGCTCTTCTTGTGTTAATCCCTTTTGGTTGCGCATTCGTTTTATTTTTTTACCTAAATCCATTTTTTCGCTCCTACGCTCTGTTACTTGTAAAAAAGCTTAAAAAATAAACTTTTTACTATGTAAAACAAAAGTTAGTGTAAGTTTGATTAAAATAAACCAAAAGTTTAGCTAAAATAAACTTTACAATTTGTATTATAGAAAAAAAATGTGTATATGTCAAACGTTTAAAAGCAAAAAAATAGGATATTTATAAAAAATAAAAAAGGATGCGCCAAGCGTATCCTTTTGTGGGGGAACAGGGGAATATACGAAAACACGAAAAAAGGGGTCTACCGCACGGCAGACCCTCATATTTATAATATGATAAGTATCGTAAACTTAGTTCAAAGCAGCCAGTTTCTTAGCCAACTTCGACTTTCTATTGTTTGCGTTGTTTTTGTGAATAACGCCCTTAGTTACTGCGCCGTCAATAGCGGATACGGTTTCAGGGAAAAGCTTCGTAGCAGCTTCCTTATCGCCAGCTTCAACTGCAGCAAGGAATTTCTTCACTTGGGTTTTCAACGCGGACTTAATTGCTTTGTTTCTCATCGTTTTTTTGTCGATAACCAAAACTCTTTTTTTAGCGGATTTAATATTAGGCATAATGTTCTCCTTATTGTTTCCAGTAATTACTTAATCATTCAACTGCGTAGACTATTTTAACACAATTTCTTTTGAATGTAAACTGTTTTTCAAGGGAAAAACACGAAAAAGAATATTTTTTTCAAAAAAAAATGATATTTGGGAGCGAGTATGAAGATACCAACCGAAGGCATAGCCTTTTTTGATAGCGGCATAGGTGGATTAACGGTGTTGGCGGAATGCCGTAAACGGTTGCCCAATATGCCTTTTTATTACTACGGCGATAACGCCCGTGCGCCGTACGGAAATTTATCCGCAAAAAAAATCTTTCGCTATACCGATGCTGCGTTTCGGCTATTTCGTCGCCTAAATGTTCAAGCGGTGGTCATTGCCTGCAATACGGTTACGGCGGTATGCGTAAAAACGCTGCGGCAAAAGTACGCGTTTCCGATTATCGGGGCAGAACCTGCCGTATTTCCTGCGGCGCGAAAGGGAGGGGAGATTTTCATTTTAACAACGAAAGCTACGCATCAAAGCGAAAAGTTTCAAGCCCTGTGTCAATCCGCGCGTGCCGAGTATCCGCAGGCAAACGTATGTGCTTTCTCTTGTGATAGCTTAGCGGGTGAAATCGAAAAGCATATTTGCGACAAGGCTTACGATTTTACAGCTCTTTTACCGCGTGGCAATCCAACGTCGGTAGTGCTGGGGTGTACGCATTATATATATATTAAGGAAGCAATCCGCAAATTTTACGGCTGCGACGTGATGGATGGAAATCAAGGAATTGCTGAAATGCTATGTAAAAAGCTTTTAAAGGCGAACGAAAAAGTGGGTTTGCCAACGGATTTTATAAAAAACAGGGATGGGCAACCCCGTTTGACCACTCCGCTAAAAGGTATAGCTTCAAAATGGAATAAATATCAGCCGAAAAGGACAAAAAGCTGTAAAATAAGCACAAAACAAGGCGAAATTTTCTTTCTCGGAAAGTGCGGAGTGGTCAACAAAACACAATACGAACAAATGTTCGTGTAGTAATTTGGGTAAAAAAGGGGGTCGAGTGGGCATTAGGTGGTCAAAAAATTCAAAAAAATTAAAAAAATAGGAAAAATTTTCTTAAAAACCCTTGACAATGGTTAAAAGTGGTTGTATAATATATTCAAACATAGTTTTACGCACGTCATACGACGAATACACAAAAGGAGGAGACGAACCGTGTTTAAGGGTATGTTTGAACATCAGTTGGACGACAAGAACCGTATTCGTATTCCTTCCAAATTCAAAAAGGAGCTGACGGGCGAAAACGGGGAAAGGGCATACAGCTTTTTCCGTGGTATGAACAACTGCATTTGCGTGATGGCAGACGAAGAGCTGGACGATGCGATTGCTTCGATTTCCGAAGAAGCGATTTCCGAATCCAACCAAGCGTCGGCAATGTTTTTCAGCAGTATTTTCTCCGCTGAAGAAGACGCGCAGGGCAGGGTAGTGTTGCCTGCGATGCTGAAAAGGATTGCCGGTATTCAAAAAGAGATTATTACGATAGGCCGCGGCAAGCGTTTGGAAATTTGGGCGGCGGAAAGATATTACGAATATATCAACGGAATCGATTACGACGCCGAACTCAAAAAGCTGGGGATTTAAACGATGTTAGAATTTTCGCATAAGCCCGTAATGCTGGAAGAATGCTTGGAAGGTCTTGCATTAAAAGACGGCGGCGTTTACTTCGACGGTACGGTCGGTGGCGGCGGACATTCTTACGAGATATTAAAAAGAAGCGCGCCAAACGGAAAGCTGATTGCTACCGATTTAGATGATGAAGCCATTGCAGCGGCGGCGAATCGCCTGCGGGAATTTCAAGGTAGATTTGAAATTTATAAATCCAACTACAAGGACTTTGAAAGGGTATTTGAAGAAGCGGGGATAGATAAAATCGACGGAGCATTGCTCGATTTCGGGATATCTTCCCATCAGATCGACGATGCGGATCGCGGATTTTCCTATCGGCAAGCAGAAGCGCCGCTTGATATGCGTATGGATGCGAGCGCCCCGACGACTGCGGCAGATATACTCAATACGTATTCGGAAGAACGGCTTGCGTATATCTTAAAAACCTACGGCCCGGAAAACTTTGCGAAGCAGATCGCCAGAAACGTAGTAAA
>JAZSGC010000131.1:0-7182 GCA_045532525.1 Candidatus Scatosoma sp.
AAAAAACTCGGTTTTGCAACCGAGTTTTATTTTTTTGTGCACAGCTTTACGGAAGAAGATAGTTTTCCAAATAGTCCACTTCTTCGCCGTAGACGCGCTTATCTACGCACAGGATCGCGATGCTCATCGCTTGGAACGCCGCTCTTGGCGACGACGGAAGTCTACAAATCATCGTGTGAATTTCATCACGCAATTCCCTGCTTTGCGCCATGTCCACTTCCTGCCACGCATCCGAATAGGAATAGCCGCCAAGGAAGGAACGAACAAACTCGTATTCCGCATCCGAAAGATCCCCGTCCGCCGCAAGCGCGCTGAAAATAGCAATCTTCATTCCGCGCATCGCAAGGCTGGATCCAACCTGCGCCGAAAGATAATTGTAAACGGTGTTAAAATATCTTCCTGCAAAGTTTTCCAGCTCGCTACGGGACATACCCAAACACATATCTATCATTTCACGTACAGTCATATTTTTTTCCTACCTTGCCATTAAAGGCTACGAAGGAACGCCATTTCAGGGCCTTCCATTCTGCCGTCCACCGCAAGCACCGCAATGCACACGGAAACGAGCGCTTCCGCAACATCCGAAGGCAAGAAATCAATTAGATCACGCGTGGTCTTTTCCGCTTCGTCGCAATAGAACTCACTCGCTACCTTAAACGCTTCGTCGTAGGTATAACCGCCGATGAAGGAAGCGATGAACTTCCATTCCCCTTCGGAAAGCTTGCCGTCCGTCGCAATACAGGTAAAAATCGAGCCGATGAGAAGGGTGTTTGCCTTGTCGCCGCCGTGCTTGCTTGCGATGTGTGCATGTACCTTCTTGTAGTTTTGACCTGCAAAATTTTCAAGGTCGTAATAGGAAAGCCCTAAGCAATAGTTAACCGTAGAATTGATATTCATAGTGAACCCCCAAAAAGAATTGTTGCACTTATTCTATCATAGATAGAAGTCTTTGTCAATAGCTATTATGCTTTATCAAAGCTTAATTTTTTGAAACAAGAGCGGACAAAGGTATCCCACCGCAAACACAACGACAAAATACCGCAACGTATCCAAAACAAGGTCAACGTGTACGCCGCCCGTTTCAAAGATTTTCAAGCCTTCTTTCAAAGCGAATGCAAGCGCCACCCCGATAACGATGCGGAGCAGCTTTTTCCACCAAGGAACGTCGTAGGAAAGGGGCTTACCTTTTTCTTGTAAAAACGCTATCAGCGTTAAACCGCCCAGCATTCCAAACGCCTTGAAAAAGCCCGCAAAGCGCTCATGTGCCACGATTAAGAAATACACGATAAAGGGCGCAAAGATGAGAAACACTGCAAGGTACAGTTTTTTCACGTCCTTTGTGCGTTCAAAAAGGTAATCGCCCAAAAACGCCATACCTACGCCAAGCGCCGCCCCCACGATTACGTCGGTGGGATAATGCACCCCCAAATACAGTCTTGAAAAAGCAACCAAGGGGATAAACACCACCACCAAAGCGGTCAGCCATTTCTTTTTATATTGAATTGCAAAAAGCGTAGACCACGTTGAAAAGCTCTGCGTATGTCCGCTGGGAAAAGAGAAACCTGTTGCCGTTTCTTTGCGGACAGGCAAAACGCCTTTATCGAAGGGACGGGGTACTTTGGCAATATTTTTAACAATGCCGTTGAGCCCTGTCGAACAAATCGTGACGAAAAACACCTTTTGCGCCAACCTACTATCCACCGCGAACCACAACGCCACGACGAACAAAATCACCAGCGTTTCTTCCCCGAGAATGGTAATTCCTTCAAAGAGCGTCGTAAAAAAGCCCGTTCGTATAGATTCCAACCATTTCAAAAACTGCAATTCAAAAGCAAACATAAGCGCCCCCTTTTTGTGCATTGTTGCGTTTATTATAAAACATTTTGCGAAGATTGTCAATACGTCCAATCCCCCCGCCGTGAAACTTATGAATGGACTTAAAACAAAAAGGGAACCCGCTCAGGATTCCCTTTTTTGGTGCGGTCGTAAGGAGCAAAGCGACGGAATAGCGATTGTTCGGCTTTGCCGCAATCGCGTCCAGGAATTGAAGACGTTTACCGTTTTCTAAAGCCCTTTATTTATAAGGGATTGAGCGGTTTCCCGCCAATGTTCCGCCAATTAATTTTCAAGTTTTTACATCAAAAACACACGTAAAAATAGATGGAAATTGCAGTCGAAAGATCAAAAAAAACTGATACGATTCTTCCCCATAAAAAAGAGGTTAGGCATACATTTTACGCCTAACCTCTTTTTGTTTGTTTTCAAGGAAAAATTACCAATGTATACGTTTGCCAACTTCAAGCAACACGCCTGAAAGCAGCGAAGAAATTGCTTCGAGCAAAACCCCCGAAGAAAGCGAGTTGGAAAGTAGCCAGCAAAAGCAATCGCAAGAAAATACTTCGATGGAACAAAGCGAGTCGGGTTGTGGCAGCGCGCTTGTCGGCTCGTTGGGTATGCCTTTGATGTTGCTTGGCGCTTGCACTCTCTTTAAAAGAAAAAAGAAGTAATAGCAAGGCGATTTTAAAAAGTAAATAATAAATTTTCGCACAAAAAAAACAGAGCAAGAAAGAATTTTTCCTTATATTCTCGCTCTGTTTGTTTTAAGTTTATTTTCAGCTTTATTAGCCGAAAATATCGTCTCTTAAGTCGTCTTTCGCGTTATCCGACAACGTTACGATATCCGCTCCGAAAAGGAGCAACTGTACTTCTAATTGTTGATATTCTTTTTTCATAATTACTCCTTACGCAAGTTGATATTCTTTGTTCGCATATACGTATGCTGCCGCATAGCTTTCTTGCACGCTCGCAACCGTCGAAGCTGCGTTTACGTTATTAGGCGTATAATCCGCGCTCGCCGCGTAAGCGTCTACAACCGCTTTCTTGGTTGTAGAAAGCTTTTCGTATTCTTCCGTATCGTTCTTCAACGCATTTGCTACAAATTTAACCGAACGCACGTTCTTTTCCGCGTCGAAAGGCGTATAAATCGTCTTGGTTGCTCCGTTTGCATACGTAATAATCATATAACCGCGACCTGCGAAGTTTCTACCGTAGTTTTGCGTGTAGAGCTTCTTCATTGCGCCGTAGTATGCCGTGTACGCGCTGTTGTTTTTATCTTGTTCCGTATAACCGCCGTTGGGGATTTGTAAAACCGTCGAACCCGCAACGAAATCGGTTAAGTTGGGAGCTTGCCCTGCGCCAAGATAATCGAAAGGCATAATCAACGTACCAAACGCCAACTCTTTGGCATAGCTTTGTAACGCTTCGTAATCGCTTGTTTTTATCATCGGCGTAAAACGGATACCCGAATCGTCTGCCGAACTGGAAAGACGGATTGCCGCGCCTTCTTTTAATTGGAAATCAATGGAAAGCGCGCTGTACGTAATGTTGCTTTCGCCCAGAGTAACCGTTTCGCCCGCTTGATAAAGCGCGTTGTTCGCTACCCAACCAACAAAGGTTTCGCCTGCGGTATGATCGGCAGAAAGCTGATATTCCGCGCCCTTTTCAACGTACGCTATCGTTTCTTCATTATTCGTATGTTTATAAGTGATTTGTATATGGTCGGTGTCGGTGAACGTCGTTGCCGCAATACCACCCGCATAAATACTTACGTGCGAAGCATGGAATTCATTATTCGCAATCATCTTCGACGCCATCAAAACGCCGTCTACTTTAATATATACCCAAATTTGGCTGTTGTCTGCCGTGTCGATTGCACCGATTTCAATTACGTAATCGGTATTATTGCTGAGTGCCGTTTGTATAGAGTCTACGAGTTCTACACGGTTTTCCAAAATACGGAATTGGATACCATCCCAAGCGCTGCCGCGAAGACGAATATCAATACAGCCCGCCCCTACGTTTGCGGAGTTATAACCAAAGCGGAAGACAACGGAGCCCGTCGTATTTTGCGCGCTTGACGTATAAGACAAATTCGAATAGTCTTGCGTGCCTTCAAGTTCTTTTGTCAAACCCCAACCAAGGTCAGTAATGGAAATCGTATCAAATTCAGCCAGCTCGCTATCGCTATAATCACTCGTCCAAACCGTACCATTCCAAACAAACGCGCTTTCTTGTACATCGTATTTTACGTGAAGGTTGGCGTTATAGAAGATGCCGCCGATTTTCAAAACGTCGCCCTTTGCAGCCGTCGTGCCTAAGCCTGCGTAAATCGTACCAGGGATTTTAATATCGCCCATATCAATTGGCACGTCGTTTAACGTAATACCGATACCGCTACCTGCAAGGAAAGTCAATTTTTCCGACCAAGAACCGTCGACTTTTTCAAAGCCTTGACCGTTTTCTTTCGCCAAGTATATCGCGCTCGCATCACTATCCGACGTAGAGATAAGTTTACCCGTTTGATAGGTGGTAAACTCTTCCCAAACGGAGCCGCTCCAAGTAAACGTACTTTCTTCTATAATATATCTGATATTCGCGTTTTTAGAAACAAACGAACCGCTGATGGTTACCGTACCGCCCTTTTCTACACCTTCGAAAGAAAACCATAACGTACCTGGACTCTTCATTCCCAAAACAGAAGAAGATTGACCGTTTATAATCAAGCCGTTTCCACCTTCAAACGTAAAGAAGTGTTCCCACCCTCCGTCTTGAAGCGGCATTGCTTGCCCGTCGGCTCTTTGCAAATACAAGTGATCGCATCTCGTACCAGGGCCGCCATTTGTACTATCGGAAGCCAATTTCATTTTACCGATAAGATAGGTTGCTTCTTCGCAACGCACCCAAGCTCCGTCGTTTGCAAACTTCAACGTTTGCATAGTGCTAAAACGAACTTCTGACGTAACACCGTTTACGGTACACATAAACATACCTTCTACCGTCAAAATATCGCCATTTTTTACAGACATAGAGTGTACGTCGACGTACAATTTATTCCCAAGGGGCTTCATTACTACTTTATCGTTTACCGCTAAGCCATTATACGTAAAACCGACACCCGATTCAAGCGTAAAAGCATAATCCCACGTAGTAAGCCCAAGGTATTCGGTGTCCGCAAAGAAACCTTTTTCCGTGTTATCCGAACTGTTTAAGCTAATGGTGTCAATCGTCGTTGCCGTATAAGCCGAGCTTTCTTCCCAAGACGTACCGTTCCACTTGAAAAAGCTTTCTTTGATTGCGTATCTCGCATCATGGCTTGCGCAAGTAAACGTACCGCCGATAGAGATAACGTCCTCTACGCTTACGTCTGCAACGTCCATATATAAAAGACCGTCTGCGCTCTTCAACGTGTAGCTGCTAATCGTCGCGCCGTTTTTCTTAATGTTTACACCGTTTTCATACGTAAACGCGGTGTTCCAATCGTTTACGGGAATCCAACCGCCGTCTTTTCTTGCCATATAAATGCCGCTTGCTTTCACAGCAGCGCCGCCTGCTTGGCTGTTCGAATGTACGGTCAATGCGTCTAAATCGTATGTAGTATAGTCAAGGTTCTCCCAGTTTGAACCGTTCCATTTCAACGCTTGCGTAGGCGCAAAAAGCACTTGATAGCCCGACGTATGTTCAAACAAACCGTTTATTGTCAATACGTCGTTTACTTTTGCCGTCGTACCTAAGTCGATATACACTTTATCGTCATAAACTTTTATAGCGCCGTCTTGAAGCGTTTTGCCGTTCAATTTCAAACCGTGACCGCTACCGTTTGGAATAGACATCTTATTATCCCAATCTTCAAAGCCTGCCTTGTGCTTGGTTTGGATATAAAAACCTTTCGCAGTTTCTCCCAAGCTATCTGCAATGTTTGCTTTGTCGATAATCGCGCCATAGTTATTAAGGGTGTTCCATTTTTCACCCGTCCACATAAAATAGCTGTCGGAAATCGCGTAGTACGTATTGTTGGAATCCTTATAAAGACCATATACGTTTACAACGTCCGCAATCGCATCTTCCATCGTCGCTTCAAAAACAATGCCGTTTGCCGTCGTTTTTCTGGACGAAATACGCGCGGTTGCATTCTCGCCATTTACGAACACAAATTCGTTTACGGGAGTTAAGGTTTGTCCGCTCGTACTGGTTGCGTCACCCATCAAGGCAAGTGTGTTACCGTCGCTCTTTTCCGTATCCGCCGACATTCTGCCAAATGCAACTGCCTGACAGGGTTCCCAAGTCGTACCATTGTAAAGCAACGCGCTGTTGTTGAATATAATGTTTGTGTCTATGACCGCGTTATAAAACGTACCGTCAATAATAAGTACGTCGCCCGTTGCAGCCGTTCTACGCAAACCGATATAGAAATCCCCAGGTTGTTTCAACTCCCAATCGCTATACGTTTCACCATTGTAAAGGAAACCGCCGCCCGTGCCTTCCACAAAGGTAAATGCGTAATCCCAGCTGTTTACCCCGGGCTTGGATTCGTTTGTCGGATATGCATAAATAACCGTTTCCGTACTGCTTCCCAACGGCGTAAGATGGGTAATCGTATCATATGTCGTTGTCGCGCTTGCCGTTACGCTCGTTACGATAGGCTGTGCAAGCGTTGCCGCTGCGCCGCCGACAAAGCCAAGCGCCGCAAATAAGCCGCATGCCCATACACTCCATTTTTTTAACATCTTTTTCATAAATTCACCTCTTTTGAATTTAAAAGAATTTTTTTGCTTTTTTGGGTTAATAAATTTTATTTGTAGCTTATAAAGTCTCCTACAAGGGCGCGCGTCCCTACCGACATTTTGCGATTTTTCCTTTTCGATTTTGCTAAATCACGCGCCTATACATATAATGTATATATTTTTTGTTTTCATTATAGTACAAATATTTCTTTTTGGCAATCATTTTTGCAGGTTTTTTTGCCTTTTTTGCAACTTTATTAACAAAAATAAATGCATTTATCCCCCATTTTTTCATTATTGTGAATTATTCCCCAAAAGGGAAATTTCTTTTCAAAATATCGGCTTGTATTTAGGTGCGGTCGTAAGGAGCAAAGCGACGGAATAGCGATTGTTCGGCTTTGCCGCAATCGCGTCCAGGAATTGAACCGCAAAGGGAAATTCCCGTCTAAGCAAGTCGGAGGCCAAGCGGTCTTAGGAAGACAATACTCAGGAACAACTCCTTGGCTCACAGAACGACATGGCTACGATCCGACTTAGGAGCAAAGCGACGGAATAGCGATTGTTCGGCTTTGCCGCAATCGCGTCCAGGAATTGAACCGCAAAGGGAAATTCCCGTCTAAGC
>JAZSGC010000144.1:0-12736 GCA_045532525.1 Candidatus Scatosoma sp.
CCAAGCTTTCGGCGCAAGACGAAGAAGCGGGTTCGGCATTGATGGGGTTAGGCTTTACGAGAACGGAAAGCGTACAAGCCGTGAAGAAGGCGCGTGATTTAGGCGCGTCGACGGTGGAAGAAGTGATAATGAAATCTCTCCAAGGCTTCTAAAAAACGACGTATATGCGTCGCATTTCTACGTTGCGGTCCGCATTTTCTCGGTCACGTACGTCTATGTACGCTCCCGTCAAAAATTGCTCCCGCGCCTTGAAATGCTCGCATCTCCGCCGTTTTCCCGTTGGGATGGGGCAAGCGGAGTTTGGCGCGTTTTGGTCACGTACGGATAAGTACGCTCCCTGCAATGTGCGCGCAACGCCTTGTCTTGCTCGCATCTCCGCCGTTTTACCACAACGGAAAAACCACGGCACAATACAGTGCCGTCAATGCACGATTTTAAAAGCAAATCAATATACTTTTTCGATAATTAGGAGAAAGAAATTATGGAAATGCACGATAAAATGAGAATTATACAGGAGTTTGTTCCCGGTAAACAAATCACCCTTTGCCACATCATCGCAAACCCCGGAGAAACGCTGTACACCAAGCTTGGGCTTGACCCCCAAGCCGATTACACGAGAAGCGCCATCGGCGTTTTGACGGTAATCCCGTACGAAAGCGCGGTAATTGCCGCCGACATTGCAATGAAATCGTCGGGTGCGGAAATCGGGTTCGTAGATAGATTTACGGGTACGCTCATCATCACGGGTTCGGTTTCGTCCGTGGAAGCGGCTTTTGTGGCGATTCGCGAATATTTTGTAAAAAAGCTCGACTACATTTGCTGTGAAGTGACCAAGACCTAATCCGTATGAAGAAGATAATGTTATTCGGCAGAGTCGCGGCGGGGAAAACCACCCTTACGCAGGCTTTGCGCGGTGAAGAAATTAAGTATTACAAAACGCAATACGTCAACTATCTCGACACCGTCATCGATACGCCGGGGGAATATACCGAACGCCGAGAAACGAGCGGCGCGTTGGCGTTATACGCCTACGAAGCGGATATCGTGGGCTTGGTGCTTTCCGCAAACGAGCCTTATTCCATTTTTTCGCCCTGTTTGACGAGTATGGTCAATCGTGAAGCCATCGGCATTATCACGGGCATTGATAAGCCCGACGCCAACGTGGAACGAGTACGCCGTTGGTTGACGCTGGCGGGTTGTAAAAAGATTTTCCCCGTAAGCTCTATCACGGGCGAGGGGATTGCGGAGCTTGCCGCGTACTTAAAGGACGACGAAGACGAAAAGCTTTTGCAAGCCGAGCGGGAAGAGCTTCCCGTTTCCGCAAAGCAAAGCGATGAAAAGAGCGGACGGAAAATCATTCGTAAAAAACCGCCCAAAAAGCTGACGGCGAAAACGGCGCGCGATAGCGGCGGTGCGGAAGGGAAGTCAAACGGCTTGGACACGTGGCTTTTATAAGAAAAATACGGAGAGAAATATTATGAGTAAAACGACGGTAATCGCATTTGCCAACAACAAAGGTGGCAGCGGTAAAACGACTACCTGCTCCAACGTGGGTTGCACCCTTGCACTGATGGGGAAAAAGGTGTTGATGATCGACGGGGATATGCAACTGAATTTGACCATTTCTTTTTTTGACGAAGATACGGCGTACGAATATGCGAAAGGGGATAAAAATATCTACCGCGCAATCGTAGCAGAGCGCGATCTTAACGACTATATCGTGGAAACGGGCATTGAAAATTTGGATATTATTCCGTCCACTTCGCTTATGAGCTCTATCGAATTTGATTTATTTGCGAAATGGCAAAGGGAAACGGTGCTGAAAAAATGCTTGGAACGCGTGCGCGCAAAAGGGTATTACGATTATATCCTTATCGATTCCCCCCCGACGCTTGGCGGTTGGGTAATGAACGTAATGTGCGCTTCCGATTTCGTGGTCATTCCCGTAGAAGCAAGCCCTTGGGGGTTGTTCGGTTTGGCGAATATGTTTGATTTTTGCGAACAGGCAAAAAAGATTGCGCCCAAGCTGGAAGTGTTGGGTATCGCCGTAACCAAAGCGGACGAAAGAAAGAAATATTTTAAGCAAACGATGGAAACGCTGCGCGAAACGGAAGCCGCGCCCCTGTTTGAAAACTACGTGCGCGTAGACAGCGCGGTGGAATGGGCGCAGGATAACAGCAAGCCTGTTGTAATTTATAAGAAAAACAGCCGCAGCGCGGTTGAATATACCAAACTTGCAAAGGAGATTATCGATTATGCCAATCGGAAAGAACGCAATTAAAAGAGTGGAAAACAACGGTTATTCCAAAGTAAAGTCGGCTGCGCCGGATATGGAGAACAGCCACGTGATCGCAAATCCCGATCCGCAGGTGACGGAAAAGCTTGTCGCGCCCGTAGAAAAGGCGACGGTGCAAAAAGCGGCGCAAAAGCCTGCTTCCGCGACGAAAAAGACTTCGACGGGTAAATCGTCGGCGAAGAAGCCGACGGCGAAAAAAGCGGCGGTAAAAGCCCCTGAAACGAAGAATGGGTTCGCTCGCGTGGGCTTGGGATGCGATTTGCCGTACTATTTATTATAAGCAAACATAAAATCGGTTTTGGACGGCGGCTAGTTCGGCGGCAAGACCGATTTCGTTTGTTGCTAAAAAATGAAAGGAGTTCGTAAATGAGAGAAGTAGATAAAAAGTATCAATGTATTCCGTTTTGGTCGTGGAATGACGAGCTGGACGAAGAAGGCTTGATAGAACAAATAGAGTGGATGCACGAAAACGGCGTGGGCGGTTTCTTTATGCACGCGCGCGGCGGCTTAAAAACGGAATACCTTGGCGAAAAGTGGTTTGACTGTATCAAGGCTTGTTCGGAAAAAGCGGAAGAGCTGGGTATGCACGCGTATGCGTATGACGAGAACGGTTGGCCCAGCGGCTTTGTTGGCGGCAAGCTGTTGGAGGATATAGAAAACCACGATAGATACCTTACCTTTACCATCGGGGAATACGACGAAAAAGCGTTGGTTTCTTACGATATGTCGGGGGCAGGGTTGCGACGAATTACCGCGCCTTGCGAAAATTGCTTGAACGTGTATCAGCATTACGCAACGTCTACGGCGGATATTTTAAACCCCGAAGTGGTGGATAAATTCATCGCGATGACGCACGAAGAATACAAAAAACGGGATACGTACAGCTTGAAGGGCTTCTTCACGGACGAGCCGCAGTATTACCGTTGGGATACGGCGTACACCAAGGTGCTTGCGCCCTATTTTAAGGAAACGTACGGCGAAGATATTTTGGACGGCTTGGGGCTTTTGTTTGTGGAAAAGGAAGGCTATCGCGAATTCCGCTATAAATACTGGAAAGCAATGCAGGCGTTGATGCTGAAAAACTTTGCCGAAAAAATTTATACTTGGTGTGATAAAAACGGATATAAACTGACGGGGCACTATGTGCAGGAAGATAGTATTGCAGGACAAATGTGGTGCTGCGGCGGGATGATGCCTTTCTATGAATTTGAGCATATTCCCGGTATTGACTGGTTGGGTAGACGCGTCGGTCACGAGTTGGCGCAAAAGCAGGTTTCGTCGGTTGCGGCACAGCTTGGCAAAAAGCAAGTGCTGACCGAAACGTACGGCTGCTGCGGTTGGGACGTTACCCCGCAGGAACTGAAAGAAATTGCCGAATGTCAATACGTCGGCGGCGTGAACTTGATGTGTCAGCATTTGTTGCCTTACACCGAACACGGTCAGAGAAAACGCGATTATCCCGCGCATTATTCCAAGGTCAATCCTTGGGTTAGAAAAAACTTCAAGGAATTCAACGACTATTTCTCCGTGCTGGGTATGTTGCTTTCGGAAAGCGAAGAAATCGTCAATGTGGCTATGCTGCATCCCTTGCGTAGCGCATATTTCAATTTCAAGAGAAACGAAGAAAACGGACTTGGCGTTGGCGAGTTAGACGAAGGGTTGATTTATGCGATTAAGCTTTTGACCGAAAAGCAAATTCCCCACCATTACATCGACGAAACTTTGCTTGCCAAATACGGCAAGGTGGAAGGCAATAAACTGATTTTGGGCAAATGCGCGTACGAATATCTCGTTCTGCCTAAGATGTATACGATGGACGAAAGCACGGAAAAATTGCTGCACGAATTCGTAAATGCAGGGGGCAGGGTCTTGTTGATTGACGAAAAGCCCACCTTTGTGGAATGGAGAGAATTCGATTACGACTATTTGGAAAGCAACGTAACGTGGGAAGAAATGATTGCGGCGCAGCCGTACTCGTTGGCGCAAAATCCCACCCTGCGTACGACCTTACGCAAGGACGCGGATGGGAAATTATTTATCTATGCGGTAAACGTAGGCGGAGCAACGGACGTGGAATTTTCTATCAAGGGCGCAAGCGCGTTCTCGTCTTATGATATTTTAAAAGACGAATACACCATTGTGCCTACCAAGCTGCATTTTGAAAAGGGGGAATCCCGTTTGCTGTATTTCAGCAACGAAACGCCCGCGGAAACGAAAGCGCTGAAACCCATAAAGCTCGGCAAGGCGTACACGGTTGTCGGCACGCCCGAAAACTATATTTTGCTTGACTATATCCGCTATTCCACGGACGGCGTTAATTATAGCCAGCCCGTGCATCATATGGGTGTGTTCAATGAAATGCTTGCGCGAAGATACGCAGGGGATTTGTATTTGAAATACGAAGTGGACGTGGACGTTGTGCCCGAAAAATGCGTATTGCTTGCCGAAGATACCAACACCGTTTGGGTTGAAGTCAACGGCGTGAAAGTGGAAAGCTGCGGCGTTTCCGAAGTGGAAAAGCCCTTAAAGAAATACGACGTGGCAAGCCTGTTAAAGGCGGGCAAAAACGAAGTGGTTATCCTGATCCGCTATTTCCAAAGCGAGCAGGTATACTATGCGTTGTTCGGTGAAAACGTAACGGAAAGCCTGAAAAATTGTTTGGCGTATGATACGGACATCGAAGCGATTGCGCTCAAAGGCAGCTTCGGCGTGTACGGCGATTTTAAGAACGGCAAGAAAAATAACGTGCTGATCGGCGATAATTTCCGTCTTGGTACGCAGAAAAAGGACGTTAGCTGCTTACTTACGGACGGATATCCTTTCTTCTCAGGCGATATTACGCTGCAACAAACCGTCACCGTCGAGGAAACGGATTGCGAGTTGGTATTCGACGAACGGTTCCACCTTCTTGAAGTGAAGGTGAACGGCGTAGATTTCGGCAGGGTGATGCTTGGCAATAGGTTAGATATTTCCAAAGCGCTGAAAAAAGGTGAAAATCAAGTGGAAATCGTGCTTACGGTGGGCAATAGAAACCTGCTTGGGCCTTTCCATACGAAAGAAGAAGAAGGTGGGGTAGGTCCGTACACCTTCGAGCGTATAGGCACGTGGAAGGACGGAAAAAGTCCTCTCCTTGCCGACGGCTACGCATTCGTAAAAAGTCTTGTATAAAAATTCCGTGCGCGGAAAAGAAAATTTTTGCGCAGGACAATAGGGCGATAAGAAGCTCCGTCAAGGCAAAGGCTTTGGCGGAGCTTTTATATAAAAAGAGGGCTTGGGGAAGGGATTCTTGTTTCATTTTTTCCATTGAGCGTTTGACATTGCCGCGGGCGGTGTGTTATAATAAAAAAAATATACATTCTCATAGACTTTAAAGAGAGTTGTAAAGGCGTGGCGTCAAGCGCCGCGCAAAGGATAAACAAATGAAAGAATTGATGTTGACAAATAAGGCGATTGCACGCGGTGCGTACGAAGCGGGGGTAAACGTGCTCTCCGCTTATCCCGGTACGCCCAGCACGGAAATTGCGGAAAATTTCGCCACGCACGACGGCGTGTATGCGGAATGGGCGCCCAACGAAAAGGTTGCCGTGGAAGTGGCAATCGGCGCTTCGGTCGCAGGCGCGCGGGCAATGGCGTGTATGAAACACGTGGGCTTGAACGTGGCAGCCGATCCGCTTTTTACCGTAGCTTATACGGGGGTGAACGGCGGCTTGGTAATCGTGGTTGCCGACGACCCCGGTATGCATTCTTCGCAAAACGAGCAGGATTCCCGTTTCTATGCAAGAAGCGCGCATATCCCGATGTTAGAGCCGTCCGACGCGAGCGAAGCCAAGGAATTTGTCAAGCTGGCGTATGCGCTTAGCGAGAAATTCGATACGCCTGTTTTGCTCCGCGAAACGACGCGCGTAGCCCATTCCCACGGTGTGGTGGAGCTTTGCGAACGCGAAGAGGTGGGTGTGAAGCCTTATCAAAAGGACGCGGCAAAGTACGTAATGATGCCTGCAAACGCCATTAAAAGACACGTAGCTGTGGAAGCGCGCGACAAGGCGTTGGAAGAATACGTATGCGGTTTGCCCTGCAACAGAGCGGAATATACCAACGAAAAGGAAGTGGGTATCGTGTGCTCGGGTGCGGTGTACCAGTACGTCAAGGAAGCGTTGCCTAATGCGAACGTATACAAGGTTTCCACCGTTCATCCCGTACCTGTCCCCGCCATTCGCGAATTTTCAAAGAAAGTCAACGGCTTGTACGTCGTGGAAGAATTAGAGCCGTTCATTGAAGATACGTTAAAAGCGCGCGGCGTTGCGTGCAAGGGTAAGGAGCTGTTCTCCGTGCAAGGAGAAATCTCCGTGCCGATGATCCGCGCGGCGTTTGGCGGCGCGGTTTTGGAAACGGAAACGCGTGCGCCCGAAGCCGTACCTGCGCGTCCGCCCGTGATGTGTGCGGGCTGTCCGCACCGCGGCGTATTCTACGTATTGAATAAATTAAAGCTGACGGTCAACGGTGATATCGGTTGCTATACGTTGGGGGCAGTTCCTCCGCTTTCCGCGGTGGACACCTGCGTTTGTATGGGCGCGTCCGTGGGTATGTCGCACGGGTTTAAAAAGGCGCGTAAGGACGAGAAAAAGACGGTGGCGGTCATTGGCGATTCTACCTTTTTACATAGCGGCGTAACGGGACTTATCAACGCGGTGTATAACCAAAGCGGCATTACGCTGATTATTTTGGATAATTCTACCACGGGTATGACGGGGCATCAGCAGCATCCCGCTACGGGTAAAAATTTACTTGGCGAGCCTGCGCCCGTCGTTTTACTGGACGAGCTTTGCAGGGCGTGCGGCGTAAAGCATTTGCAAATCGTAGACGCGTACGAAGTGAAGGCGGTGGAAAGTGCGGTAAAGGCGGCGCTTGCTACCGACGAAGTCAGCGTGATTATCGCGCAACGTCCGTGTGTGCTGTTGGATAAAGCGGCAAAGCCCAAGGTTAAAGTGGAAAACTGTAAAAATTGCGGGCTGTGTATGAAGCTCGGTTGCCCTGCGATACGTAAAGGGGAAAACGGCGTGGAAATCGACGCGGCGCAATGCGTGGGCTGTGAAGTTTGCGCTAAGGTTTGTCCGTTCGGCTGTTTGACGTTGGCGTAAAGGGGGATAAGAAAATGACAAATATTTTAATTGCAGGCGTCGGCGGTCAAGGTACGCTACTGGCAAGCCGTGTGCTTGGGAAATATGCGATGCTCACGGGCAAGGATTGTAAGGTGAGCGAAATTCACGGTATGAGCCAGCGCGGCGGCAGCGTGGTTACGCACGTGCGTATCGGGGATAAAATTTATTCTCCCGTCGTTTGGGAAGGCGGCGCGGACGTGGTGATTGCGTTTGAAGTACTGGAAGCGGCGCGCGTAAAGCATTATTTACGAGAAAACGGCGTATTGCTCGTCAATGAAGAAAGGATTTTGCCGATGCCTTGTATTACGGGTGCGGCAAGCTATCCTACGGGGCTGAAAGAGAAATTGCAGGCGGAACAAAACGCCTACTTCGTGTCTGCGCAGGAATGGGCAGTGGAAGCGGGAAGCGCAAAGGCGACGAATATCGTAATGCTCGGTGCGCTGTGTAAGCTTTGTGGCTTGGATAAAGACGTGATGGAGCAAGCGGTGGAGGCTTGTGTCCCCGCAAAATTTGCGCAGCTCAATTTGACGGCGTTTGCGCTTGGATACGAACGCGTGTAGGCATAGAGCGTAAATCAAAACAAGCGATTGAGAGAGAAAAAGGTTATGCAATATTTTCAAAAAGAATTAGAAACGATGAGCGCAGACCAAAAAAAGGTGCTTCAATCGGAACGGCTGGTAAAAATGGTGGCGTACGTATACGAACACCAAAAGCCTTACCGCGCAAAAATGGACGCAATCAAGCTCAAACCCAGCGATATTAAGTCTATTGACGATATTTATAAGCTTCCGTATACCGTCAAACAGGATTTACGCGACGCGTATCCGTTCGGTATGATGGCGCGCCCCCGACGCGACCTTGTTCGCCTGCACGCGTCCAGCGCGACAACGGGGAAATTGACAGTGGCGGGCTACACGCAAAAAGACATTGATATTTGGGGTGAGTGCGCGGCGCGTTCGCTGGTGATGGCGGGCGCGGACGAAAATAGTATCGTGCACGTTGCATACGGCTATGGATTGTTCACGGGCGGTTTGGGGATGCATTACGGCGGCGAAAAGCTTGGCGCGTGCGTTGTTCCTGCTTCCGCGGGCAATACCCAAAAACAAATTCAGCTTCTTGCCGATTTTGGCGCGGACATCATTTGTTGTACGCCGTCCTATATCATTTATTTGGCGGACGAAATTGAAAAGCTTGGTTTAAAGCCGGGCGTGGATATCAAGCTCAAAGGCGGTGTATTCGGTGCGGAAGCGTGGTCGGAGGGTATGCGCGAAACGATTGAGAAACGCTTGGGAATTCGCGCGTGCGATATTTACGGACTGAGCGAGATTGCAGGCCCCGGTGTGGCGTGCGACTGCGAATTTAAGACGGGTATGCATATTCAGGACGACCATTTCTATCCCGAAATCGTAGACGTGGACAGATTAGAGCCGTTGCCTTATGGCGAATCGGGCGAGCTGGTGTTTACGACGTTGACCAAGGAAGGAATGCCGCTCATTCGGTATAGAACGCGGGATATTGCAAGCCTGAATGATGACCCTTGCCCTTGCGGAAGAACGACGGTAAAGCTGAACAAAATCACGGGTCGAAGCGACGATATGCTGATTATCCGCGGGGTAAACGTTTTCCCGTCGCAAATCGAAAGCGTACTTTTAAAAAATGCGGATATTCAGCCGCACTATCACATCAACGTGGACCGTGTAAACAATTTGGATACAATGGAAATCGTGGTGGAGCTTTCTCCGTCCGTATCCGTAGACGAAGTGGGACACGTCGAAGAAATCCGCCGCAAGCTGACCGCGGAAATGGCGTCCGCATTGTCGGTAAGCGCGAAGATTACGCTCGTTTCGCCCGGTACGGTGGCGCGGAGCGAAGGGAAGGCGAAGCGGATTAGCGATTTCCGTAAATTATAAAAAACGACGTATATGCGTCGCATCTCCGCCGTTTTACCACAACGGAGAACCCACGGCACAATACGGCGTTGCAGTTCCGTGCCCCTTACTTACGTACGCTTAGTACGCTCCCTGCAACGTGCGCGCAACGCTTGTCTTGCTCCGTTTTTCCGTTGGGATAGAGCAAGTGAAATTTAATAATAAAGGAGAAAAAAAATAATGGTAAAACAGATTGCCGTATTTTTAGAAAATCAAGAAGGGAAAGCCAGCGCGTGCTGTCAGGTTTTAAAATCCGCGGGCGTAAATTTGTTGGCGCTTTCGATTGCCGATACAAAGGATTTTGGGATTTTACGACTTTTAACGGAAAATAACGAAAAGGCGCTTTCGGCGTTGCGTGCAGCGGGCTTTTTGTGTTCGGAAGTAGAGCTGGTGGGGCTGGAAGTACCCGATAAGGCGGGCGCGCTTTCCGACCTGTTGATTTGCCTTGGGGAAAACAAAGTGAACGTGGAATATATGTATTCCTACGCGGGTGTGGACGGCCACGCGAAAATCGTATTTAAAACTTCGTCGGTGGAAAAAGCGATTGAAGTTTTAACGGCGGCTGGGGCAAAGCTGCTGTAATCGTGTAAAAAGAAAAACCGCGCTGCGTGACATTATGCTACGCAGCGCGGTTTTGTTTTCTCTCTTGATAAAATAATAAAAAGGTGGCTACCGTGTACGGGTTGAAAGTAACATCAGCGAAGAAGCTGTGGGATAATCAACGCGCCGATAACGACTACGCCAAGGGCGATTCTATACCAACCAAATAGTTTAAAATCGTGCTTCTTGACGAAATTCATCAAGAACTTAATCGCAACCACCGAAACGGCGAATGCCACGGCACAGCCGATCAGTAAGTACCCGATTTCCGCCCCCGACATTTTGCCTGCGTCCAAAAAGAATTTGAGCAGCTTATATGCGCTTGCACCAACCATTGTGGGAATGGCAAGCACGAACGTGAACTTGGAAGAAGTCGTTCTGTCTACTCCTAACAGCAATGCGCCGATAATGGTTATGCCCGAGCGCGAAGTGCCGGGGATTGCCGCAAGCAGCTGAAAACAGCCGATGTAAAAGGCGTATTTATAAGACAGCTGGGAAAGCTCCGTAATTTTGGGGCTGCGTTTCTTATTAAAATTCTCAATAAGAATAAAGGCAACGCCATAGAAAATTAACGTACAAGCGATGGCAAGGGGTTCGATAAGCGCGTGCTTTTCACAGAGCTTTTCAAACAGCATATCGGGCAAGAGTGCAAGCAGAGCGGGGATACACGCGACCAACACCTTTCCCCAAAGGGAAAGCACGTCTTTTTTCCATACGATTTTGTATTGCGCGCCGTTGGTAGGCGTTGCGCCGTCCGTTTGCGCGCCCGTTTGTGTGGACGGATTGCATTTTTCTTTGCCGAGCGGGAAAATGGTGCTCCAAAACAAAAGAATTACCGCAAGAATGGCGGCGAACTGAATGACGTATTCAAACATATCGGGGAAACCCGGAGAAACGCCTTTCAGCGTCCAAAAGCTGTTGAAGAGCTTCATATGCCCCGTGCTGGATACGGGCAACCACTCGGTGACCCCTTCAATAATACCAAGCAGGATTACTTTTAAAACGGTTAAAAATTTCATAAAAATCTCGCTTTTTCCATATTTTATGACGCGTTACTACTAAATTATAGCATTAAATGGACGAAAATGTCTATAATTTTAGATAGAAAAAGCAAAAAATCGGCGACAAAGCGTAAAAAATTTTATATAAGCTATTGCAATCAAAAGAAAAATGTGTTATAATTATTCTATAACGGATAAAATATGACGGGGGTACGTTTTGCGGCAGATTTATCGGTAAAAAACTAAAAAGGGGGACCGAAAAATGGCTCAGGGTACTGTGAAGTGGTTCAACGCGGAAAAGGGCTACGGCTTTATTGCCGGCGATGAGGGTGGCGACGACGTGTTCGTGCATTTCTCCGCGATTGTGGCTGAGGGGTACAGAAGATTGAAGGAAGGGCAAAAAGTTTCTTATGAAACCGAACCCGATCCGAAAAATCCCGAAAAACTCCGCGCGGTAAACGTTCACGCGCTGTAATCCGCGAAGTGTGTTTATCGTAAAAATTGACCGCACCGTAAGGGGCGGTTTATTTTTTGTCCTAAATTGTTTTTTATTAGACCATACCAGGTACGCATTGAAATTGTTTTATGGGGGCAGGTATGCGTTGAAAATCGTAAAAATATCGCGGCTGCGTCTTGACAAACTCTTTTTGCTGCGATATAATAAATGTAATAAAATGCGGCGAAACCGTAAATGCTCAAAATGGAGAAGAATAAATGGAAAGAACGGAAGCAATGCAAGCTTTTGAAAATATTTTTGGCGCAAAAGCGGAAAATTTGTTTACGGCGGCGGGGCGTATCAACGTCATCGGCGAACACGTAGATTATTGCGGCGGGCAGGTTTTCCCTGCGGCGCTCAATTTGCGCTGCAACGTATACGCGCGCAAAACGGGCGGAAACACCATTCGCTTGGCGTTCCGTGGTATTGACGGCATTGTAGAACTGGACGTTGGCGCGTTGGATAGCTACAAGGGTTTAAAAATCGGCAACTATCAGGCGGGCGTAGCTTACTATTTACAACAGGAAGGCGTGCAAATCGTGGGCTGTGACTTGTACTATGATTGCACCGTACCGTTCGGCAGCGGGCTTTCGTCTTCGGCAGCGATTGAAGTGGCGACGGCGGTGACCTTTTGCGAATACGCAGGCGTAGCCTATGACAAGGTGCATTTGGCGTTGCTTTCTCAAAAGGCGGAAAACAAATACGCGGGGGTAAACTGCGGGATAATGGACCAGTTTGCTTCGGCTATGGGCAAGAAGAACCACGCCGTGCTGTTGGATTGCGCAACGCTTCGTTACGAATACGTACCTTTGGAGTTGGGAGAATATTGTATTGTCGTGGCAAACTGCAATAAGCCGCACAACCTTGTGGAAAGC
This sequence comes from Candidatus Scatosoma sp., assembly GCA_045532525.1. GTDB lineage: Bacteria > Bacillota > Clostridia > Christensenellales > Borkfalkiaceae > Scatosoma. Next base: position 12,356 of record JAZSGC010000144.1, read on the forward strand.
AAATATAACGTGCGCCGTCAGGAAGTGGAAACGGCATTGAAGCTGATTCAAAACAAGCTGAAAGTTTCCTGCCTTGCGGAAGTCACGCCCAAGCAATTTGCGGAAGTAAAATATTTACTTTCGGGCGTAGTGGCAAAGCGTGCGGAACACGTGGTTATGGAATGTGCGCGCGTGCAAGCGGCGGTCGCGGCGTTGAAAAAAGGCGACTTGGTAGAGCTTGGTAGATTGTTAAACGAAAGTCATTACAGCTTGCGCGAATTGTATGAAGTAACGGGCAAAGAGCTGGATACCCTTTCCGCTTTGGCAAGACGAGAAGACGAATGCCTTGGCTCGCGTATGATCGGCGCTGGGTTTGGCGGCTGCACCATTTCCATTGTAAAG
>JAZSGC010000102.1:0-2573 GCA_045532525.1 Candidatus Scatosoma sp.
CCCCTTCATCACGGTGAAAATACGAACGCGCTCTTTTTGGGCGCGTTTTTTTTGGCGCAAGGGTTGCAAATCCAAAATAAATGTGTTATAATCATTCTATAAAATCATTTAAGCTTCGTTGCTTGCTGTTTGTGAGAGGGCGGTGCGTATGGATAGTGTGCATAAAACGTTATATATTCCGTTATACGGCAAAGCCTACGTCAGTCGAAAGAATTTGTTTTTAAGCGATAAAAAAGCGGAAGAAATTTGGAATGCGGAAGGTTTTTCCCTGAAAGGAAGGGCTAAATCTAAGTGGCTTGCCTATTATATGGGAATCCGTGCTGCCGTCTTTGACGAGTGGGTAAGAGAAAGGCTTGCGGCGGACGAGAACGCTGTTGTCTTGCATATCGGGTGCGGTATGGATAGCCGAATGTGGCGCGTGAATGCGACGAAGACAGCTTGGTACGACGTGGATTTTCCGCAGGTGATCCAAGAAAGGCGTCGGTATTATGCCGAGTCCGATTTCTACAAAATGATTGAAGGGGACGCGCGGGATGCCGCTTGGCTGCAAAATATTCCTAAGGCGAAAAGCGCTGTTGTCGTTATGGAAGGGGTGAGCATGTATTTGACCAACGATGAAATGCGCGCATTGATAAAACGGCTATGTGCACATTTTGAACGGGTCGCGCTGTTGATGGATTCGTATAGCGTATTTGCGGCGAAGATGTCTAAATACAAAAATCCCGTGAAGGACGTCGGCGTTGAAAGCGTCTATGGAATTGACGATCCCACGCTCTTTGAAAACGACGATTTTGCCTACGTAAGAGAGCGTGCGATAACGCCACAAAAATATATAAACGAACTAAGCGGCGTGGAAAAATGGATTTTCAAAAGGCTGTATGCAGGTGGATTTTCCAAAAAGCTTTACCGCTTGTATGAATACGAAAAGGCGTAAATATTACTTGGTGCATAATTTTGAGCTTGCAAAAGGAGAAAAGAATGAAAAAACCGACACATTATTTGGTATTTAAGATTTTGGCAGCAGTCTTTTTGGTGGTGCTGAGTGTGGGGCTTATCCTGCTGTTCACGGGCTTCGGCGATTTTGAAACGGATAATTATATTTACGGTGCGTTTATGATGCCGTTTGGTATGATGGGAACGATGATTTGCTCTATCATCGGTTTTAAGCCTGAGATTGCAAGAATGCGCGCGCGCTCGGCAAGGTATATCCAAGAGCAAAACAAGGAAGACCTGCAAGGGCTTGCGTCGACGGGCGCGGAAATTCGAAGTGATGCGGTGAAAACGACGGCGCGCGCGGTGAAGGAAGGATTTTCGGAAACGAAATACTGCAAACATTGCGGCGCGAAGATTGATGCGGATTCCCGCTTTTGCAAGGAATGCGGCGGCGAGCAATAAAGATGATGAAAAAATACGTATTGATTACGGGCGGGTATGGCGGAATGGGCTACCAAACGGCAAAAAGGCTTGCGCGTGGCGGCTATACCGTATTTGCGCTCGATAAAAGAGTCGGGGGAGCGGAAGAAAACATCTTTCCCGTGCAAGCGGATATCACCGATTTAGAGAGTGTAAAAGCTGCGTTTGAACAGGTGCGCGCGGTGACGAGTGAGCTCTTTGCTATCGTGCATTTTGCTGGCGTGTATATGCTTGATTCGCTTGTCGAGATGCCAGAAGACAGCTTTGACCGTATTTTCAAAATCAACGTTTACGGCGCGTTTTACGTCAATAAAATCTTTCTTCCGATGCTAAAAGTGGGTAGCAGAGTCGTGATCACGACCAGCGAGCTTGCGCCGCTTGATCCCTTGCCCTTTACGGGAATCTATGCCGTGACGAAAGCCGCGCTTGATAAATACGCGTATTCTTTGCGTATGGAATTACAGCTTTTAGGGATATCCGTTTCCGTCCTTCGGGCGGGGGCGGTATCGACGGGGATGCTCGGCGTTTCGACGGACGCGCTCGATCGGTTCTGTGAGAAGACGGAGCTCTACGAGTGCAACGCGGCGCGCTTTTGTAAAATCGTGAATAGCGTGGAATCCAAGAGCGTACCGCCCGAAAAGATTGCAAAAAAGGTCGAAAAAATCATACGTGCAAGAAGGATGAGGTTTGTGTATGCTATCAACCGCAACAAGCTATTGTTGCTGTTGAACGCTCTTCCGAAGCGGTTGCAGTGCTACGCGATTCGCAAAGTCTTAAAATAGGCGTTATAAGTGCTTAAAAAAACGATAGTTTTGCTAAAAAATAAGGTAGAAAATAATTGCGGTGTGTGCTATAATAAATGAAGAATCGCAAGACGATATAGGAGTAAGAGAAATGCAAACGAAAAAATTGGTTGTCTTTGGGCTTGGTCAACGTGGGGGAATTTACGCCGCGTTTGCCAAAGCGTATCCTGAAAAATTTCAGCTTGTCGCCATCATCGAGAATGATGAAAAGCGCATCGGGTATGCTAAAAAGGAGTACCCAGGTACGCGTTTATTTGAAAATTATCAGGATTTTTTGAAGGAAAAGATACCTGCGGACATCGTGGCGGTGGCTACGCAGGACGAAGATCATAGAGAACATGCGATTGCAATGATGGC
>JAZSGC010000075.1:0-17899 GCA_045532525.1 Candidatus Scatosoma sp.
TATGGATTTGGAAACGTTCGGTAAACAGGTTGACGATATTTTCCGCACGATTATCCAAAAGGGTAAAATCTTGGAGGTGAACACGGCAAGCAAGCACTTGAAACAACGTAGCTTGCCCGATACGCAGCTCCTGAAACGTTATTACCAATTAGGTGGCAGAAAGATTATTTTCGGCTCGGACGCGCATTCCGTGGATAGAATTGCGGACAAATGGGACGAAACGGCGGCGACGTTAAAGGAAATAGGCTTCACCCACCTTACCTTGCCTTTCCGCGGGGAAGAAATTCAAGTGGAGATTTGATATTTTACAAGGAACGGACAACGAATTATGTCGGAGCTCGATTTATTAAAGCTGTTGCAAACGTACGGAGAAGAAACGGATTTGGCGGATTTCACCCCCGATGAATTGCAAGAATTGTTAGAGCGTATGCAAGCGGACGGCGGTGATTTACCTCAAACGCCTGCCGCTTTTAAAGAACGTTATTTTGCATACTACGACGATGTGAAGGATAAGTCTTTAAAAAAGCAGGACTGGTAAAAAAACGACGCATATGCTTCGCAATACAGCGTTGTTGCTGTGCGCGTTTTGGTCACGTACGTTCAAGTACGCTCCCTGCAACGTGCGCGCAACGCCTTGTCTTGCTCGCATCTCCGCCGTTTTACCACAACGGAGAACCCACGGCGCAACACCACGTTGTAGCTACAACAAAAACGCAGTAGGCAAGCTACTGCGTTTTTTGTATATTTTTTCCAAAATCCGTCTACCATATATAGTATGCAACCGACCAAAACCGTATATTACACCGACGAACGCAACGATGAATTTTCTTCGGCGACGATTACGCCAAAGCGTATCGACGAAAACTGGATATATCTTCGCTATGGCGCAAAGTGGAAGCTGCAACGCTTCCTTTCCTATCGGCTTTTAGCCCATCCTATTGGCTTCGCATACAGCAAAGCCAAATTTTTATGGCGAGTGGAAAATCGGGAAGTACTCCGTCAAATTCCCAAATCGCAGGGCTTTTTTCTCTACGGAAACCACACCCAAGCCATCGGCGACGCATTCATTCCGTCGCTTTCCGTTTTTCCGCGTTCGCTGTACACAATCGTGCACGCAAACAACGTGTCAATGCCCGTCCTTGGCAAACTCAATCCGTACCTGGGTGCCTTGCCTTTGCCTGATACGCTGAAATCCGCGCGCAATTTTCACGCCGCGATACGCGCCCGCTACGAAGAAGGAAACGGCATTATGATATACCCCGAAGCGCACATTTGGCCCTATTACGTAGGCATACGCAATTTTCCCGCCGCCTCCTTTCGTTATCCCGTCGTGCTTGGCGCGCCCTGCTTTGTGCTGACCAACACCTACCAGCGCCGCCGCTACGGAAGCCGCCCACGCCTTGTCACTTATTTAGACGGACCGTTTTATCCCGACGAAACCCTGCCCCAAAAATCCGCCGTACAAAAGCTCCGCAATCAAGTCTACCAAGCGATGCAAACGCGAAGCCTACGCAGCAACTGCGAATATATCCGTTACGTCCGCGACGGTAAAAAGGGGGACGAAGTGTGATAAACTTGCTCTATTGCGGAAACGAAAAAGTCTTTGACGGCGTGCTTACGTCCACCCTTTCCATTGTGAAACGAATGAAAACGCCGCGCCCCCTGCGTATCTATTTATACACAATGCGCCTAACGCGGGAAAATCCAGATTACACCCCGTTCACCCAAAAAAGCGCCGAGCTTTTACAGTCTGTATTACAAAAACATAATCCCGATACGCAAGTTTTTTTGCGGGATATAACGCAGTTATACGAAACGCACTTGCGCAAGAACGCCAACGAACGCTGTTACTGTTCGCCGTATACGCTTTTGCGGCTGCTTGCCGACTTAGCGGACGCGCCCGATAAGCTTTTGTATTTAGACGCGGATATAATGGCAAACGGCGATATTTCCGCGCTTTACGATATCGACGTAACAAACTATTGCTACGCCGCCGCGCGCGATCATTACGGGAAATTTCTCGTCCACCCGCGCTATATCAACGCAGGCGTATTGCTGTTGAATATGCAAAAAATTCGTCAAACGGGGCTGTTTGAGCGGGCAAGGTCGTTGTTACGCCGCAAAAAACTGCCGTTTGCCGATCAGTCCGCACTTCTTCGTGCCACCAAAAAGGGGGATAAAAAACTTCTTTCCCAACGCTTCAACGACCAAAAATTTTTATATAAAAACACGGTGCTGCGCCACTTTTCGCGGCGGCTGTTTTGGTTTCCCTATCCGCACACGGAAAACATCAAGCAATGGCAAATCGAAAAAGTTCGTCAAAAATTCAAATACCGTCAGTTTGACGACGTCTTAGACGAATACTCGCAAATCCGCGAACAAAATAAATAAACGGGTCGGAATATTCCGACCCGTTTCATCTATTCAATAAAAGGTTTTTCCAACACCCGCAAGCCCAAAGCTTGCAGCGTTTGCAAAGCCGACCGTTCCAGCTCGGCAAAGGAAAAGTGTTCGGGCGCGTGTGCGTCTACGCCGAGTACGACGTCGTTTCCCGTTTGCGCGGCAATTTCAAAGAAGAATTTATCGGGGTATTGCCGTTTCGTTCGCAATCCCAAAAGATTAAATTCCAGCGGAATCCCCAACGCTTTTGCGCCTTCGCAAAGCCTGCGGTATTCCTTTTGCATAGGCTCGCGGGGGAATGCGTAGCCCGGTAAATCGGGGTGGGCAAGGTACAAAAAATCTCCCGTCGCCAAGCCTTCCAACACCTGCGAAACGTAGCGGGTAAGCTGTTCGGGCGTTCTTGCGTGGCTGCTGGGGATTTCCCCGATTTCGTTGCCTAAAAAATGTTGTCCCAACAAGCAGTAATCGGGGTTTACCGTCCGCAAAAACGCCATTTCGTCGCGGTGAAAGGCGGGATAATATTCCAACTCAAAGCCAAGCAAAATGCGAACGTCCTTTTTATATTCTCTTTGCAAAGCGCGCACGCTTTTGGCGTAGTCTTCCAGCTCATCTAAGCGCATACGAAAGTGGGAAACGTGGTCGGTATCTTTAAAAAGGTAGGGGGCGTGGTCGGAAAAGCCCAGCGTTTTTATGCCTGCTTCTATGGCTTTTTCCACGTATTCTCTATCCGTGCCCGACGCGTGGTTGCAACGCACGGTATGCGTATGATAATTAAACAACATTGCAACATCCTCTCCAAACGTAATTTACCGTATTTCCTATACTATTATAGCACGTTTTACGTACAGTTACAACACTTTGGAAAGGAAATCTTTCAAACGCTCGTCCTGCGGATTTTCAAAGAAATCCTTGGGGTTGTTTTCTTCCTTGATAACCCCTTCGTTCATAAAGATAACGCGGTTTGCCACTTCTCTTGCAAATCCCATTTCGTGCGTGACTACAATCATCGTCATTCCTTCTTGCGCCAGCTCCGTCATAACCTTTAAAACTTCGCCTACCATTTCGGGGTCGAGTGCGGAAGTCGGCTCGTCGAACAGTAAAACTTCTGGCTCCATCGCCAAAGCACGCACAATCGCAATACGCTGTTTTTGTCCGCCCGAAAGGGTAGCGGGGTAGACGTCCGCCTTATCTTCTAAGCCCACCTTTTTAAGCAGGGACAACGCCTTGATGTTCGCTTCTTCTTGGGTTATTTTCTTCAATTTCACGGGCGCAAGCGTAATATTTTGCATTACGGTAAGGTGGGGGAAAAGATTAAATTGCTGAAAAACCATACCCAGCTTTTGGCGGTGCAGGTCGATTTCCTTGTTCATTTTCTTTGCGATAGGCTTTTCCACTTCCTTCAAGGCAAGATATTGTTCTTCTATCGCCTTGTATTCCGCTTTATCGTATTTTTTTTGCGCCTTTAAAGCTTTCATTTGCCGCTTGAAATATACGCGCTCGTTTTTAAAGATAACGTTATTTTCAAAGCGAATCTCGCCCGCGTTAGGCATTTCCAAAAAGTTCAAGCAACGGAGGAAGGTAGATTTTCCGCAGCCCGACGGCCCGATGACGGCGATAACGTCGCCCTTGTATACGTCTAAATCTACGCCTTTAAGCACTTCCAGCTTGCCAAATTTTTTATGCAAGGCTTTCACCTGTAAAAGGGCTTTCTTATTATCGCTCATCTCTCTTTAATCTCCTTTCCGTTTGCTTTACGGCAATCGTCAAGCCGTACACGATAATCAAATAACAGCAGCCAACAATCAAACCGCTGGCAAGGTAGTTGGGGATATCCGTAAAGATTTGGTCGGCAGCCGCCTGCAAATCAAAGGTGAACGTACCCGGCGTCGCGCCGACCCAGCCGATGATGGAAGTTTCTTTCAAAAGAGCAATCAGCTCGTTGCCGATGGCGGGAATAATATTCTTCACCGCCTGCGGTAAAATGACGCGGATCATTGTTTGCAGCCAGTTCATTCCCAGCGCGCGCCCCGCTTCCATTTGTCCCTTATCCACGGAAGTGATGCCCGCGCGGATACTTTCGGAAACGTACGCACCCGAATTGATGCCAAAGGTCAAAATTGCCGCATAGGGCTTAAAGCCGGGAATGGCAAACACCGCAAAAACCATAATGAACAGCTGCAATGCTACGGGCGTACCGCGAAAAACGGTGGTGTATACTTCGCAAATTGCTTTTGGTACGCGCGTCCACTTATTCGACGGCATAATCTTCACAACGGCAACCGTAAAACCCAACAGCAAACCGATGATTGCGGAAATTACGGTGACCAAAAGGGTATTAACGAACCCTTGCAAAATATATCCAACCAACTCCGCGTTGGATAAAATGGAAACAATGTCTTTAAACATACAATGCTAAACTCCGTATTTATTCTTCTCTTTTACGCAATACGGGGGAAAGACGAAATTCGCCTTTCCCCGCGCGTATTTTTCATTCATTCTGCGGCTTACAAACCCAAGTGCTTATCAACCAAAGCCTGAATACCGTCTTTGCCCAGTTCTTCCAACACTTCGTTAATCGCCGCCAACAGCTTATCTTGACCCTTGGTAACGCAGATCGCATACGTATCGATTGCCGCTTCATCGTCTTCATTTTCGCCGCCCTTATAGTAAAGGGGAGCGCAAGTCAAGTTGCTCTTACCTTCAATCAGCTTCTTTGCGGGCAGTTCATCAATAATTAACACGTCAACGTTCAAACCGATGTCCGCAACCGCAGTTTTCAATTCACCGTACGTCGTCGCGTTTGTGCCCGTTGCGTCTTTGTCCAGCGTAGCGCCTTCTTTAAGCTCGTCGCCAAGGAAAAGGTCAGCCGTCGTGCCGCCTTGTACGGCGATGTCCTTACCCGCCATTGATTCCCAGTACACGCCCGTCACGTTGTCCGTAGTCGTGCTTTCATAAACGGAAGCTTCGTCCTTTTCATAAATAACGTAAAGCGCCGCCGTGTAATATTCATTTGAGAAATCTACCTTTTGCTTACGCTCATCGGTAATGGAAATGCCCGCTGCGCCAACGTTGCAAAGCTTACCTGCCGCAACTGCGTCTATGATGGTATTGAACCCTACGTTTTCAAACTGTACCTTTTTGCCCAGCTTTTTGCCTACAAGGTTCATAATCTCCACGTCTACGCCCACAATTTTACCCTTGGAAACGTATTCAAACGGAGCAAACCCTGCTTCCGTATACACCACGAGAGTATCTTCGCCGCAGGACGCCAAACCCATCGTTGCGCACGCCGCAACTGCCGCCATCGTAATTGCCATAGCCTTTTTAAACTTTTTCATAATCTATCTCCTAAAATAAAAATTTTTTACTTATTCTCGTCGCGTTCCGCAACTGTATGCTACATTTTATACACATTTTATGAATATGTCAACTAAAAAACACCTAAAAATGGATATTTTTTGAATAATTTTCAAATATTTATGCATAAATGTATAAAAAATATGAATATAACGCATAAATGTATTTTTCTTAAAATTTCCCGGCAAAAAATAGGGGAGCAGGCTTGTAAAAACCCTTGCGTTTGGTCAAAAAGTATGGTATAATAGCAACCGAAAAAACAAAGGATAGAAAACGGCATTGAACAACGAATTTTTTTCTTTTGAACTGATAAAAACTGACCCTGAAACGGGTGCGCGTGCGGGGATTTTGCACACGCCGCACGGCGATATTGAAACGCCCGTGTATATGCCCGTGGGTACGCAGGCGACGGTAAAAGGGGTGTTCCCGCGCGATTTAAAGGAAGCGGGCTCGCAAATTATTTTGGCAAACACCTACCATTTGTATATGCGCCCAGGCGACGACATCGTAAAAAAGGCGGGCGGCATGCATAAATTTACGCACTGGGACAAGCCCATCTTAACGGATAGCGGCGGGTTTCAGGTCTTTTCCTTGGGCAAGCTGAACAAAATTACCGACGAGGGCGTAGAATTTTCTTCCAACATCGACGGCAGTAAGCATTTCTTTACCCCCGAAAAGGCGATGCAGGTAGAACAAAACCTTGGCGCGGACATTATAATGGCATTTGACGAATGCAGCGAATACGGCTATAACCATTCGCAGGCGGAAGCGGCGATGAAGCGTACGGCGGCGTGGCTGGAACGCTGTTATAAATTCCACGATAAGCCCGAACAGGCGCTTTTTCCTATCGTGCAGGGGAATATGTATAAGGACCTGCGCGAAGAAAGCTTAAAACGGACGCTTCCGTTTGTGAAGCACGGCATTGCCATCGGCGGTTTATCCGTCGGCGAACCCAAGCCCTTGATGTACGAGCTGCTCGATCATTTGCAGCCCTTGCTCCCTACCGACGTACCCCGTTATTTAATGGGGGTAGGCTCGCCCGATTGCCTTATCGAAGGCACGCTGCGCGGCGTGGATATGTTCGACTGCGTTTTGGCAACGAGAATTGCGCGCAACGGTACGGCGATGACCAGCCGCGGCAGAGTGGTCGTTCGTAACGGCAGATATAAAGAAGACTTTACGCCCTTAGATGAAGAATGCGATTGTTATTGCTGTAAAAATTATACCAAAGCGTATTTGCGGCATATGATCAACGTCAACGAAATGTACGGCGCAATGCTTTTAAGCTTGCACAATATCACCTTCTTGCATAAGCTAATGAAAGGGCTGCGCCAGTCTATTCTCGGGGGGTACGTCAAGGATTACGCGCGCGAGTTCTATAAAAAATACGGCGGCGAAGGCAAGTGGTAATTTTTTTCGTTGCGGAATTTGTAAAAAACGCCTAAAAGCTATAAAGGACGGGGGCAGGTACGCGTTGAAAATCGTTTTTCAGCAAAAGAACGCCGAAAAATACGCGAAAAATCCCCGCAACTGAATGTGAAAAATAGGTAAAAAATCAAAAAAACTTGAAATTTCTTTAAAAAACGCTTGCAAAAAGCGCGTAAAACAGCTATCATAGTAATAGAAATTCAGTATTCGCGCAGTCATTTTGAAAGCGCGAAAAGAATAGTTAAGGAGAAAATTAGTATGTTTTGGAATTTATTTAATTTATTGACGAGCGAAGCCTCCGATTCCGCGGGCAAAGGTAAGGGCGGTTCCGAATACGTTACGTGGATTATTATGGGTGTAGCAATCATAATGATTATCGTTCTTATGGTGTTTAGCAGACGTTCGCAAAAGAAAAAGCAGGACGAAACGATGGCGATGCTCGACGCAATCGCGCCCGGCAACAAAGTGAAAACCATCGGCGGTATTTGCGGTATCGTCGTAGAAGTTTGCCCCGAAGACAATACCTTCATTTTGGAAACGGGTTCGGAAGAAAGCGGCAAATCCTATATCAAATTCGATAAGCAAGCCGTATACCAAACGGACGCAGTTCCTCAAAAGGCGGAAGCTCCCGCAGTAGAAGCTCCCGTAGAAGCACCTGCAACGGAAGCTCCCGTAGAAGCACCCGCAACGGAAGCTACGGAAGAAAAAGCGGAATAATTTTATTCTTTCCGCGCCGAAAAACAGTCTAAAACAAAAACGCCTTCGCATACAATACTGCGGAGGTGTTTTTTATGCGAAACGAAAACTCATACGGCGGCGGTATTTTTTCCATTGTCAAAGGCGTAGGCTTGGCGCTTGCGTGTTCTTTTTTATCCACCTTGATATTCGCGTGTATTTTGCGCGCTTCGTCCTTGCCCGACAAGGCAATTTATCCCGTCAATCAAACGCTCAAAGTGGTGTTCGTGCTGCTGGCGGGCATACTCTTTGTCCGCGGGGAAAAGGGTTGGCTGAAAGGGGGTGCAATCGGGCTTTTGTACACCGCGCTTTCGTACTTGACCTTTTCGGCAATCGGCGGGGATTTCTCTCTTTCTTGGCTGATACTTATCGAGCTTGCGCTCACCCTGTTTGCAGGCGTGCTGGGCGGCGTGATCGGCGTCAACTTACGCCGTTGAACAAAAAAATGCGCTTTACTGTGTAAAACACAGGAAAAAGTAGGAAAAACCGCTTGCAATTTACGTGAAAGTATATTATAATAAGAGCATAAATCTCTACAATCAGGAGGGCTTTTTTATGATTAAGACGATTGCGAAACCCGCAGATAAGAAGGTAACCGGTTGCGGCGAATGCAGAAGCACCTGCCAGTCCGCGTGCAAAACCAGCTGCACGGTAGGCAACCAGTCCTGCGAAAGAGTTACGCGCGAACAAAAAATCGAACGCAGATAAGTTCGGGCGCAAGCGCAACCCCGCCGAACGGATTTCGATCCGCGGCAATAACGTAGGAAATCATCGCAAAAACGGCGTATTGTAACGGTACGCCGTTTTTAACCGAGTTTTCGGACTTTTTTACTTACTTGGCTGCGCTGACAGCGACCTTTCCGTCGCCGCGCCGCCAAATCATTTTTTTGGGAGGACTGCGATACCGTGATACACGTATTCAGTTACAAAGACAAAAATTACATCTACGACGTAGGCAGCGGCTCGTTGCACGAATGCGATACGCCCACCGCCGACTACTTAAAAGCCAAAGAAGAAGGACAAGCCGTCGATATTACGTATATCACCGACGAGCAAATTGCGGAAATCCTTTCCGACGTACAAGGCTTGAAGGAACAGGGCTTGCTTTTTAAGGACGAAATCAAGGCGTACCCGATGAAAAGCACCGAAATCAAGGCGCTTTGTATCCACATTTGCCACGACTGCAATTTCCGTTGCCGTTATTGCTTTGCCGACGAAGGCGCATACCATTCCAAGCGCGAGAGTATGAGTTTTGAAACGGCAAAGGCGGCGGTAGACTTCCTTATTGCCAACAGCGGTAACCGTAAAGTGCTGGAAATGGACTTTTTCGGCGGCGAACCCTTGATGAATTTGGGCGTTTTAAAGCAAACGGTGTACTACGCCAAGGAAGCGGCGGCAAAGGTAGGCAAGAAATTTTTGTTCACGACCACGACCAACGCCCTGCTCTTAAACGACGAAACCATTCAATTCTTCAACGAAGAAATGGAAAACGTTGTCCTTTCCTTGGACGGCAGAAAGGAAGTGCACGACGCCATTCGTAAATCGATAAACGGCAAGGGCACGTTCGATTTGATTATAGACAAAATCAAAAAATTCATTTCCCTGCGCGGCACCAAAAGCTATTACGTTCGCGGCACGTTCACGGCGAAAAATTTGGACTTTGCCAAAGACGTTCTCTTTATCGCCGACCAGGGCGTAGATTCCATTTCAATGGAACCCGTGGTTACGGAAATTGAAGATTTACAAATCCGTGAAGAACATTTGCCGACGATTGAAAGGGAATACGAAAATCTTTGCGAAGCCTATCTCGACCGTCACGCAAAGGGCGAAGGATTTAATTTCTTCCATTTCAATATCGACTTGGAAGGCGGACCCTGCCTTTCCAAACGCGTATCCGCTTGCGGTGCGGGCAACGAATATTTCTCCGTCGTTCCCAACGGGGATTTGTATCCCTGCCACCAGTTTGCAGGCAACGAAAAATTCCGTATGGGCAGCGTGTTTGAAGGCATCACCCGCCCCGACACAAGGGAGCTTTTCCAAAACTCCTGCCTGTTCACGCGTAAGAAATGCGAAAATTGCTTTGCAAAATTCATTTGCTCGGGCGGTTGCAGCGCAAACAATTACAATTTCAACGGCGACATCAACGAACCGTACGAGGTTACCTGCGCAATGATGAAAAAGCGAGTGGAATGCGCAATGCACATTCTCGCAACCAAAAAGCTTTTCGGCGAGCAAGGCAAGTAACGCAACCCAAGCGGGCGAATACAAGCGGGCGCCCTTGCAAAAAGCCGTGCATACGCATAATGCGGGCGTACATACGCGCAAAAATGCGCGCGCGCATAAAAAAAAGCGCAAAACGGCGTAAAAATTTACGGATAATCCTTGTTATGGCTTGACGAGCTTGTAAAAAATAAGGTATAATAAAAAGGTATTATTTAGTCATCGGATAAAAAATCCGAAACACAACAGGAGGCTAATTCAATGGGCAAGAAGAAATCGGTGGTATTATTGACAATTATTACCATCGTAATGGTCGCATTGTGTGTGCTGACGGCGTTCCCGTCCTTTACCGTTCCCGGTACGGGCGGCATTAAAATTTGGAACCCTTCGGTAATGCAATTCGATTTGGGTATGGATTTGGGCGGTAAGCACGCAGCGAATACCAGCGTAGGCGGCGGATTTTACGCGTACTATTATCCGGACGGCGTAATTCCCGAAACGGAATACGAAACCAACTTCCAAATTTTGGACGAAGCGGCAAAGGCGGCGCAAAACGACAGCACCCTTACCGATGAAGAAAAACAGGATAGAATTGAAGAACGCGACGAATACCAAGGCGCATATATTCAGCACGGCGGTTTGTATCTTAGCACGGACGTAGAAGACGGCGTGTTGGAAGAAATCAACGGCGAATACGTGGTTACCGAAGAATTCAAATCCGCATTCGCAAAAGCGACGAAGGAAATCGGTGCGCGCTATGCAGCGAAGCAATACGAAGATTATCTCGTTACCTGCGTAGACGATTATGCGCTCCGTATCGAGCTTCCCGCTTCGCAGGCTTCCGAAAATATCACAGCGGATTCCAGTGCGCAGCAGGCGTTCAACGTTTTTGCTTTGACGGGCAAAATGACCTTCCAAAAGGGCGGCTCCGTCGTAGACGAAATGAAGGATGAAGACGTTACCATTAAGGACATCGTAAAGAGCATTAAGGCAAAAACGAAATACGACTATGCGTATATCGAAATCCAGCTCACGAAAGCGGGCGTGGCAATGGTCAACGCGTTCAAGGCAAGCAACTCCAACGGATCGGCAACCTTGGATCTCGCTATCGGCGACGACGTGCTCATCAACTTGAACAGCAGCCATTTCAGCGGCGACGTAATCAAATACACGGCGGCGGAAGACGCGGACAAGCACTACGTAGAAACGATGGTTATCGTGCTCAACTCCGCGTTGGAAAACGGCGGCTATGATATTACCTTTACGTGCAGCGAAATCAGCAAGTTTGCGCCCGTCTATAACAACAACTCCCTGTATTTTGTGTTCGTGGCGTTGCTCGTGGTTATGGTAGGGCTTATCGTGTTCTCCATCATCAAGATGGGCAAATACGGTATCGTCAACGCATATGCAACCGTCAGCTACTTCATCATCACCGCGCTTTGCTTCGCATTCATCAGCAAGGGCGTGTTTGTGGTTTCTCTCGGCTCGGTGCTCGTATTCCTGTTGGGGCTTGTACTCACCAACGTATTCCAAATGCATATTTACAACGCAATCAAAGCGGAATTCGATTTGGGTAAAACGGTAGATTCTTCCGTAAAGGGCGGCTATAAAAAGACCCTTTGGAATATTATCGACGTATATGCGGTGCTCGTTCTTGCTTCCTTGGCGTTGCTTATCGGTACGGTAGGCTTGCAAACGGTGGCTTGCCAAGCGCTCATCTGCGTTATCGCGGCGGCGTTCTGCAATCTCGTTTGGGCTCGTCTTATCAATCACGCGCTCCTGTCCGCAAGCAAGGACAAATATAAATATTTCCGCTTTGTAAGGGAGGATGACGACGATGAGTAAGATTCTTGCAAAATTAGTAAAGAAAGGCACGTTGCTCTCCATTATCTTGGCGGTAATCGTCGTAGCGGCAAGCGTTATCGGGATTATCTTTGGCTTCAACGGAATGAATACGATGGAAGACGGCAAAAAGGTCACCGTCACCGTCAGCCAGTATCTCTACGATACGGAAAGCCGCAAGGAAGAAATTCAAGACGCTTGCGAAAAAGCGTTTGCGGATAACAACATCCTTTATTGCATCGACGGCGATAAAGGCAACGGCGGCGAATTTATTTATGCATTCAAAGCAGATGAAAACGTCAGCAAGGCAGTAGATGAACTCAAAGCAACCTTTGCGGACTGGAAAGCAAACAATTCCAAGTACGAAACGCACGAAATTATGGTTACCGTAACCAACGAAAAGGTAGTGGTAGCTTTGGCGGAAGGCTACGTCGTTCGCGGTATTATCGCAGGCGTGGTTTTGGCGGTACTCGCATTTGCCTACGTAACCATTCGTTATAAGTGGCGTATGGGCACCGTAGCGGGTATTTCCGTAGCGGCGGCAATGCTGCTCACGGGCGCAATCGTAATTTTGACCCGTATCCCCGTAACGGCGGCGGTGATGTATGCGATTATGGCGTCCGCGCTGTTGACGGCAATCACCGTACTTTTCAATCTCAACAAGCTCCGCAGTGCGTTAAAGAATGGCGAAAAGAAGAACGCGGAAGAACTGATCGTATCCACGATTTCCGTAAAGGAAACCTTGATTTTTGCGGCAATTCTCGGCGTAGCAATTTTGTTGGCAGGTATCCCCGCAGGCGCGGCGGCGGCTTGGTTTGCGCTCAGCGCATTCATCGGCTTATTCGTGGCAACCTTTATCGGTCTTGTATACGCACCGTCCCTTTGCTTGCCTATGCAAAAGGCGAGTGAAGCGAAGGCGGCTTCCCTTTCCAAATCCGGCTATAAGGGCGCAAAGAAAGGCGAAAAGCCCGCACAGCCGAAGAAAGAAGAACAAAAAGAAGAATCGAAACAGGCGGAACCCGTAGAAGAAAAAGCGGCTGAACCCGCAAAGGCTACGGAAGAAACGCCCGCGGAAGAAGTACAAGAAGCGCAGGAAGCTCCCGCAGAAGAACCCGCGGAACTGTCCGAAGCGGAGCTTGAAGAGCTGACGGCGGACTTTGAAGACGTTTCCGTAGACGAGCTGTAATAAAAACGAGAAAAACAATCTCATAATAACAACAAAGAGCAGGGCGGGAGGAGGCTTCTTCCCGCCCGCTCATTTTAAGGTAAACTATGAAAAAAATCGTTCCCGAATACTCCTTTTCGGAAGAACAACTGAATATAATTTCCGTTTTAGCAAAAGAAACGGGGTTGACGGAACAGATTACGCGTATTTTATACGTACGCGGAGTGGACACCGCGCAAAAGATACGCAAATTTATGCATCCGTCGGAAAAGAATTTCCTTTCCCCCTTCCTGATGAAAGGTATGCAGGAAGCGGTAGACCTTATCACGCAGGCGCGCGACGAGGGCAGGACGGTTGTGGTGTTTGGCGATTACGACGCGGACGGCATTTGCGCTTCGGCAATTATGTACCACGCTTTGCGGGAGTTCGGTATCGAAGCCCACGTGTACGTGCCAGAACGCGTAGACGGCTACGGACTTTCGGAAGAAAGCATTGATAAAATTTTTGAAGAATGCAATCCCGAGCTGTTCATTACGGTGGACTGTGGTATTTCCTGCGCTAAGGAAGCGCAGTATATTTACGAGCTGGGTTCGGACGTGATTGTCACCGACCACCACGAGCTTCCCGAAACGTTGCCCGATTGCGTTATCGTCAATCCTAAGCTTAAAGACGATTATCCCTACGACAATCTTTGCGGCGCGGGCGTAGCGTTCAAGCTGGCTTGTGCGCTCATCGGTAAAGCCGCGTATAAATATTTAGACTTCGCTACCCTTGCAACGGTGGCGGACAGCGTGCCGCTGCTGGGCGAAAATCGCGATATCGTTACGGAAGGCTTAAAGCTTTTCAACAGTAATCTCCGTCCTTGTTTTTCCTATCTGCTGGGCAAAAACGTGGACGAAATCACCGCGCAAACGCTTGCGTTCAACATTGCGCCCCGCGTCAATGCGGCGGGTAGAATGGGGGACGCGCAGGCGGCTTTCCGTTTGTTCATTTCCGACAATGAAGCGGAAATCTACGATTTGGCAGTTAAGCTTTGCTCCTATAACACCGAACGCCAAAAATGCTGTGACGAGCTGTATGCTTCGGCAAAGCAAAAGCTGACGGAAAAAGGCGCGTACGGCAATGTGATTATGCTTTCGGACGAAAGCTGGAACGCAGGCTTCGTCGGTATCGTCGCCGCGCGTATCGCGGAAGAATACAACCGCCCGACCTTGCTGTTTGTGCACCACGGCAATATGCTCAAAGGCAGCGCGCGCAGCATCGAAAGCGTAAACATTTTCACCGCGCTTAAAAATTGCGCTCAGCATATCGAAGAATTTGGCGGCCACGCGCAAGCGGCGGGTATCAATATCCGTGTGGAAAATTTCGATAAATTAGAAGCGGCGTTAAACGAAGAAATCGGCAAGACCTATACGCCCGAAGACTTTGAGCAAGTTCTGCTTATCAGCGAAGAAATCTCCTCGCCCTTCTCGGAAAAATTCGCCAAAGAGCTTGTGGCGATGGAGCCATACGGCGTGGGGCATAGACGGCCCTTGTTTGCCATTTCGGCGGGGGCGTGTACGGCGCGAACGGTAAAACCGATGTCGCCGCACATCTCTATTAAAAGCGACTTTATCGAGCTGATGTACTTCTCCGGCGCAAGACATTTAAAAATCATCGAAAGCGACGTACGTAAGCATTTCGTATTTGAAATCAACGTATCTCGCTTCCGCGGCAGAGAATATATCAAGGGCTACGTTCGCGATTTGCTCTATGACGGAAGAACGGGCAGGGGTGCGGCGGAAAGCATTTTTTCAAACGCCATCGCGCGTTCGTACACCCAAACGGTGGACGTCGACCCTATCGAGCTCACCACCGAGCAAACCAAGGCGCTTATCCGTCAAAAGGCGGCGGAATGCCCTTACGGGCTTTGCTTGATTGTTTCCGATAGGCGCACCTTGCGTTTTTATGAAGACTTAGAAAAATTCGGCTGCGACTTATTTTATCCGTCGTCGCGTAACCTTGCCAACGCGCTTATCGTATCCCCCGCGCCCGACGCGCCTTTGTCGGGATACCGCGATTTTATTTTCTTGGACACGCCGTCCGATTTCAATATCACCGCGCTTTCGGGGAAACGCATTTACGTCAACGGCGAAATTTGCGGCTATAAAATGTTTGAAGGCTTAGACGTAGCCAGAGAAAGTCTTTTAGAAATTTTCTCCGCGCTCCGTCGCGACGTCAATTTATTGAGCGGCGACACGGTGGAAGAAATCGCTTACGCTTGCGACGGCCTCGGCTTTGATAAGCGTGAATTTATCTTCGCGTTAAACGTGTTTGAAGAACTCGGGCTCGTTGCCCGCGGCGAAGGTAGGCTCACCGTCTATCGCGGCGTAAAAGCGGAGCTTAACGATTCGTCTATTTACAGAAAGGTATGCCTTTTACAAAAGCTTGATTGAAAGGAAAAACTATGGAAGCGACGTTAAATACCATACGAGAAATATATGAAGGTACCGACCGTGACCTGCTTGTCAAGGCGTACGAATACACCAAAGCGGCGCACGCTAATCAAAAGCGAGCGTCCGGTGAACCGTACTTTATCCATCCTTGCGCGGTTGCGGATATCCTTATGGGACTGGGGCTGGATTCCGCGACGATTGCCGCGGCGCTTTTGCACGACGTCATTGAAGACACCGAACGCACCGCCGAAGATATTAAAGCGGAATTCGGCGATGAGGTTCTTGCGCTGGTTAGTGGCGTAACCAAGCTCGAAAAAATCGTTTTTAAATCCAAGGAAGACGAAAATGCCGAAAATTTCCGTAAAATTTTCGTGGCGATGGCAAAGGACGTGCGCGTTATTATTATCAAGCTTGCCGACCGCTTGCACAATATGCGTTCCTTGAATTTCCTTTCCCACGAACGCCAACAGCGTATGGCAAACGAAACGCTGGATATCTACGCGCCCTTGGCTGGCAGACTGGGTATTTCGCAAATCAAGTGCGAGCTGGAAGACCTTTGCTTAAAATATCTCGACCCCGAAGCCTACGAATATTTGGTATATAACATTCGCGAAAAGCTGTCCGAACGCAAGGAATTTGTCAACGGCATCGTGGAAGAAATCAAGGAATTGATGGCAGGAGATAAGGTACAAGGCGAAGTATTCGGCAGACCCAAGCACTTCTATTCCATCTATAAAAAGATGAAAAACAAGGATAAGACCCTTGACCAAATCTATGATTTGACGGCGGTGCGCGTTATCGTAAAGGACATCGGTCAATGTTATACCGTCCTTGGTAGAATTCACGAAAAATGGAAGCCCATTCCCGGGCGTATCAAAGACTATATCGCTACGCCCAAGCCTAACAAATACCAGTCCCTGCACACGACGGTAATGACCCGCTACGGGCAGCCTTTTGAAATTCAAATCCGCACCGAAGAAATGCATCGCATTGCGGAATTCGGTATCGCGGCACACTGGAAATACAAGGAAGGCAAAACGGAAGAAGAAACCAACAACTTTGAAAATCGCCTTACTTGGCTTCGTGAAGTAATGGAATGGGAAGGGGATTTGAAAGACTCTCGTGAGTTTATCGACGCCTTAAAAACCGAGCTTTACAGCCACGAATTGCTGGTATTCACACCGCGCGGCAAGGTCATTTCCCTGCCACCCGGCGCAACCCCCGTCGATTTCGCTTACGCCATTCACTCGGAGGTTGGCAACCGTTGCACGGGCGCGCGCGTCAATTCCAAAATCGTGCCTTTGACCACTACCTTAGAAGTCGGCGACGTTGTAGAAATTATCACTTCGCCCAACTCCAAAGGACCTTCGCGCGACTGGTTAAAATTCATTAAATCGTCCAGCGCAAAAGCAAAAATCCGTCAGTTCTATAAAAACGAATTAAAGGAAGAAAATATCCGTATCGGTCAAATCAAACTCGACGAAGAAGCCAAGAAAAAGGGCTATACCCTTTCCACCTTGCTCACGGACGAAAGCTTTAAGCGCATCTCTGAACGGTTTTCCTTTAACGAACAGGAAGAAATGTTCGCGGCGGTGGGCTACGGCTCTATTTCCGTCAACCAAATCCTGTTCAAGCTCATTGATTTCTATCGCAAGGAAACGCCTACCGCGTTTGAAATCCACTCCCACGGTCACAGCGGCAATACGGGCGGGGTGCTTATCAATGGACAATCGGGTATGCTGGTGCGCTTTGCTGGCTGTTGTTCGCCCGTACCCGGCGACGAAATCACGGGCTATACTTCCCGCGGCAGGGGGGTGGTCGTCCACCGTTCGGATTGCCCTAACTTAAAAGGCGTAGAACGCTTACGCTTGTTGCCCGCTTCGTGGCAGGTTGCGGCAGGCGCAAAGCAGCGTTATAACGCAAACATCTCCGTCCGCGCAACCGACCAAGGCGCAGCGCTTTCCGTGCTTTCGGCGGTGGTGGCGGATATGAAGCTGTCCATCACGGCGGTCAACGGCAGAATTGACAAAAATCGCGACGCCATTTTAGAAGCGTCCATTTCCCTTGGCGACATTGCGGAAGTCGACCAGCTCATCAAGAAAATGCAGTCGGATAGGCGGATATATGAGGTGCATCGTATCACTTCCTTATCTTAAAAACGACGTATATGCGTCGCAATACTTTGTCGGGCTTACGTTTTTCCTTGGTCATTTACGCATAGTAAACTCCCTGCGGAAAAAGCCGCGCCCTTCGCGTCTTGCTCGCATCTCCGCCGTTTTCCTGTTGGGATAGGGCAAGCTGAAAACTGCGCGTTTTG
>JAZSGC010000134.1:0-7132 GCA_045532525.1 Candidatus Scatosoma sp.
CGGCGTTTCGGGCGAATGCTTAGAGCATTGCGGTATGCACATCAACGAAGACTATTTTCTGCCCGAAATCATCAATAGCGAAACGGGCAAAGTATTGCCCGCGGGCGAAAAAGGGGAGTTGGTCATCACCTGCATCAAAAAGGAAGGGCTGCCGCTCATCCGTTACCGCACGAAAGACGTCACCCGCCTTTTCTATGAGCCTTGTGCTTGCGGCAGAACGACTTGCCGAATGGAAAACCCGTCGGGTAGAAGTGACGATATGTTAAAAATCCGCGGCGTAAACGTGTTCCCCGGGCAAATCGAAGAAGTGGTGCTGTCCATTCCCGAACTCGGCCCGCATTACGAAATTATTGTGGAAAGAGAAGGCTATTCGGACAAGCTCACCGTCCGCGTGGAGCTTAACAAAGAAACCGACTCGTTTGCCGAGCTGCAACGCATTGAAACGGCAACGCGGAATAAACTCAAAGTCATACTCGGTCTTGACGCAAAAATCCGCTTAGAATCGCCGAATACGCTGCAACGCTTTGAAGGCAAAGCCAAGCGCATTAAAGACCTGCGCAACTTAAAATAAGGGGGGATAACACGATGTTCACAAAACAAATTTCGGTGTTTATTGAAAATAGAAAGGGCAGACTTGGCGACATTTTGGACGTGCTGAAATCGGACGGCGTAAATATCCTTTCGATGAGCCTTGCGGACACTTCCGAATACGGGCTTTTGCGCATCATTTCCGATAAGCCCGAACAGGGCAAAGCCGCGCTTACCGCCGCAGGCTTTTCCGCGTTGTTGACGGATATCTTCATCGTAAGCTTACCCCATACTCCGGGTGCGTTGCAAAACATTTTGCGCGTGATTTCGGACGAAGAAATCAACGTGGAATATATGTACGGGCTTTCCGTGGCAAGCCAAGACGCGTCCATTGTGGTAAAGACGTCGGACTTGGAAAAAGCGGATAAAATCTTTGCTAAGCACGGCATAAAAACCTTGTCGTACAGCGAATTATAAGCCGT
The DNA here is from genome assembly GCA_045532525.1 of Candidatus Scatosoma sp. Classification (GTDB taxonomy): domain Bacteria; phylum Bacillota; class Clostridia; order Christensenellales; family Borkfalkiaceae; genus Scatosoma. The sequence continues at coordinate 1,011 of JAZSGC010000134.1, forward strand.
AGCTTTACTTTAAATTTGAATCAGAAACGGAACACCCCGCCATGCAAACGCACGGCGGGGTGTTGGCATAGTTTACGCGTTCAACGCGTACCTGCCTATGGGGTTTAGGAAATTTTGCATTAAAAAACGCTTTTGCTTATGAGCAAAAGCGTTTTCGTTTGTTTTTAGGATTTTAGGGGAAGTTATAAATCAATGGGGGGAAGTTCAACACCGTCGCTTCCCGAATTAGAATCGCTGCCCGAGCCAGATTCCGTAGTAGGGCTGCTACCGTCGTTTCCGCCGTTATTATTGCCGCCGTTATCGCAAGCGGTTACGCAAAATAAAGCACAAACGGTTAAAAGCAAAGCTAAAAATTTCTTCATAACCTTTCTCCTAAAATAACAATGCATAAAAGCGAATTAACCGTTGTTAACAAAGTTTCCGTTTTGGGTGAGTTCATTCGTTTCGCCGAATTCACCTTCATCACCCCAGAAACCGCTCGCGCTGACGGTGTCAACTTCGCTTGCTTGCAACAAAAGGATTTCAATGCTCATTTCAATATACTTTTTCATTTCTCAATTCTCCTTTCTTATGCAATAGGGCTAGCTTGATATGCTTTTGCGGATTCGCCGTAGCGATACAACGCAAGCGCAAGTTCGCTCATATTCGGGTTGCTTTGCATTTGCTTAGCGTAAGCAGCTACGCTGTACGTTAAGGTTTGCAATTCTACACCGTTACAGGAAAGCACAAACGTGAATTCCTTGTCAAGCTCCGTCGCAAGAATACCTTCCGTTACGTAGGTGTAATCAATGCTCGTAAGTACAACCGTGTTTTCGCCAATCGTCAAGGTAACGTTTTCAAGGTCTTCAAAGGCAACGCCGTCTGCAAGCTTGAAGCTTACGCGGATTCTGTTCACGTCGCCAAACCAAACGCTTGCACCCTTGAAGAATACGGGGAATTCGGTTGCTTCAGAGTTCTTCACCAACGAATAGCTTTCCGTAGGTGTTGCAGCCCAGCCGGTAAGGATATCGTCAACAGCCGTTGCAAGGTCGTCTACCTTGTGGCTTTGGTACTTTTGCGCCGCCGCACCGTAACGCAACATATCCGAAACAAGCTGTTTCAATCCCGTGGTGTATTCTGCGTTATTCAACAATACTTGCGCATAGCTACGGATGCTGAGCGTGTTGTGCAAAGCAAGCGTTGTGCTGTCCAACGAAATCCAAGCCGTTAACGTTTCCGTCATAAGGTGAGGACCGATTGCCAACGAGAATTTGTATTGCTCGCCAACAAGCACGCCTTTTGCTTCGTAGATGTCAGCGCTGTCACCGATTTTATAGTTGAACACAACGGATTCCGCAATCGCTTCGGGGATCGTTACGTAATAGTTTACTTTGATATCCGTACCAACAGTAACGGAAGCTTCGTCAAAGCTTGCCAATGCCACGGGGGTAAGGGTGATATCTTTAGGATAGCTATTCGAATAGAAACGAACGTAATCATAGGTGTCGCTATGGTTTAAGGATAAATAGTTATCGTCCGCATTTTTAAAGTAGAAAACGTCGCCTACTCTTTCTACGGTAACGTTGCCGTCGTATGCCGCGATATTGCCGCCGTCCCATTCGGTAATCTTATAAAGCCCTGTGTCAACCTTAACAAGCTGGAATATGTAGTTCACGTTAAAGGAAGACGCGTCGAACTGTTCTGCGGTATAGTGGTTGCTCTTCCAAGTAGTATTGTTTACGTAAAGAAGATTACCGTCTTGCGTAAATGCGATATAGTAATAACCGGAATAGTCGATTGCAGGGTCGAATGCGCCACAGCCTGTGCATACGCCATCTTGGAAATCGTGGTCAATCATAGGAATTTCGATAGGCTCGCCAACGGGTGCGCTACATTCTTCGCAGTAGAATTGCTTATAGCCGACTTTGGTACAAGTTGCTTCTTCAAGAGTTTCTTCATAAGTGTTGGTGTGTTCGCAAACCTTGCTGGGCGTTACGTAATAAGTCGTCGCCGAAGAATAAAGATAAATGCTCAAAGCCGTTTGCGAAGCAGATGTGTAACAAGCAAATATAGGAGTACCGTTATTAGGGTTAAATTGCATTACGTTGCGGTTGCTGCTAGCTGGTGCGGAAATAGAAGTAACCCCATTGCTGATGGTAATTTTCCAAGAAGCGTGTACGTCGAGAGTTGTTCTAGTTTTAAGCTGATTACCACTGGATGACCCAGCATAAAGGTAACCGTCGTCACCTACATAAAAAGCAAACTCTCCAGTCGCTTTGCCAGCTTTTAACGTAATCTTTTGAACATCATAAGTATCGTCACCGTCTTCGCTAAGGTTGTTAGCATTAAATATTACTGCCCCACGGTTGCTTGTTTTTTGGTAGGTGCTAAGCGCATATTTGCCATCTTTGTCAGTAATAACAATTTGGCTACCTACGGTAAGTTGGTTTACGTCGGTTACCAAATTCCAACCTTCTACGCCGTCCGTGTAAGAATACAATGCATAGAAGACAACTCCGTCTTCCGTTATTGTATAGGTAGAACCTGCGGTATAAATCGTCTCGGGCTTTTCTTCCGTTGCGGGATCAACCTTTTCCGTTACCCAACCCACGAACGTATAGTTGTCATAACCCTCAAGGGCTCCAAATGTAAGGGATTTGTTTTCAATAACCGTTTCGGTGTTTTCGCCGTTAGGGGTGCTGTAAGTTACGGTGTAAGTAGCGACCGTCTTCGAGTAGCTATATGCACAATGTTCACAAGTAAAGGTGAGCGTCGTGCCGTCTAAAACGCCGTCGCCAAACGAACAAGCTTCTTCCACGGTTTCGTATTGTTCACAAACGGAGCAGTACGTCGTCACATTGTGCTTTTGTTCTGCACCATTGTCCGTATCAAGCGCTTCATAGCTCGGCGCGCCAAGGGTACAATCTTCGATTACGGAAGTGCTAGCGCCGCAACGGGTACAAGTACCTGTTTGGGTGTGCGTATTGCCTTCACGCACGTATTCGGCTTCTACGTTACATTGTTCCGCTTCGTCAACGGTAAATTCCGTGTCGCAACCTTCAACGGTACATACGCTTTTTACGGTGTGCGTACCGTTTTCATCGTTGGGGGTGTAAGTGTAGTTATTTTCGTCTTTCGTGTGACCTTTTGCAGGTGCATTGGGGTCTACCAAATTTTCAACAGGTTGCGTGCAAGCTTCGTCGGAGAAATTCGTTTCACAATCGGGGCAAGCGTAGTAAGCAATTTTACCTGCTTCCGTACACGTTGCTGCAACAGCTTCTACATAGGTCTTATTTTCGTGTGTGCAATCAGAAGCGACTTCCCAAGTGATTTCAACTTTCGACAAATACAAGGCTTTGCTATCCGATCGAAAGCCAATATATGCATAATCACCCGTTATTGTCAGTTCAGTTGAAGTTCCTTTAACAATTGTACCAAGCAATTTTCCATAGGTGGAAGCGCTATACAAGTCGGTGGCCGCAGTATAGGCTGTATTTTTGCCATAAATGTTCAACGTTCTGCCATTAGCCGTCCCAGAGTACCATGTGACGACAATTTTTGCAACTCTACCGCCGCTCGCTGTTGTGATTACACCAGAATTGCTATTATCACTTCTCAATTGTATGGAAGAATTGCCAGCGGCACTTTGCCCAGCGTATACAGCGGTGGACTTGTCTGTCTTTCCATTCCAATCGCCGTAGGAGGTGCCTGTACGGCCTGTTGTGGTTACCGTTAACGTATCAACAACTGTAGTCTCCGCTGCTTTTGCCGTTGTCTTGGGCGTGGCGGTTATCGTGCCAAATGCCAAAACAATTGCAAAAATTGCCGTCAGAAAAGCTGCTAAAAGGGTAGCAATCTTTTGTTTGACTTTAAACATAAGGTTTTTTCTCCTTTTTTAAATTTTTTTCTCATAGGGGGGCTGAATGCAAAAAATTTTTTTTCGGGTTTGTGTTACAAACCTAATAGGGCGCGCGCCCTATTAAAAATACTTTTCCTGCATTATAAAATTACTATATATACATTATACATATCGCGCGCGTGCGTGTCAACGGAATTGTTTAGCTTTTACGAAAAATGTCGAATTTATTTTTCCGATAATGGGCATTTACTTTTCGCATTATAGAACGGAGCGCAAGGCGGGTTAAAACCACGCTGAAATCTCCGTTTTCGTCAAAAAATCCTTGACATTTCCGCAATTTTGCGTATAATAAATAACCGTGCGCCAACAACGCGCAAGGAGCTATGCGAAAAAATGAAAATTCAGCTTTCCGACCATTTTAATTTCCGTAAACTGTTGCGGTTTACGCTGCCGTCGATTGCAATGATGGTTTTCACGTCCATTTACGGGGTAGTGGACGGCTTTTTCGTGTCGAATTTCGTTGGAAAAACGCCGTTTACGGCGGTCAATTTCATTTTTCCGTTTATTATGATTTTGGGCTCGTTTGGGTTTATGTTCGGTGCGGGCGGAAGCGCACTCATTTCCAAAACAATGGGGGAAGGCAACCGCGAAAAAGCCAACCGCCTGTTTTCAATGCTCACCTATATTTCAGCGTTGACGGGCGTGGTCATCGGGGTGCTGGGCATCGTGTTTATCCGTCCGTTCACCAAAGCGTTTGGCGTAAGCGGAGAAATGCTGGAAAACTGTGTTTTGTACGGCAGAATTCTTCTCGCGGCAATGCCCGTATATATGCTGCAACAGGAATTTCAAAGCTTTTTCGTTACCGCGGAAAAGCCGCAAATGGGTTTATTTGTAACGATTGCGGCAGGCGTAGCGAATATGGTTTTAGACGCGCTGTTTATCGCGTTTTTTCGGTGGGGGATTGCAGGCGCGGCGCTTGCGACGGCGGCAAGTCAGCTTGTCGGCGGAGTTGTGCCTATCGTATATTTCCTGCGGCGGAACAGCAGTCCGTTGAAGCTGGGCAAGGCGAACTTTGACGGCAGGGCATTGCTGAAAACCTGCACAAACGGCTCGTCGGAGCTGCTGAGCAACGCGTCAATGTCGCTCGTGGGCTTGCTCTATAACGCGCAACTTATGAAATATGCGGGGGAAGACGGTATCGCGGCATACGGCGTAATGATGTACGTGGGCTGGATTTTTGTGTCCATTTTCGTTGGATTTTCTATCGGGACGGCACCCTTGGTGGGGTATCATTACGGCGCGCAAAACAAGAGCGAACTAAAAAATTTATTGCGGAAATCCTTGTGGGTGACGGGCGCGCTGTCGGTGATGATGTTTGTCTTGGGCGAAACGCTTGCGCGGCCGCTTTCATTGATTTTTGTTAGCTACGATAAAACGATTTTAGAAATGACCGTGCGCGGCTTTCGTGTATTTTCTTTTCAGTTCCTTTTTTGCGGACTTGCAATTTTGGGCTCGGGATTTTTCACCGCGCTTGGCAATGGTTTGGTGTCCGCGATTATTTCGTTTTTACGTACGCTCGTCTTTCAAATCGGGGCGGTGTTGCTTTTGCCGCTTGCGTTTGGCTTGGACGGGATTTGGGGGTCGGTTATCGTGGCGGAAGCCGCTGCGGCAATCCTTTCCATTGTCTTCCTGCTTACAAAAAAGAAAAAATACGGGTATTGAGCTTAAATGCTGTAAAAAGCCGTCCGAAATCGGGCGGCTTTTTTATGTGTTTACGAATATTTTTTACGCCAAAAAGGCAAAAGGGCGTGGGCAGGTACGCGTTGAATGGTTTTTTTGAAGTCTTTTTACGGGTTCTCGTCCCTGCTAAATGCAAAGAAAAAACACCCCGCAAGAGGTGTTTTTTCTTTGGTGGACGATCAGGGACTCGAACCCTGGGCCCACTGATTAAGAGTCAGTTGCTCTACCAACTGAGCTAATCATCCACGTCTGGTGGTCCATCGGAGGCTCGAACTCCGGACACCAGGATTAAAAATCCTGTGCTCTACCAACTGAGCTAATGGGCCGTTTTTGTGGGCACTTATAAAATTTTGTTGCCACAAGGTGGCTGGGGTGGCAGGATTTGAACCTACGAATGCCGGAATCAAAATCCGGTGCCTTAACCACTTGGCGACACCCCAATATGTGTCAAATAAATGGGGCGGGCGGAGAGGATCGAACCCACGACCTCCAGGGCCACAATCTGGCGCTCTAACCAACTGAGCTACGCCCGCCATATATTGGT
>JAZSGC010000051.1:0-8901 GCA_045532525.1 Candidatus Scatosoma sp.
AAATTCTCTTTTCGCCTTTCGCCACACCAATACCCATATGCGCAAGTCCGCGCGCCTTTAAGGTGGTTTTTACGTCCGCGAAGTCAAGGTTGATAAGGGAAGGCTTTACGATGAGCTCCGCAATACCGCGAATACCTTGACGAAGCACTTCGTCCGCAACCTTCAAAGCTTCGGAGAAGGAAGTGTCTTTGGGGACTACTTGACGGATTTTATCGTTGGGAATGGTGATGATGGAATCGACGGATTTTTTGAGCTCTTCAATACCCAAAAGCGCATTATCCATACGACGTTTTGCTTCGAAGGTAAACGGCAAAGTAACGACCGCTACTGTCAAAATTTTCATTTCTTTCGCAATCTTTGCAATAACGGGCGCTGCCCCCGTACCCGTACCACCACCCATACCGGCTGTGATAAACAAAAGGTCGGTTCCCTTTAACTGTTCTTGGATTTCCGCTCTATTTTCTTCCGCGGCCGCTTTACCGATCGAAGGATCTGCGCCTGCGCCGAGCCCTTTGGTCAGTTGTACACCGATTTGAATGCGTTTGGTTGCACGAGAACGCGCCAGCGCTTGATTGTCCGTATTTACTACGATATACTCCGCGCTCTTTAAGCCCGATTCAATCAATCTATCTACGGCGTTATTCCCCGCACCGCCAACACCGATAACCTTGATTTTTGCGATACCCGAAAGGTTGTTCATTCCCATATCGCCCATCGGAACGGAATTTTGTTCCGACGTATAGCCAAACGGCGTATATCTTTCGTTATTTTCATAATTATCCATCATTTTCTTCTTCCTCCGAATAATCTTTTCGCCCAGCCGCGTTTTTTCAGGTCGTCCGTTGCCGAATTCAGCAAGCCGATACGCGACGAAAAGGTGGGCTTATCGTAATAGGGCAAATCGGGCGCGACGATTTCCGTCAAGTGATTTAAGCGTTTTGCTATATGCTCCGCTGCGCCTTTGATTCTGCCGATGCCTTCCCCCGTAATGCTGATGGGGTTCACCGTGAAGATGGTATCTACTTTCCCGCGATAACGCAAAGCGAAGAACTTATCCACGTTTTCGCAAAGCTCGTCCAAGCTGCATTTAATGCACTCGTTAATTTCCTGCACGGAAATTTGCGTTTCTTCCGTTTCCGACGTCCAAAATACGCCTTTGGGTACGTTTCCGCCCGAAATATTTGACGTAGCCAAAATTTCTTCGGCTATCGAGTAATCCACGTCAAAAGTTTGCATTAGAGAAATCAGCACCGTGCCAACGCCGCAATTAAAGGATTCTTCGTGTACGATACCGTCGCCGTAAACCACGGCAATAGACGACGTCAAAAATCCTACGTCCAACAAAAAGGCATAGCCTTCGCGTTTTTTATCGGGCAACAAATACAACGCCTGCGCTAACGTGGAAGGAATAAATTTCATTTCGCCGCAATTCAATTCCTGCAACACCGCGCTCACCAAGCGATAAAAACTTTCATCGACAAAATAATAACAAAGCGCGCCCTTTAACATATCGGTGGAAACGCCGTATAAATCTTCGGCACGGAAATATTTACGATTGTCCCCCAACGTGAGATACATCGCCGAACGGCGTATGCAGCGCGCGTTGATTGCAAGCTCGTTTAAGCCGCTTTCAAAAAGCGCGTCTACGTCTTGCGCGACAATCTTTCTTTTGGAAGGAAAGGACAGGGTGTGCCCCTTAGTAATAACGCGTACGAAAGGCGCGGGAACCCCCACGTAGACGTCTCCGATAACGCCACCATAGCTTTGTCTTACGGACGTAATCACGTTGGTCACGGCGCGGCTAAAAGACGCTTCGTCAAAAAAGCCCTCCACACTGTAGCCTTCATAGTTCTCCGTATGACCTGCGCTGAAAACGAACGTGCTATTTACCCCTTTTGCACCAAGAAAAAAAGAAACTTCTCCCGAACGAATATCCAGTATCGCGACAGTCTCGTTTCTCATAATTTCTCCACCCCGTAAATTGCATTGCCTGAATACGACAAAATATTACTATAATTATACACGATTATTTAATAAATGTCAATAACGCAAAGCAAAAAAATAGTCGGAAAACCTGCAAAATTGCACATTTTCCGACATTTCCGTTCTTATAAATCGTCCTTTACGTAGGACACGGCAATATTTCCGTCTTTTTCAAAGACGCCGATACGCCCCGTTAAACGTTCTTTATCTTGTAAAGCAAGATATTTTTCCGCTGCTTTATCCGCTTTTTCTTTGGTAAACGCGCTTGGATTTTGCACGTAAATTTTCACCCCTTCGCGCATCGTAATTCGATACTGCGGATCGTACGTAGAAAATTCTATCAAACGAATATTGTCACGAATACCGTTTAAGCTTTCCGATAGCTGATTACAAAATGCTAAAATATCGGCAAGATTCGCGCTTTGTGCAATTTGTCCTTTTTCCCCGCTTATATCCAAGCCGTGGATTTCTACGTTATCACCTTCGTCTAAACGATTTATAGGCGTAGAACGAATCGCAAGAATCGTACCGTCCGCGCCAAGGATATAGTACTCGTTTTCCGCCTTTTTTACGGCATACACTTCCGCGTCTTCCATGACGGTGAGAACGATACGGTTAGGCAAATCCTTTTTAAATGCGGATATACGGAAATAGGGAAAATCTTCAACGATTTTCCGTGCGTCGGTATCGTCCGCTAAAAAAATATTATCATTTACGTAATGCTTACGCAAACGGTTGCGCAGCTCCTTTGCTTCGGCTTCCGCTTCCTTGGAGATTGCGGAAACCTTCACCACAACGTCGTCCACACGGAAAACCGCCGCATATCCAAGCCCCACTCCCGAAAGAAAAAGGAGCACCGTTAAAATGATTACCAAAGCTTTCTTTTTCATTTGTTCCTCATTCGTGCATTTTTATTTCAGCCAACTACACTTTTACTCTACGAATTTTTGCGCCGAGTTTTTTCAATTTCCCTTCAAAATCGGCATAGCCCCTATCAATATGCGATATGTCCATTACCGAGCTGCGCCCTTCCGCCTTTAAAGCAGCGATAACCAACGCCGCGCCGCCGCGAAGATCCCCCGCCGTCACGCAAGCGCCGTGTAATTTTTCTACGCCACGAATCAGCGCGCTACGATCGCGCACGATGATATCCGCGCCCATCTTTTTCAGCTCCGCCGCATACCTGTATCGGGTCTCGAATAAATTTTCGACCATCAGCGTTGAACCGCGTGCCGTACAGCAAAGCGCCGTATACTGTGCCTGTAAATCGGTGGGAAATCCGGGGAAAGGCATCGTTTCTACCAAATTGACGGATTTTAAACCGCCGTCACTCGTTAATAATATTCTATCATTTTTTATATGTATTTTGCAACCGTTTTCACGCAATTTATGCAAAAGCGCCGCAATATTTTCGGGAAAAACCCCTTGCACTTCTATTTCGCCGCCGCAAGTAGCCGTCGCAATTAAATAAGTACCCGCTTCAATTCGATCGCCGATCGGTGTATAGTCTACGCCGTGCAGCCTACGCACGCCTTCAATAACGACCGTTCCCCCGCCTCCGCCGCGCACCTTTCCGCCCATTGCATTTAAGAAATTTTGCAAATCGACGATTTCAGGCTCTTTCGCCGCGTTTCTAATTACGGTGATGCCTTCCGCCTTTACTGCGGCTAAAATGATATTCTCCGTTGCGCCCACGCTGGGAAAATCCAACAATATCTCCGCGCCCGTAAGACGTTCGGCTTCGCAATCGATATATCCGTCCTTTTCCACAATTTTCACACCCAGCCGCTTTAACCCCGAAAGGTGTAAATCTATGGGGCGCAATCCGATATCGCACCCGCCGGGATAAGAAATTTTTGCTCGATGAAAACGGGTCAAAACCGAACCGAGCATAAAAACGGAAGAACGCAGCTCTTTGGTGAGCCGCGCGGGAATTTCGTGAGATACTGCGTTGGAACTGTCTATCACGGCACAATCCTTTTGCCGTTTAATTTTACAACCGACTTCGCTGAGTATATGTAACATATTTTCCACGTCGTTGATGATAGGCACTCCGCGAATTTTTACCTGCTCATCGGTCAAAACGGAAGCGGCAAGCAAAGGCAATACCGTATTTTTTGCGCTTTGCGCGCGTATTCTTCCGTACAATTTGCAACCGCCCTCAATAATGTATTTGTCCATACGATAAAGCTCCTTTGCTTCATTGTATGAAAAAATTCTTTCGTTTTGTGCCTGACGCGCGCTCCGTTCCCTTATCGCCTTTGCCCTGTGCAGAAATGGAATAAAGCACCCCCATTGAAGCCATTGTAATAATCAGCGACGTATTCCCCGAGCTTATAAGCGGCAAGGGCAACCCTGTGGGCGGTATACTGCCGCTAACGACAAGCGCGTTGACGACCGTTTGTATGCCGTATACCATCGTTATCCCCATCGCCAAAAGAAAGGAGAAGAAATCTTCGGCTTTGGACGCGGCGCGTATTCCGCTGAAAATCAATAACGCGCATCCAACAAAGAGAATAAGTATCCCGAAAAAGCCCAGCTCTTCCCCGATAATGGAAAGAATAAAATCACTTTCCGCAAACGGCAAAAAACGATATTTTTGTCTGGAATTGAACAACCCCGCGCCGAACCATCCGCCGTTGCCTAATGCGTAAAGGGATTGTATCAACTGATATCCTTCCCCGCGCGGCGATTCCCACGGATCAAGAAACGCGCTTAAACGGGAAAGTCGGTAGGGTTCGGCGATAATAAGTATCGGTACGGCAAGCGCGGCAGGAATAAAAATAATTAGAAAATGCTTAATTTTCATTCCGCCCAAAAAGAGCATTGCTAACATTAAAAATCCAACGCACATCGTAACGGACATATTTGGTTCAAGAATAATCAGAACGCAAACCAAGCCGCCGCAAAGCAAAACGGGTAATACGCCTTTGAAGGTACGCATTCGCCCCATATCGTCGGACATATATGCCGCCGCCAGTACGACAAAGCCGTATTTAGCCAGCTCGGAAGGTTGCAAGGTAAAGCTGCCGATTCCTATCCAACGGGTTGCTCCATAGTTGGTTTTGCCTATACCAGGCACGAAAACAAGCGCCAACAGCACTACGGGAATGATAAACAGTATCCACCGTATTTTTTTGCCGCGCAAGCTTTGCGTATTCAAGCGAGCGCACAATAACATCGCCACCGTACCGAGAACCAAACCAAGCAACTGCTTTTTTACAAAATACCATTCGTCGCCGTATTGTGTTTTGGCTACGTAGCGGCTCGCCGAATAGATTGCCAAAACCCCAAAAGCTGCCAACGCAAATGTCAAGATGAGAATAAGTACGTCGCCCTTAGGCTTCTTCCAACTCGTCGTCGCCCGTGCTATGCTCTGCTTCGACGTTGTTCGCGCCGCCAATTTCTTCGTCGATTTTCTCGTCGATTTCTTCGTCGATTTCTTCGTCGTCGTCCGTCTTTCTTTCTTCATCGTCTTGGATAGATTGAACGATTTCCACAAACCTATCACCCCTTTCCTCATAACCTGCAAACTCGTCGAAGCTTGCGCTTGCGGGGCTCAACAAAACCGTTTGCCCGCGCTTAGCCAGCATTGCCGCAATTTGTACGGCTAAATCAAATTTTTCACACATCGTTACCTTTGTAAAATCGTAAGCGCGCGCCCCTTTCAACAAGGAAAAACGGTTTTCGCCATACAAAACCGTATGCACGATTTTGCTATCAGACAACGCCGAAAAAAGCTTCCCGTAATCGTAGCCCTTGTTTTGTCCTCCGAGCAAGAGTATCGTTTCTTGCTTCATCGCGGCGATTGCTTTTAGCGTGGCGTCTACGTTCGTACCCTTAGAATCGTTGACGTACTGGACCCCTTTTATTTCGCGAACGAATTCGATTCGATGCTTAATCCCTTTAAACGAAGTCAGCGCCGCCGCAATATCCGCAGTTTTTACGCCCAAAATTTTCGCCGCAACGATAACCGCCAACGCATTTTGTATCGTATGTATCCCTTCGGATGGCAGTTCTGAAACGGAAAGGATTTTTTCTTTACCAAAATACAGCGCGCCCTGTTCGTAAAACGCACCGCGTACCCGTTCTCGCACGGAAAAATATAACACCTGCGCCTTTGTCTTTTCTGCAAAAGTGCGCACGATTTCGTCGTCGTAGTTGAGCACGGCATATTCCGCAGCGGACAAGTTTTTCAAAAGCTTGGCTTTTAAAAATATGTAATTTTCCATATTATAATGGCGGTTGAGATGGTCTTCCGTGATATTTAAAACCATTGCGATATGCGGACGGTGCGAATTTAGCGTTTCCAGCTGAAAGCTGGAAATTTCCGCAACGGCGATTTGCTTTTCGTCCCGACCGCAATAATCAATCATCGGTGTGCCGATATTCCCGCACGAGTAGGCGGGAATTCCTCCCTTTTGCAGGGTTTCTGTCAGCATTGAAACGGTAGTCGTTTTTCCATTCGTACCCGTTATTGCAACCATCGGACATTTTAAATATCGTGCCGCTAACTCCGCTTCCCCGATGACCGCTCTACCGTTACGCTTAAAGGCAACCGCCATCGGGTGGTCGATAGGAATACCCGGACTGATAACGAGCGCGTCGCATATTTCGGGCATATTTGGCAACTCTTCCTTGCGGATACGCTTTGCGCCGAGCAAAGAAAGTTCTTTATAGGCTTGCTCTATCCTTTCACTACTCAAATCGTCGTGCATATATACGCTTGCGCCGCGCGCCAACAAAAACTCTGTAGCTGCTTTGCCCGATTTGGATAAACCAAGCACAAAAAATACTTGTCTTTTTAAATACATATGCTATTCCCATCCTTTATAGTGCCGTAAGGATACACACCGCACCCAAAACCAGCGTTACGACAAAGTACCCATACGAAATTTTACTTTCTGAAAATCCTTTTTTTTGGAAATGATGATGCACGGGCGCCATCAAAAACACGCGTTTTCCACCCGTTGCCTTATAATATATTACCTGTATTAAAACGGATATGACCGAAAACACAAAACAAGCCCCGATCACCGCTAAATTTAAGGCGTTGCCTGTAAACAAAGCTATGCTTGCCGCAAAACCGCCTAAGGAAAGCGAGCCTGTATCCCCCATAAAAACGGACGCGGGAAAAACGTTGAATAATAAATACGCCACAAGCGCGCCCGATAAAGCGAAGCTGAGTATCGATAAGCCCGTTTCCCCGCTTTGTAAGGCAATCAATATGCCCATTGATAAAAAAAACGGAATAGAAGTTCCCGCGGCAAGTCCGTCTAGCCCATCCGTTAAATTCACTGCGTTTACCGTAGCTAAAAATACGAACACCGCAAGCGGCAACGTCCAAAAACCGATGTGAATGTGAATATCCACAAAAGGTATATATAAATTCGTAAGGCGCGCGTTTAAACAATATATCCCTGCAAATATGGCGATAAGCAGCTGAAACGCAAACTTTTGCCAAGCACGAAGCCCAAGATTTTGCTTATGCTTCCATTTTAAAAAATCGTCTAAGAGCCCTACGCACATATAGGCAAGCCCTATTGCCAGCGTAACGATAACGGACTTTTCCGCCCGTCGAAAAAATATAACGGTGGAAAGCACCGCCGCGAAAACGAAGGCGATACCACCCATTGTGGGCGTACCGCCTTTGTTTTTATGCTCTTTCACGTAAACGAGTATGTTTTGCCCCGCCTTTAATTTTCTCAACACGGGAATGAGCACTAAACAGCACACGAAAGATATTGCAAACGCCGTAAGTGCGGAAACAACATATCTTTTTATCATAACGACCCCTACCGATTTTGCGCAAATCACCAAACTTTATTTTTGTTTTCCGACAACAGTTCTTCCACCACAGTATAGTCGTTAAACGGATATTTTATCCCCATAATTTCCTGATATTCTTCCCCGCCCTTGCCTGCGATCAGTAAGACGTCCTCCTTTTTTAACATCTCCAACGCATACGAAATTGCCTTGCGACGGTCGGGTACAATGACGTACCGAGAAGAAAAGCGACGATACCCCTTTTCCACCTGCGTAATAATATCCAGCGGGTCTTCATAGCGTGGATTATCCGAAGTCAACACCGCAAAATCCGCTTTTTTCGCCGCAATTTCCCCCATTATCGGACGTTTTTCGCTATCGCGATTTCCACCGCAGCCAAACACACACAGCAATCTGCCGTGACAATATTTTTTTAGCGTTTGCAAGGATTTTTCCAGTCCGTCGGGGGTATGTGCAAAATCTACATAAACGTGACACCCCCCCGATGTGGTCACGCGCTCTAAACGTCCCGAAACGTTCGACAACGAACAAAGCCCCTGCTTCACCCATTCGCCATCGCCCATAAGCGTAGCGCAAGCCGCTGCCGCAAGCGCGTTGTATACGTTATGTATCCCCGTCAAGGATAAGGATATCCTGCACAGCTCGTCATTAATGTTCAGCATACACTCCGTACCGCGCAAGGACTCGTCCGTAATGACAGCGAAGCAGTCCGCAGGCGTTTCTAAGCCGTAATACCAGCTTTTCGCTTGTTTTTCTTCCCGCATTTTCCCGATTTCTCGTCCCAACTTATCGTCCCCGTTAAGTATTGCCAAATCACACACGCCCGCATCAAATAAGCGACGCTTGGCGTTTCCGTATTCCTCCATTGACGAAAAAAAGTCCAAATGGTCCTGAGAAAGGTTGGTGAAAATACAAGCGGCAAAGCGTATTCCTGCCACCTTTTTATAATATAAAGCGTGGGCGGAAACTTCTATAACCACGTATTCCACACCGCATATGAGCATATCGGCAAGCAAAGCATTTAGCTGTATGGGATCGGGCGTCGTCAAATCCGCAGCAAGTCGCTTTCGCCCATACACAACGCCCAACGTGCCGATTACGCCCACCTTTTTCCCTGCCGCACGCCAAATG
>JAZSGC010000084.1:0-2880 GCA_045532525.1 Candidatus Scatosoma sp.
AAAGGGTAAACCCGTGCCGAAATTTTATCACACCGTTTTTCCCGAGCCGTATGCCGATTACGAACAAGCGGGGCTGTTTGACAACACGTTCGTGCCCGAAGTTTTGAAAAAGAACGTATTCGTTTGCTTTGACTTGGAAACGACGGGCTTGAACAATTTGCCGTCGATGGGTAAGATGGATAAAATCATCGAGCTGGGCGCGGTAAAAATCGTAAACGGCGAAATCGTGGAAAAATTCTCGTCCTTTGTTGCGTGTAAGGAGCGGCTTTCTAAGGAAATCGTCAATTTGACGGGCATTACCGACGCCGACTTGGTGGGCGCGCCCGAAGTGGATAAAGTGTTGGCGGACTTTTTCAAGTTTACCGACGGCGCAATTTTGGTAGGGCATAACGTGACTTTCGACTACCGTTTCGTACACTATTACGGAGAACAGTACGGGTATATGTTCGAGCAAAAGCAATACGACACGCTGACCTTGGCGCAGGAAGTTTTGCGCGGAAAGCTGCCGAATTATAAGCTGAATTCGGTTGCCGATTATTACGGATTTTCGTTCAATCACCACCGCGCTTTTGACGACGCGTGCGTTACGGCGAAGGTATTTATCGAGCTGGTGAAAGCCAAAGGCGGATTGAATTGAGCGTTTTATGCGCGCGGTAAGCGGTAGGATTTCCCTTTTAAGGAAGAAAAGTTTAGGAAAATCTTGTAAAAACGCTTGCCAAACGCAAGGGATAATGTTATAATGTAGATACTTAATAACGATTACGATTATTGAGAGTGGTGTTGCGCCACTCTCAATAATGCTATATCGGGGGTAAAAAATGAAAATTAAGCCCATAGAAGAAATACAAAACGGGTTGCAGTCCACCGCGGACGAAATGCAAATCGAAATCGTGGAAGTGGAGTTTAAGCAAGGGAAAGAGCCTGCGCTTACCGTGTATATCGACACGGAAAACGGCGTAGATTTAAACACCTGCGAAAAGTTTCACCGAGCAATCGACCCCATTTTGGACGAGATAGACCCCACTTTCGGCGCGCCGTATACGCTCAACGTATCCAGCCCCGGGTTGGATAGGCCTTTAAAAACCGACCGCGACTATCAAAAGTGCATCGGTAAAAAGGTGGAAGTGCGTTTGTTTGCGCCCATAAAGGGTAAGAAATTTTTCGAGCTGGTGTTAAACGGCCACGACGAGCATTGCGTGTACCTGCAAGAAAAAGACGGCGAATGGAAGCTGGAAAAGGCGAAAATTGCAAAAATTTGCCGCGCAATCGATTTTGACGGATTGTTATAAACGTCGGGCTTACAATTTGGCGGCAGCCATTCCGTTAGCAAAATAAAAAAATAAAAACAGAACGATAAAGTACGAAAATTTAACAGGAGACTGAAAACAATGGAAAACAAAGAGTTTTTTGCGGCGCTCACCGATTTGGTAAGAGAAAAAGGCATCAGCGAAGAAGCGTTTATCGAGACGCTGGAAAACGCACTTGCGTCCGCATACAAAAAACAGTTTGACGGCGGCGCGGAAATTAACGTGTCCTTGAATGCGGAGCTGGGTACGATAGAATTCAGCGCGACCCGCTACGTTGTAGAAGAAGTAGTGGATAAGGATAAGGAAATCTCGTTGGAAGACGCGCAAGCGCTTGATCCTACTCATCAGGTAGGCGACGTGATCGTGAAGAACTTTATTCCCAAAAACTTCGGGCGTATTGCGGCGCAGACGGCTAAGCAGGTCATCTTGCAAAAATTACACGAAGCGGAACGCGACAACACCTTCTCGGAATTTTCGGATAAGGAAGGGGAGTTGATGGAAGGCGTCATTCGCAAAATCGACGAACGCAACGTATACGTAGAGCTCGGCGACAAAAAAATCGAAGGCGTTATGCCCCCGCAGGACAGAGTGCCTACCGAACGCTATGCAGTTGGCGATAGATTAAAGGTATTCGTAAAGCGCGTAAAGAACAACGGCAAAAATTCGCAAATCGTCGTTTCGCGTACGGCGCAGGGCTTGGTAAAGAAATTGTTTGAAGAACAAGTACCCGAAATTGCGCAAGGTATCGTGGAAATTAAGGAAATTGCCCGTGAACCCGGTCACCGTACCAAGATGGCGATTTTCTCTAACGACGCGCGTGTGGACGCGGTCGGCGCTTGCGTTGGTAACAGGGGCGCGAGAGTAAACGCGGTCGTGGAAGAGCTCGGCGGCGAAAAAATCGACATCATCACGTGGAATGAAGATCCCTTGGCGTTCATCTATAAAGCGTTGTCGCCTGCAACGGTGCTTTCCGTTACGGCACGCGGCGAACGTAGCGCAATGGCGATTGTTCCCGATGAAAAGCTTTCTTTGGCAATCGGCCGCGACGGTCAAAACGCACGCTTGGCGGCAAGACTTACGGGCTGGAAAATCGACGTAAAGAGCTCGTCCTCGCCCGAAGCGGCGGAAGTGCTTGCGTCCTTGGCGGAAGACGAGGAAGCAGACGAAGAATAAGCGTTTGAAGTCAGCCGAAACAGTCGGTTGATCACAGGAGGCAATTATGCCCAAAACGAAAAAAATCCCGATGCGTATGTGTATTGCGTGTCGTGAAATGAAACCCAAAAAAGAGATGACGCGCGTTGTCAAAAACGCGGACGGCGAAATCTTTTTCGATCCTACGGGCAAAGCGGCGGGACGCGGCGCGTACGTCTGCGCGGAGGCGGTATGCTTAAAGAAAATGAGCGATAAAAAGCTGCTCCACAAAGCGTTTGCGGCGCAGGTTGGCGAAGACGTTTACCGCGGCGTAGAGGAGGACGGGTTTGGAGAAAAATAAAATCGAAACCTATCTTGGGTTTTGTATCCGCGCCCGAAAAATTATCTTCGGCGTGGAAATGATTGAACGGCAAAAAAAGGG
>JAZSGC010000091.1:0-7250 GCA_045532525.1 Candidatus Scatosoma sp.
ATTACAGCTTACGCGATTTGTATGAAGTAACGGGCAAGGAGCTGGATACCCTTTCCGCTTTGGCAAGACGAGAAGACGAATGCCTTGGCTCGCGTATGATCGGCGCGGGGTTTGGCGGCTGCACCATTTCCATTGTAAAGAAAACGGCGGTGGATGGGTTTATCCGCAGAGTGGGCAAAGCCTACCACGACGCAATCGGTTATAAAGCAAGCTTTTACGAAACGTCGATTGAAGACGGTATCACGGTAGAAAAATTGTAAACTTGGCAAGGTGCGAACGTGCCTTTCCGATAAAAAACGTAATCATAAAACACCGAGCAAAAAGCTCGGTGTTTTCATTTCAACGCATACCTGGTATGGGTATTTTTATTTCAATGCATACCTGCCGCCATCCTTTTTAAGCGTTTATACCGTGAAAAAAGCCTATGGCGAGCCGTAAAAGGCGTTCCTTTTGATTGTCTTTGGGCGTTACCGCGGCGTGTAACAACAGCTTGTGCAGGACGGCGGAAATATGGACGGGCGGAATATCCAAAGCGAGTAAATCTTTGCCGTTTACAGCAAGTGATTTTAAAGTCAAGGGCGCATTTTCCGTTTTCATTTTTTCAAGGAGTGCCGTCCAACGCGCGCAGGTGGGCGCAATGGATAAATCGTCCGTACAAGCGGAAAAATCCGCTTGCTTCAAAAGCAATAAATCGTCCAAGATAGGGAAATGCTCTACAAAGAAACGGCGCAACTTGCTTTCGCTCGTTTTACAATCCAAATCGTACATATGCCATTGTACAAGCGCGCAAACGTGCTCCACGGTTTTTTTAGGCGCTTTCAAGCGTTGTAAAATTTTTTTCGCCAAAGCTTGTCCTTCCGTCGGGTGCGCGTGTACGTTTCCATCGCGAAGGGTGCAAAGCGGCTTGCCGACGTCGTGCAGTAAAGCGGCGAGCCGTACCTGCGGCGAAGAATATTTCACGGCGCGCAAAGAATGTTCGAGCACGTCGTATTTATGGAAATCCGCGCGCTGCGCCATACCTTTGCCGAGCGTCAGCTCGGGCAAAATTCGTGCCAAAACGCCCGTTTCGTTGAGCAACTGCAAGCCTTGATACGCGCCGTCGGTATTGCCGCATTTTTCTTCGGCACGTAAAATTGCGGAAAGCTCGGCGTATACGCGTTCGGGGGTGACGTCGTCGATGAGCGCGGCGTTGTCCTTTGCGCCTTGTAAACATTCCGCGTCGGGTGCAAAGCCTGTTTCGGCGGCTTGGCGCGCAAGGCGCATCAGGCGTAAGCCGTCTTCCCCGAACACCTTTTTTGCGGGCGCGACGGTGGTGAAGCGTTTTTCTTGAATTGCCGTCATTCCATTTAGCGGGTCAAGAAATTGATTTTTTGCTACGTCGTAGTACACGGCGTTTGCGGTAAAATCGCGGCGACGCGCGTCCAAAGTAATATCGTCGGTGAAGTAAACGGCAACGGGTACGTGTACCCCGCGGACGTATTTATCCGAACGGAAACAGGAATACTCGTATTCCGTTCCGTTTTCGTCTTGTAATTTTACCGTTCCCGTATTACGGAATACCGACTTGATAGAAAAGTTTTGCATTTTGGCGTATTCGGCAAAAACGTCGGCGGGGGTGGGAGAGCAAATGTCAAAATCTTTGGTCTTTGTCGCTAGCCCTGCCAAATGGTCGCGGACTGTTCCGCCGACAACGTAAAGGGAGAAAGGCGCGTTTTCCGCCAGCGATATAAGCGTTTTCGGTAAAATTTTACGCATTTTTCTCTCCTTTTAGAAAAAATTTTATAATTACATTATAACAAATTTAAAAATGAATTGCAATTCTTCGCAAAGTGTTATATAATAGAAATACTAAAAAATATCAAATAGCCCTTTCATAGGGCGTAAGAAGCCTACGTTTTTTACAAAGGAAGGTTATGCTACATTTAATTTACAATCCCATTTCGGGAAAGAAGAAGGCGGCAAAAAACCTATTGGTTGTGGAGAAGCTGTTGCAAGAGCGCGGCTTGGAGTATGAAGTGCACGGCACTTGCGAAGCACACGACGGCGAGCGTATTGCGCGGGAGTTGACCGAACGCGGGGAAACGGAGCTTATCGTGCTCGGCGGCGACGGTACGCTGCACGAAGTGTTGAACGGTATGGTTGACCCGTCCGTTTGCACGCTGGGGTTAATTCCTTCGGGTACGGGCAACGATTTTGCGGCGTGCTTGGGGCTGCCCTTGGACGTGACGAAGGCAACCAATATTATTTTAGACGGCGAAGCGAAAAACACCGACTATCTGGAAGTATCGAACAGACGTTGTATGAACGTGGGCGGTATCGGTATGGACGTGGACGTGTTAGAGCGTTGCTCCCGCGGTAAAATGCGCGGAAAATTGAAATATTTTATCAGTCTTTTAAAGAGCTTTTTTGTCTTTAAGGGCTATCCCGTGACCGTTGTAATCGACGGTCAGGAAACCCGTCATAACGCGCTTTTGGTGGACGTTTGTAACGGAAAGGTGTATGGCGGCGGTATTCCCATTTGCCCCAAAGCCGACCCGCACGACGGCAAAATCAGCGCGTTGATTGTCGATTGTATCGGTGGGAAGCTTGCGCTTATCAAGGCGTTGATCACGTTGATGAAAGGCAAAATTTTGGAGTATGTCAAGAGCCATTATTGCCTTTGTGACGAGCTAATCGTTACCCCCGACGTGCCTTGTATTTCTCAGCTGGACGGCGAGCTGTATCCCGATTTAAAATTCCACGCAAAAGTGCGGACGGGCTTAAAGTTTTATTGTCCGTAAATATTCTCGCGCGTTGCGCAAAAGAGTGGTAAGGAAGTCTTAAAGCATATGTTGAGCGGAACGTACAAAAAAATACTAAACGCGATGCCCGAAGGGGTGTTCGTGTTCGACGATAAGCTGCGCGTGAAATTCACGAACGCGGCTTTTCGACGTTCTTGCTCGGACGGCGCGAAGCCTTGCGGCAGCTTGGGCGGCGTGCTCGGTTGCAGCGAAAACGGGGCTTGCGGCGAAAAGAAGGCTTGTCAATTTTGCGCCTTTTGGCGGACGATGAAAACGGCGGTGGCGGAGAATGCGGAAAAGACGGAAACGGTGCATACCAACGTCCGCCACGGCAATCGCACGGATACGGTTTCGGTGCGCATACGCATCTTGCCCATCGACGAAAAGGGTAAGCTGTTTTTGGGCTTGACGGACGGCACGTATCAAACGGAAATGGAGCGGGAAATGCTTTCCGCGCAGCAAATGCAACGGCGGCTTTTGCCTGCGGGCAAGAGTATGGGCGGCGTGAAATACTCGTATATGTATATTCCCTGCCTCGGCGTCGGCGGCGATTTGCCCGACGTGTACGAGCTGGACGGGCAAACCTACGGCGTGCTTGCCGACGTATCGGGCAAGGGGATTTCCGCAGGTATGCTTTCGGCATTCGTGAAAGCGGGCTTTAATAGAAAGCAACAAAATTTGGCGTTGGCATTGTCCGAACTCAATGGAAAGTTTAACGAGCTTGACCAAGACGAGCGTTCGTATATCACGGTGACGGCGGTGCGTATTGATGAAAAAACGCAAACGCTGCGCTATGCGGTGGCGGGACATAACGCGCCCATTTTATTAAAAAATTCGCTGGGTATCAACGAGATAGAATCGCCCGCGCCGCCTATTTCCAACTGGTTTAGCGACTTTGAATACAAGGAAAACGAGCTGCCGTTCAAGCGAGGGGATATTCTCGTGCTTTTGACGGACGGGATTACCGAGTGCGTGAACGCGCGCGGAGAACAGTTTGGTATCGAGCGCGCGGAAAACGTGCTGATGCAATCGCAAAACGCCGAAGATTTTATTGGAAAATTGCGGGCGGCGGTGGGCGTATTCAGCGGAGAAAAATTCTCGGACGATATTACGGCTATCGCGTTTGATTTATAAAATGGTAGGGGCAGGTATGCGTTGAACGTAAAATCCTGCAAAAGATAAGGATATGGCAAAGGAAAGCAAAGGAAGAACGTTTTGGAAAAGATTGCGTAACCCGCCGAACTGGATTGCGATAATGAGCTTTATTGCGTCGTTCGTGCTTTTTCCGCTTGCCATCGTTACGTCCATTTTAGACGATTGGCTGAATTTGTACGCTATTTTGGCGTGCGCGTTTTGCGTGGTTCCGTGTTTATACACGATTTTTATCATCGTCGTATTTTTCGTGCGAATGTTTAGAAAACTGTTAAGGGAAGCGGATAAATATACCTTTACCCGCAACCTGCATAAAAGCTATGAATTCCGCAGTATGTTTTTTGCGGTGTGTACTTTTGTTTCCAACGTTGGATACACGGCGTTTATGTCGTCGATGGCGCTTGTAAGCCGTTCCCTTTGGTTTGGCGCCTTGGCGGCGTATTATATTTTATTGACTTCGGCGCGCGGCGGCGTACTGCTCCAAAATATCCGCGACGAACAGCGGTATAAGGACGATTATTTTGCCTTGCAGCGTGCAAAGGCAGGTACGTATCGCTATTGCGGCATCGTGATGATTGCGCTGACCTTGGCAATGGCAATTTCCGTTGTGCATACGATGATTGTTGGGGTTAGTGAGTCCAAGCTGCCCGTTTTGGCGGTGTATATTTTTGCAGGATATGCGGCGTATCGCGTGCTTGCGTCCATTATAAGCTTCGTCAAGGCGACGACGAAGGACGACTTGGCGGTGCGGGCGGTGAAATATATCAATCTCGCGGCGGCGCTCGTATCTGTATTTACTCTACAAACGGCAATTTTTAATGCCTTTTTCTCAGATTTTGACCCTATCGTTTTTAACGCTATCAGCGGTTTTTCCGTGTGCTTGGTGATGCTGATACTCGGTGTATATATCATTTCCTTTTCGTCTATCGTACGCAAGAATATCAAAGCGCGAATGGCGCGTTTAGAAGCGGAAAAGCAGGAAGAAGCGTTGTACAATCGCGACGGCTACGACGAAGAATACGGCAAAAGCGCGCAGGGCGGCGAAAAAATGGAAGAAGGCAACTCGCCTGCTTTGTTGGATGGGGAAAGCGTGGGTGTGATTACGCAGTTGCAGGAAAAGGTCATAGAAGAAGCGGAAAGCGTTGGCGAATAACGGGCGACGGCAGTTCCGTAACGATAAACATCGCCGCGTCGTCGGCGGAGATTTCAACACGAAATAAGGAGAGAAGCAAATGGAAATCGTAAAATTATATCCCGAATGCAAGGACAATATTTGGGGCGGCGTGAAGCTGCGCGATAAGTACGGCAAGCAAACGGACAAAAATCCGATCGCGGAGAGCTGGGAGCTTTCTTTCCATAAAGACGGGCCTACGCGTTTGGCAGATGGCAAAACGCTGCAAGAAAGCGTAACGGCGGCGGACTTGGGAAAAAACTGCGAAGGTTTTTCCTTCTTTCCCACGCTGGCAAAGCTGATTGACGCCAAGCAGGATTTGTCCGTGCAGGTACACCCTTCCGACGCGTATGCGCTGGAACACGAAAACAGCTTTGGCAAGACGGAAATGTGGTATATCGTCGAAGCGGACGAGGGCGCGGGGATTTATCTCGGTTTCAAGCGCGACGTGACGAAAGCGGAGTATGAAAAGGCGATTGCCGATCATACGCTGTTAGAGCTTTTAAATTTCTTCCAAGTGAAAGCGGGGGAATGTTATTTTATTCCGTCGGGTACGATCCACGCCATCGGCGCAGGCTGTTTAATTTGTGAAATTCAGCAAAACAGCAATTTGACCTATCGCGTGTACGACTACGGCAGAAAGGATAAAAACGGAA
Source organism: Candidatus Scatosoma sp. (assembly GCA_045532525.1). Taxonomy (GTDB): domain Bacteria; phylum Bacillota; class Clostridia; order Christensenellales; family Borkfalkiaceae; genus Scatosoma. The sequence goes on from JAZSGC010000091.1 coordinate 5,760, forward strand.
ACGAGCGCGAATTGCACGTAGAAAAGGCGTTAAAGGTGACTAGCTTGAAAAAGTACGAATATGCGCCTTTGAAGATTTCCACCGAACAAGGGGAACTGCTGGGGCTGAGCCGTTATTTCACGACGACTTCGGTGCGCGTGGACGGAAAAGCGGGGTTGACGGCGGATAAAAATTCTTTCAAATGCCTGATTTGTGTAGAAGGCTGCGGTGAGATAGACGGGAAAAAAGTTTCCGCAGGGGATAGCTGGTTTGTGCCTGCGGGCTATGGCAAGGTTGCTTTGTGCGGAAAAATGCATTTGATTTGTGCGGAAGTGCGTAAATATTACGTGGGAATTGACTTGGGCGGTACGTTTATCAAGGGCGGCATCGTCGACGATTTAGGGAATATTATTGTTCAGGACAAGACCCCGACGGAAAGCGAAAAGGGCGCGGACGGCGTGGCGAACAATATCGCCAAGCTTGCGAATGCCTTGATGGCGAAGCTCGGTTTGTCCAAGGACGATATGGAAGGCTTGGGAATGGGCGTGCCCGGAATGATTGACAGCAAAGCGGGCAACGTGATTTATTCTAACAATTTAAAATGGCAGGATTTCCGTATCGGCGAACAGGTTTCTGCGTTGACGGGCTTGCGTGTGAAGATTGCTAACGACGCTAACGTTGCGGCGCTCGGCGAAGTCAAGTTCGGTGCGGCAAAGGGCTTTGAAAACGTGGTAATGCTGACGCTTGGTACGGGCGTAGGCGGCGGTGTAGTTGCCGAAGGCGTGCTTTTGGACGGCAATAAAGGCGCGGGCGCGGAGCTTGGACATATGGTGATTGCACAGCACGGCGAACCGTGCAGCTGCGGCAGAAAAGGTTGCTTAGAAGCATATGCTTCGGCGACGGCGTTGATTCGTGACACCAAACGTGCAATGCAGGCGCATTCGGATAGCAAAATGTGGGAATGCGGCGGCTTGGATAAGGTTACGGGCAAAACCGCCTTTGATTATATGCATACGGACGCGTACGCAAAAGCGGTTGTGGACGGCTACATTGAAAGCTTGGCTTTTGGTATTACGAATTTTGCCAACATATTCCGTCCTGAAATCGTGCTTTTGGGCGGCGGCGTGTGCGCGCAGGGCGACGTTTTGGTGAAGCCTTTGCAGGCGATTTTGGATAAGGAAATCTTCGCGGGCGAGCTTGGACCTAAGGTGACGATTAAAATTGCGGCGCTTGGGAATTCCGCAGGGCTGCTTGGCGCGGCGGCGTTGCTGATGTGACGAGCGTTATGCGCGAAACGGCACGGAAACGCGGTTCGTTGGCGGAAAAAAGTTTTTTATAAAACCTTATAAAACAGCGCAAAAACAGTTGACAAATATTTGAAAACATTTTATACTATATAAGCACTTTGACGAAAGGTGTTTATATAACGCACTGTTAGCTCAACTGGATAGAGCGTCGGTCTACGGAACCGAAGGCTAGGAGTTCGAACCTCTTACGGTGCACCAGCAAACC
>JAZSGC010000111.1:0-14662 GCA_045532525.1 Candidatus Scatosoma sp.
TACGTATACCAAGTAGAGCCGCTCGGCTTCGTGGTCGAGTCCGCATTAAACGCCATCTCAATGGTCGACTTCCCATTATGATATAACTCGAACGTCAAGTTAATATTCGCGCCTTGGAACAACTGATAATATTCTTGCGTATGCGTAGGAGAAATAAAGGCGTGGAACTGCGTGCTGGTCGTTGTTGTGATTTGATAATACATACCCGTCTTGCCTGCAGGATCGGTTACAACACCCTTTGTAACGCCCTCTTTTGCAACGCCGGCTGTCTTGTTTTTAATCACAACGTCGTCCGCGCTTACGTCGGTTACCCAAACGGGCGCTTCGTTAGAATCGTAGAAATCCACGATGCCCTTATAGATAGGCGCTTGCAAGCCGTGTACAAATATGCTTGCCGTTACGTTGTACGCTCTCTTTGCCGCGGTATCGAAACGGATAAAGTCGTCGGTGATAACTACGTCTTCGCCCGCACTTACAGGGGACAACGTATAAATCACGTCGTGTTCGGTAGAAATGCCCGCGCCTGTCAAAACTGCGCCCATATTATACGTATCGCTGCCGTTCACGTCAATCAAGCGAACCGTCGTTTCTTCTACAACGCTTCCGCTCTCAATCGAACAGGTAACTTCACTTACGTAGAACGTGGTAGACGTTGCGTCTCTTGTCATCAGCATTGCGTCTTTCCAGTTCGTTACAATACCATCATCAAAAACTTTTGCCCAATTCCCCAGCAAGTCATCCAACGAAATTGTGATATCGTACCACTTTGAGCCCATAACGTGCGTGATACTGTCGACGCCAAACGCCATTAACGTATCCGTGCTTGTGCTTGCCGTCGTATAAACGGAGAAGTTTAAAACAATGCCTTTGCCTTGCAATCTTTCGTAGTATGCTTGGGTATGTATGGGTTTTATAAACGCGTGGTATTGCACGTTTTCCGTGGTGATTTGGTAGAAATCGCCCACCTTGCCCGCAGGGTCGGTAATTACGCCTTTCGTAACCCCTTCTTTATTTAATTTAATCACCAAATCGTCCGCGCTTACGCCAAACGACCAAACGGTTTCGTTTTCGTTATAGAAATCAATTTCCGCCGTGTACGCTACTTCTTCCCCAAGCTTTGCCGTTACGGTGTACGCCCGCTTCGCCGTTGTGGAGAAATCTACCGTAGCACTTTCCAAGGCTACGTCGTTGAAGCTCCAAACGATTTCGCCAAGCGCGGAATATTGCTTAAACGTTTCCGCTTGGCTGCCCGTAAGCAGGTTGGCAAGGTTATATTCGCCGTCTACTTCCACCATACGTGCTTCGCCCTGTATCGTTTGGATAGGCGTTCTCGTATAATACCCTTTCAAAACAAGCTTGCCGTTGGCGTAAACCGTACCCGACAAAACGTTGTTTTCGTTTTCCGCGTCGAAAGTTGCGCCTGCGATTTCTTTTGCAACGAAGCTGACGGAATCGCCGATGGTGGTTTCCACGCCGTTATATGCGGAGAAGGTTTCCGTCAATTCTTCCAGCTTTTGATATGAACCGTCCGTTTGCTGCAAATAGTATTCTTGGGTATAGGACGAAGCTATGTCTGCTACCTTATCAAGATATTTTTGCTGCAGCTGCGTTTTTTGATCGCCCGTAGGCGCTTTGTCGCTGGTATCTTCAATAGCAAGCTGCGCTACGTATGCCATCGAGCGTACGTTATCGCTATCCCCTACAAGGGTATAGTCGTAATTTTCAGGCGCAGTACCCGTGCGGATATAGCCTACGCCACGGAATTCTCTTGCGAAATTGCTTGCGTCAAGGTCAACCAGCGAACCGTAAAATTCTTTGACTGCAACGCTTTCGCCGTTGACGATGGCAACGTCGTCGTTAAAGCCTTGCGTGACAAGGTTGACAATTTGCGTTTTTCCATCTTCCGGCGTATATTTCCATTCACCGTTTTCGTCCTTTACCGCCCAATTATAAATGGCGTTAGCGCCGAACACGTTTTCTTCCGAAAGCACGTAGCCGTCTTCGGGCGCGATAAGTATACCGTACGTTGCGTTTTCGTCAAACTGGTCGGCTCTGATTTGCATTGTGAAACGCAAACCGCTGCCCGTACCGGAAAAGCGCACCGACGCGCCGTCTTCCATCCAAGCGATGGGCGTTTCGGCTTGATTTTGCGCGTGTGCAATAGGCGCGTGCAACGAAGCTACGCCAAACGCCGCAAAACCGAGGGCGGATATCGTTAAAATAGAAAGTAAGCTTTTACGTTTCATTTGCCTTCACCCCCACTAAAGCTGCTGCCTTTGAAAGGATCTGGCATATCGTTTTCCGCAAACGGATCGGACGCCGTGACCACGTCTTGACTGATATAGATAATCCATAAAGACGGGTCTTGATAAATTGATTTTTTCATCTTTTATCTCCTTTTTAATTATTTTTCTTTGTTATGCGTTGGACGTCGAACGGAAATTACCGATATAGATGGTCGTGCTGGTTGCGTCTCTCGTCATCAAAATCGCGTCTTTCCAGTCGTTGGTTCTTTGTGCGTTGAATATGTTGTCCCAGTTTGCAAGAACGTCATCAACGGCGATAGAAATTTCCGTCCACTTTGAACCGTATACGTGGATAATTTTGTTGGCTGCAAACGCCATTAAGGTGTCTACGTTTGCCGCACTATCTACGTAAACGTCGAAATAGAAGCTCTTTCCCGACATCGTTTGATAATATGCCTTGGTATGCATCGGTGCGATGATTGCCAAGAATTGCGCGTTCTCCGTCGTGATTTGATAATAGCTGCCCGTTTTGCCTGCGGGATCGGTAGCCACGCCTTTGGTAACCCCTGCTTTATCCAGTTTAATTGTGACGTCGCTGGCATTGTAGCCGTTGTTCCAAACCACACCGTCCGTTTCGTCGTAGAAGTCTACTACGCCCGTGTAAATGGGAAGCACTTTCCCCAAGCGAGTGACGCTTGCCGTAGCGTTGTAGGCTTTCTTTTCTACCGTTGCCGTTGTTGCTTCGTTGCCCATAAGAGAAACCGTATCGCCGCCAAGCAAGGGCGTAAACGTCCAGGTTACCGTTGTACCGCTATACAAATTCGAATCCACGCCGCCCGCGCTAAGCACGTTTTGTAAATCGTAAGAAGCATTACCGTTAAAGTTTGCAAGCCGCGTTTGGGCGTCCTGTACCGCCCCTACCAAAGCTACGTCGAAGCGGATATTGCCCACGTATACGTCGAACGCGCTCGCGGAAACCTTCGTCATCATCGAATCCGACCAATTATCCTTCTTTGCAGGGTCGAAAAGTACCGTCCATTGTTCCAGCAGCGTATCCAGCGAAATCGTTTCCGTAAGCCACGTTTTGCCCGCGCGTTGTTTACCGCCCGTATAGCCGCAGAACACGACGTTCATTTCGTTGCTGTCCGTATCCAAATAGTAATCGAGCAATAACGAAACGCCCTGCCCTTTATATTGCTGATAGTACGCGTCGCTATGCGAAGGCATAATAGATATCGACGCGCTGCCGATTTGCGACAATTTATAGTATTGACCTTTTGCATTGAACGGGTCGGTAGCAACCTCCGCCGTCACCGCGCTGCCTTTGATAAGCGCGTTAGAAGCGGAAAAATACGTATTCCATTCAAAGCCGTCCGTGCTGTCGTAGAAGTCGACGTTCACGCCGCATACGACGAATTGCCCGCGCGTTGCCGATACCGTATAATAGCCTTTGGGAACGGAAGCGAAATCTACCGTGTCGCTTACGGAAATCCCTTCGCCGCCGCCCACGGGGTACAGCTTCCATTGTGCGCCGTCCATATTTTCAATTTTGCTTTGCGTTTCGCTATCGAACAAGGAAATCAACGTGCATTGCGTTTTACCTTGCAGGTCAATCATTTGTTCGCCGCTTGCCATTTCGGACGTGTCTTGCCCGATTTGCACGTTACCCACGTAAAGCGTAGTTTCCTGCGCCGTAGAGATAGTGCCGTTGACGTCAAAACCGCTCTCGATATGGAACATTCCGTTTTCCCAATTTGCAAGCAAGAAATCGTCCAAAGGCATTTGTACCGTGTACCATTGATTCATCATTATCTGTCTGCGATAGGTGCATACTTCTCCGTTAAAGGAAACGCCTTCCGCTTTGACAAAGCCTGCGCGCACAGTGTCCGTTTCAGGGTTAGCCCCTTTCCCTTCCATATAAATATCAAAGCGAACGAACACTTCCAAGCCAACGAACGTTTGATAATATTCCTTGCTGTGGATCGCGGAAAGATTTAAGGTGTACGCCTGACTTCCACCCGTGGAAGTGATTTGATAATACGCCTTATTTCCCGCCACCGCGCCTTCGGTAGTGTTTGCCATGGAAACGGTGGTTCTATCCAGCTTGCTTTGCGAAGAAATTGCTACACAAGCAAGATTTTGTTCGGAAACCGTCGTCCAAACGCAATCGTCGTCCACGTCGTAAAAATCTACGTTTGTGCCGTAAATCACTTCTTTCACGCCGTCCTTGACAAGGTGTGCAAAGACGCCGTAGTTTGCCTTTTCAACCTGTGCAAAGTTTACCGTTTCGTCCGCAAGCGCGATGGGCGTGCCACCCTTTCTCGGTATCAAATTCCAAACGATTTGCCCTTGGGTTTGATACTGCGCAAACGCCTGCTTTTCGTCTTGGGTCAACAAATTCGTCAGCGTATAGGTAGACGCGCCTTCCAAATCCAAAAGCTTGGTTTGTTTTTTCGCCGTCAGTTCTTCCACGCCGATAATTTGACCGTTTTCAATTAAGGACGTTGCCGCGTCGTAGAATTTAACCACGTCCGCAAACGCCACAAAGCTGTAATCCGCCGTAGTATATTGCGCGTAAACGGTGTACGTTCCCACGCCATTTTCGGTAAAGCTGAAAACGCCGTCGGCGATATCGAATTGTTCGCCGTCCGCAGAAATCCCTTTCCAAACGACGCTACCCTTTTGCGCGTAATTTTCCAGCTTCGTCTTTTCGTCGCCAGAGAGTAAATCGGTAAGCCGATAGCTTTCCGCTTGCTTGTTGTTGATAAGCTTTGCTTCTTTCACCGTCGCCAAATCTTGGACGCCGACCGTTATATCGCCTTCCGACCAAATATTTTCCGCACCGACAACCTTGATGATGGCTTGCTCCGTCTTTTTCGCGCCCGTAGCAAGGGTAATGGTATACTCTACCTTATAACCGCAAGCGTCGTTGGCAAAAAAGCTTCCGCCCGCCAAAACGATTTCTTCACCGCCTTCGCGCAGCGTAATCTTTTTATTGACTTCCAAAACGTTGCCTTTGCCGTCCACGACCGCAGGAGACGGAACGAAAACGTTATCGCCGTAGTTGACCGTGATTTCCGGTTGGGGCAGCGTTTCGCTTAAAGCGCCGTCGTCGCCCACGAAATAGTAATCAGTGAGCTTTCCCGAAGTTTCCCAGTCGCTGTTTTGATAGCCGTCGTCCCCCGAATAGGTAGGAGCGTCGGATTGACAAGCAACCATCGCGCCTGCGCTGACCAACGCACATACCGCCAACAATAAAACTTTCTTTCTCATCTTTTTCTCCTTATCTATTATTTCGCCGTTTCAATGCGAACGTTATCCATATATAATACTTTTGCGCCGTCGGTGTTTTTAGAATGATAACCAAAGCGTATTTCCGTCAAGGTTTGGAAACAAGCTTCGTTGTCCACGTCCGCAAGCTCCGAAGCGTTGATTTCGGAAGCGGGAATACGTATCCGATACACGTTCCCCGCGCCCAGCATATATTCCGCCTCGTAAATATAGCCCGTTTTGCCTGCGGAATAAAGGTAGAAATGCAGCGTGCCGTTGAACCCGTCGCTAGACGGTGCATACAAATCGAAGCACAACGCGGCGTCATCGCCATATTCCGTAAAATCCAATTCGCGACAATAGGACTTTGCATTTAATACCAAATAGATATAGCCACCGCTTGCTTCTTGGGGCATATCCAAACGCAAAGACGCTCCGCCGTCCGTGGTAAACGCACGGGAAAGGGAAGCCGCCGGACGGCCCACGTTTCCGTTGATTTTTAACCCCGTTACCTGCCAAAGCTGGTCAAATGCGGCAAACTCGTTTTCTCTCGATTCAGATTTTACCGTTTCGCCGATGGCTTCGCTCGTCTTATATACGCGCAGCGCGTCCAAATAGAAATCTACTTCTTCTTTTTGTCTTTCAAATAAGTAGTTTACCCCTTCCACCTTGCGGACGGTTTCTCCATTGACCGTTGCGGTGGGAATGGTTTCTCTCGTTACGCGGTAACGAACGGTCGTCCAAGCGTTGGGCGCAAGGGTATACCACTCGCTTGCTCCCGTTCCTTCATAGTACGAATAGTACAGGGACACGCCAAATTTCTCTTCCTTTTCGCTGGTGTTATATACGTCCAGCTCCACAATGTAGGTGTCCGTAAAATCGGTATAATCCCTACCGTCCTTTTTGATGTGCATCGCTTGATATAAACGGGGCGTATACGCGTCGTAAACGCCGTTGAACGGATCTGCCATTACGGTAACCTTTGCGCTTGCCTTTCCGTTGCGGACGAACTGTGCGTCCTGATTAACGCTTACCTTACCCAACGCGTTATACATCATCATAGAGTTTAAATCCAGCTGCGATTCATAGCCGTTGACAAGGCGGATGGGGTTGGGCGCAACCACCGCTTTTTCCGTACCGCAAGCCGCGCCCATCGCCGCCGTAAATGCCAACGCCGCAGAGAACGTAAGATATATAAATTTTCTTGCTTTCATATGCCTTACCCCTCCAAAATAATTTCACCGACGGCGATTTGTATCGCGTCCGTCAATTCTTCGCCCGTTTCCAAGCCAAAGGTCATACGCAATATGCTTAACTCGCCTTGTTCTTTGCAGTTGAAATCGGTGATTTTGACAACGATTTCGTTCCAACCGTTTTGCAACACAATCGGCTCGTCCGTGACGACAAAGTAACCGCTCATCTTGACGCAGCGGCCTGCTGCCGTTAGCGTAATGGCGTCGCCATAGTTGTATACCTTTACGGTGAGCGTCGTGTATTTTTCATCAATATCCAAGCCCGAAAGGTCTAACTTGACGGCAGGTTTTCCCTTGTCGGTATCCTGCGCCGTAATCTTGGTTACTTGCTTATCTTCCAGCGTTGCGCTTTCCGCCGTCGTTTCTACGGACGAGTTATTGCCCGTCACCTTATCCGCCAGTACCGAGCCAGCCTGAATGTTTGCGGGATTGCCCAAAGGCAACGATAAATCGTACGTTTTTCCGTCCGCTTCCGCCGTCAATGCAAACGCGGTAGTTTGCGTAAGGTTTACGGAAAGCTCGTACTGCACAACGCCGCCGACTTGCGTGCCGCTTACCGACTGCCCGTTGAGCTTTAACGCAATGCCCGCCGGTGCGGAAATGCGTACGGTTACGTCGTTGAGATTTTTTTGATAATCTTCAACCATTACGCCCGCGTTATGCGCCATTTCCAACAAATCGCCAAGCATATCCCTGGATTTTGCAAAGGCTTGCAGCAGCTCTGTATCCATATATTCGCTTGGATAGCTGACGCGCGCATTCGCATATAAGCCGTTTGCCACAAACGCGAAAATCTTTTCGAAATTTTCCGCGGAAATTCCACGGTCTAAATACATTTCTTCCAGCTCGTAAAACAAATCGTAATCTTCGTTTCCGTCACGGATAGCGTCCAAACGAATGGAAGAAACGGGACCCGAAATGCCGTATTGACGTCCGGGATAAAGCAGGATACCGTCTCCGTTCATACCCGGATAGCGTAAATGCTCTCCGTAATAATCCTGTACCTGCACCTGCGTGTTGGTATATTTATAGAGCGTTGAGCTCCAAAATAAATTCCCTTTAATGTCGTAATCGTACATCATCCAGTTGAGCAATCTTGCGGAGAGCAGCTGGTCTTCGGTGTGGTAGGTAGGGAAAGGCGCGGTAGGGTTTACCGCCGTATACGTCCAAACGTCCGTGCCTTGATCTTTCGCATATTGATGCGCGTCCGCCAAATAGCTTTCGTCCGCGTATTTATCAATGGTAGGAACAAACGTAACGCGGGGAATATCCCCTTCCAAGCCCACGTGGTTAAGCACCCCTTTCAAGGATTCCCCCGTCAAAAGGTGCGCCATCGTTTCCAAGCTATGACGCATTTCCGCCTTTAACTGGGTAAATCGTTCTTCCGTCATACCTTCGGGGCAGGTCAGCGTTTGGTCAATCCAATCGGCAATATCCGCATTATAACGCCTTACCGCATTGTAGTTATACTTCACCTTAACTTCCCCGATCAAGCTACCCGTCGCGTCGTATTCGTCGCAGAACGTAATATAGGTGTACGCCTTTTTGAAAAGGTTTAAATCTTCTACCAAGGCACGGTTGGCAATCGCTTTTAAAAACTTTTTATATTGCGTTTCGTCTAAGCAGGCAATACTTGCCTTTGCTTCCTTGCCGTCTTGGTCGATATACGTAACGGTAGTCGACGAGCCGACCGTCGGCAAACGGAATACCGAGCATTTCACGTTTTTCGCTGCCGCAACCACGTCTTCAAGGAACAATTCGTAATCTTCGCCATACGCCGTATAGCTGTTGGTGAGCGCCATAGGGAAATCAGACGGCGAAATGCGGTGTTCTAAGAAGAAGTCGTAATAGGCTTGCATCAATTCAAAGGAAGAATCCAATTCCGCATAGGAAACCCAATCGTAATTGATACCGAACGACGTTTTTACGTGCGTTTCGTCGGAAAGCGCGTAGTCGTAAACGGTTACGCTGACGGGTACGAAATATTCCTGCCCTGCAAACGTCACCTTGAAGTTGCCGTTATAAACGCCCGCGCTTTGCTCCTTGTCCGTACGCAAGCTTACCCAAACGCTTTGATTTTCCCCTTTTTCCACCACGTTTTCCTGATAATCCAACGCAACGTCGTAAGGGAGCAACGCGTCGGGATAATCCCCAACGGACGTCTTTACGCCGCTGTCCTTTATGGTAGATAAATGCACGTATTTGCAATGGTAAATTTGGAAAGCGTCCTTGGAAAGCACCTTGCCGTCCGACGTGGTAAGGTCGGACGTTTCCACGGTATATTTCCCTTGCTTGCCCGCGGTGATTACAATTTGCGCCGCTTCATATTCGTTACGGAAAGCGGAAATGCGCAAGGTTTTTTCATCGTGTCTTGCGGAATAATCCAATTCCTGTAAAATTTTCTCCGTGCCGTACGCTGCCCACACCTTGGTAGGCGCTGCGGATTTCTTATTGCCTGAGCTCGAATCGCCGCACGCGGTTACCCCCAGCATCAGCGCGCTGCCAAAGAGCGCGCCGAAACGGCGGAGATATTTTGCAAATATTTTTTTATTTTTCATCGTTTTCTCCGTTGCCTTATTAGCCTAATAAGCCAGCCTTTTTCAATGCCGTTTCAAATTTGGAAGTCGTCCATTCTTCAATATCTTGTTGATAAACCTGCCAAGCGGACTTTCTATCCCCAGCCTTTTGTGCTGCGAACGCCTGTTCCAAAGACGGCCATTTGGTCATTTGCCCTACACCGCCTGAGTAATGTAATTTAAATACGCTTTCGGGCGGTAAGGAAACTACCGTTTTCATATACGCATAATGGTCTTGCTGCATCGGATAATAGGTAGCAAGCGTAGCTGCGTCCGCCTGATAATTATACGGCGTAAGCGAGCCCTTGGTCGCGTTCATAAAGGTTTTAATACCGATATCCGTCGCCATAAAGCGAAGGAAATCTTTTGCAATCGCTTTACCCGTTGCATAGGACGGAATGAACGCTTCGTGCCCCGTCATACGGTACATCATATTGCGGGCTTCGTTGATTTTCTTGAAATCCTTGGAATTCAATTCGCCATAGCCTTTCGTCGCGAATGCGGCTTTCGCCTGTTCGTAGGTCATACCATCGTCCACACATTGTACGATGCAGGAAAGCTTGCTATCGTACCCCTTCTTTTGGTCCGCCGTAAGATCTTTATATACCACGCCGTCTTCTTCCGCCCAGAAGGTAAGCGTTTCCGCAATCGAACTAATTACGGGCATTTTCAGCATACGGATATCTTGCTTTTGTGCTTCGGTTGCAGACGTTTCCGTCAACAGCCAGTCCCCGATTGCCATAAACACGCCCGTTTTACCCGTTACAAAGGAGCGTTGCAGCGCGAACGCGGTTTCCGTTTGCGAATCTCCGTGGTAGTTGCCTTTTTGTTCCTTACCGTTTTCATCTTTATAAGTAGGACGTTTGCCAATCAGGTCCTGATACATTTCCAATGCGCGCAGTCTGCCCGTTTGCGAGAAGTTGGCGTTGGTAAAGCTTTCGTCGTCGTCCCAACCGTTCCAGTAATTGAGATACTGCTGCTTACCTTCGTATTGCGACCACCAAACGACGAACGGCGCATTGAAATAACGGCTGCCGTCGGAGAATACCCAAGGTCTATCCTTATCGGGGAAATCCTTTGCCGCCTTTAAATCTTCGGTACATTGCAAAAGTTCGTCCGTCGTGCGGGGCATCACGTAATCTTCGCCAAGATATTTCTTGATGCGGGCTTCGTTGTACATAATCCCCATCATACCGTTAATCCAAGGCATCGCGTAATACTTGGTTTCTCCCTTATGCGTAAAGGCTTCTTCCTGATAAATTTGCGCGTTCATCTTGTCCTTGACTTTGGTTTCCCCTTCGCCCGGAACGGTGCTGTTATACACGTCCGTATATAAGTCTTCAAAGTATTTCCCGCCCGTCACGTATTTGTTTGCAATGGATTGACAGGAGAAGAACAAATCTACCGTGTTTACCTTACCGCCCGACGTGATTTGCGAAGGGATATAGTCGGAAATGGTATTTCCGCCGGGTTTGGGAATGTTCAGCTTCGGATATTTTTCCTTGACCCAATCCTGCTCTTTGAACGCCTTGATAAGGTCGGTAAGCCATTGCGTGCCGTAGCCTGCGGGCACCACGAAAATTTCCAACGTGTTTTCCGAGTTGTCCACCTTTTTACCGCAGCCTACCGCGGGTAATGCAAGGCTTGCCGTCAAAAGCAACGCGCCTGCCATACTTAAACCTTTTTTGATTGATTTTTTCATCATTATCTCTTCCTTTTTTTATTTTTTCTTTTATTTACTTTTCTCGTTCCGTATGCAAGCTTGCGCTTTGCAACGAGAACGGTTTTAGCCTTTTAATCCGCCGATAGAAACGCTACGCATAATCTTATCCGAGAAAATCGCAAATATCGTGATGGTCGGTATCATTGAAATGACAAGCCCTGCGTAGTATGCCGGCATATCGTCACGCGCTTCGTTTTGGAACTCGAATAACCCCACGGCAAGCGTAGGATAATCGGGCATATACAAAATGATGGATTCGTATTCGTTCCAAGCCCCGATTGCGCCCGTGATGAAATAGGTCAGCATAACGGGTAATGCCTGCGGAAGCATTATTTGAAAAAGAATAGTATACGGGCCTGCGCCGTCGATTTGCGCGGCTTCCGCATATGCCCAGCTTACCCCTTTCCAAAATCCGTAATAGACGATAAACGAACCGCCGAACCCTGCCAAGCCGCCAACGACAAGTCTTAACGGGTTATTGTACAGAAGCAAAGCGTGAAAGAGCTTCATTGTCGAAACGCTTGAACCTACGATGGGTACGGTCATCGACGTAATCGCTACCGCATAGATAAATTCTCTGCCCTTGAAACGGTATTTGCTCATTACGTAGCCCGTTATGCACGGCGTGAAGCAAGCCAGCCCCGCCTGTAAAACGGTGTACCAAAGGGAGTTGAATACCATACCGAAAAAGCTGGTGCTCGACATTTCGTGATAGAGATTTTTATATGCTTGGGTATAATTTTTATAATCCAACAAAATTTTGAAAGGCTTGAAGGACATTATTTTAGGGAAAGTGAATGCGCTTTCGTCCATATAAGCCGTCCCTTCTTTGAAGGACATAATAAACATCCACGCAATCGGGAGCAACAAGGAAATACATTGTACGGAGAATACGACTGCGGCAATCGCAAATAAAACCTTATCCACGCCTTTGTGCGCCGTCATAATACTGCCGTCACCTTTTTTTCTTTTTGACATATCGCCCACCCCCTTAATAATCTACCGTGGGTATCTTTTCAATCAGCTTTCTGATTGTAAGTATGATAGGCACGCCGATTACCGTCAGCAATAACCCCATCGCCGCAACTTCATTATACGCGCTGGAATCGTACTTGACCTTGATGAATATCCAATACCCCAAAGTCGTCGTTCCGTACGTTTGCGTGCTGTTGCCCATAAACAACAGGATAGGACCGCTTGCGCTGAAAATACCCGTGAGCTGTAAGATAATAAAGGTGGAAAGGGTATTCCAAAGCAGCGGGAAAATCATAATAAAAATTTCCTGGAAGGTGTTTACCCCGTCCAAGCGCGCGGATTCCAGCACTTCTAAGGGAATACGCGCCATTGCGCCGCCGAGAAGCAGCATATGCCCTGCCCAGCCCAACCAAATGGTATAGAACAAAATCGTCGGCGTTGCGTACGATGAATTTTTAAAGAATAACGGAACTTCAGGCACGCGCGACGAGAACCATTTGCCAAACCAGCCGGGTGCGTCGATGCATTGTTGAATAAGTACGCCGATCGGGCCGTCCGCGCTTAAAAACTCCTTGAACGCCGTTACGTAAACGATACCGCTGATCATTCCGGGCAAATAGAGTATCACTTGATACACCCTATGTCCCGGCACTTTGCGGAACAAGAAATACGCCACCACGACGTGAACGGGCAGGAAGATAAGGTCTTTGACGAAATACAAGAAAGTATTTCCCAAAGCTTCCACCAATTCCCCTTCTTTAAACCGTCCGAAAACGCTTTGCCAGTTGATAAACTCCGTGTCCCATTCCCCTGTCGGAAGCTGGAATGCCATCGCAAAAGATTGCAGGTTTGCGTACAGCCAAAAAACCAAGAAATACGCTATCGGCAACGCCAAAATGGAAATGATAAAAATCGTGTCCATTCTCTTTGCTTCTTTCTTGCCGTAACGTTTTTGGTTCAACGGCTTTTGCGGCAGGTCAAAAGTGGAAGCCGTAGCGCTTCCCGTTGGTGCAGGAAGTTCTTGCGCGCTCGTCTTGGGCGTAAGTTCTATGCTATCATTCTCCGCCATAAAATCACTCCTTTGTCACCTTGTGTGTTTCGCTGTAAAATGCCAATGCGGCGATTTTACTCATTCTATCACTATTATATCAAAGTTACGCGTGCGCGGTATAGATACCAATTTTCCCTTTTTTAGAAAATTCTTGCCGTTATAAAGGGGAAAATTTACTGTTTTTGCTATTTTTGGTTGACTTCTCCTTTTTTTAGGCGTATAATATGGGTATGATAAATTTTAACGTTAGCTTGTTTAAAAAGCTGCTGCAAGATTTAAGTCAGCTTATAAACACCGCCATCACTTTTTACGATACGGATTTTAATTCCACCTCCGCGCATAGCGAAATGCGAAAAACGAAGGTGGTTTGCGATCTTGTGAAACGGTGTTTTTCCGGCAGATGCGCGCTTTCCGACCGCAAATCGTTTGAGCAGCTGAACGCGGGCAACGACGCATTTTATTATACCTGCCATTTTGGGTTATATGAAATGGCGTTCCGCGTGCGCTTTAACAATACGACCTACGGTTACATTATCGCAGGGCCTTTCCGCTCGCCCGAAGAACAGGAGCAAAACTTAGCAAACATCAGCGAGCTTTGCAATCAATTAAAGGTCGATTATAATCAAACGGTATTGCAATATAAGCGTATCCCCAAGTTTTCCGTGGAAACCTTTCGCGCTTTTCAAAGTTTGCTTTCCGCGCTTTTGAACCACGCACGCGAAACGAACATCATCTATGATAAAACGAGTATGTTTTCCGATATCATCGTGCCGTATATCGAGAAAAACTTGCATATGGATTTGACGATTGAAAAATTGTGCGACGACCTGTTTTTAACGCAAAAACAACTTTATGCCGCCTTTCATTCCAACGTACACACTACCCCGAAACATTATATCGCGGAGATGCGCGTAAAAAAGGCAAGAAATCTAATCATCAGTACAGATAGTCCCTTATCTGAAATTG
The DNA here is from genome assembly GCA_045532525.1 of Candidatus Scatosoma sp. GTDB lineage: Bacteria > Bacillota > Clostridia > Christensenellales > Borkfalkiaceae > Scatosoma. Next base: position 14,061 of record JAZSGC010000111.1, read on the forward strand.
CTTCCAGCGTTGGAGTAAGCGACTATAATTACTTTATTAAGGTCTTTAAAACGTTCACAGGGCATACCCCGATGTATTATAGAAAAAAACGTTGAACGCGTACCTGCCCCCTGTATTTTCCCTTTTCTTTTAAAATTTTAAAGGAAAAGGGTTTTATTTTAGCAGGGCGGCGCAAGCATAGCTTGCTCGCGCGTAAGGAGCGTAGTGACGGAATAGCGAAGAATGAGCGTCACCCGTCAAATCCATCATTCTTCCCGATAAGGTCGCCAACGAAAAAACGCCACCCTTTTGGGTGACGTTTGTTGGTGACCTTATCGGGACTCGAACCCGAGTTTGCGCCGTGAGAGGGCGCCGTCCTGACCGCTAGACGATAAGGCCATAAATATTCGATTGTTGTTCTCGTCCCTTATCGGGTATCTGCCGTTTCTCGCAAGCGAGAACTCTCGGCAGGGCGTCGCGGACAAGTCCGCTCGCGCGAACCCGAGTTTGCGCCGTGAGAGGGCGCCGTCCTGACCGCTAGACGATAAGGCCATAAGTATTCGATTGTTTGTTCTCGTCCCTTATCGGGTATCTGCCGTTTCTCGCAAGCGAGAACTCTCGGC
>JAZSGC010000090.1:0-2044 GCA_045532525.1 Candidatus Scatosoma sp.
TACCTTCATTGACGCAAACGCCCTGCGTTTCCATATCAAACAGGACTTGAACAAGTGGCAATTCCACGTCTTTATACAAGGCCTTTTCTTTTTCGGTTAATGCCCCCATATAGATTTGGTAGAGCCTGTAAACGCCGTAAGCGCGGTGCTCGACATTTAAAGAATGATACTGCAAGCAGTAATCCAAACCATCGGTATTTGCCAAACCGTCGGACAAGCACTTCAAAATGCTAACGTCTTCGATTTTTGCCGTTGAACGGATACCTGCCCTATACAAATCGTGCAAAACTTCCTTTGCGTTGTAGGCATATACCGTGTATTTTCCACTAAAAATCTGCTCAAAAAACGGATAGAGCTCAGGCTCAAAAAAGCCGATATCCAGCAAACTTGTACGAATGGGCAAATAATATTCTATGCACTCGTTTTCAATTTCCTTCTTCGGTTGTCGCAGGTAAACGTGTACGCCGTTTTTTGAACGGTAAAAACCGATTTCATCCCCTTCAAACGACGCTAAAATCGGTACAAACTCCATCGCATAAGAAACGGTAATCTGCGTCGAAGCTGGCTCAATTAAAGCGCTAATTTGCGGCGCTTCTTCGTGCGCTTCTTCCTTGTCGGCAAAAATCGGCATGGAAAGTAGACTCTTAAATTCAAGCTCAACAAAGCGTTCTTTGAGCGCATACGGGAAAGGCTTGCGCAAAAGGCAATCTTCCAAACGGAGTTCAAGCGGCGCGGTTGTCAAAATCGTTGCCAAAAACTTAGAGAAGAATGCCGTTTCTTTATTTGCAATTAGCTTTTGTTGCAGCGCGCCTTTGATTTCGTCAATATGCGCATACACACCTTCCAAGTCTTTATAGTCCCTTAAAAGCCCGTAAGCGGATTTTTCACCCACTCCCGCAACACCTGGAATGTTGTCCGATTTATCCCCCATTAGCGCTTTCAAATCAATAATTTGCGACGGCGTTAAGCCGATTTCGTCTTGAAAATTTTCGCTAGTCAACTCTAAAAGGTCGCTTACGCCACGCTTTGTATAGCAAACGGTGGTTGATCCGTCGACAAGCTGGTAGGCATCGCGGTCACCTGTATAAACGTAGGTTTGCAGAGAAAAACGCTTTGCCAACGTACCGATAATATCGTCCGCTTCGTAGCCTGCCTGTTCGCAAATGCAAACGCCCATCGCGCGTAAAACGTCCTTCAAAATGGGCATTTGAACGGCGAGCTCCTGCGGCATCGGCTTGCGCCCAGCTTTGTATTCGGAATACTCTTTATGGCGGAAGGTAGGCGCATGTACGTCAAAGGCAACAACCGCATGTGTAGGCTTTTTATCGGAAATAATCTTTAAGAGCAATTTAATAAAACCAAAAACGCCGTTCGTAGGCGTGCCGTCCTTGGTCGTAAAAACAGGCGTTGCATAAAATGCCCGATTCAACAAACTATTCCCATCAATCAGTATCAATTTTTCCATATCGTTCCCCTGCTTTTGTCGCGGTTGATATCATTTAGTATTTACAATTCCAAAAAAAAGTATAAAAATGCGAAAAAGAAGAAATATTTTTATTTTTTACCCATAAAAACGCTTGCTTTTTTTGAAACAATCTTATATAATAATAGAGCTTTCGACGAACGCCGAAGTGGTGGAATGGCAGACGCGACGGACTCAAAATCCGTTGGTAGTGATACCGTGTGGGTTCAAGTCCCACCTTCGGCACCAAGAATGAGCATCTACGCTATGGATGCTCATTTTTATTTTACTTTTTAACGTGCAAGCATCTTAAATATTTGATAAGCGTTTTATTTTTAACAATGCACATAAATTACAGGAAACTATAATACTTCCACCGTGCCGTCTAAAATGCGATATACTCTATCGGCAAGCGCAAGCGCCGCAGGACGATGCGTGACCATAATACAGGTTTTTCCTTCGAGTGCTTTGATAGCGGACAAGAGCTTTCCTTCCGTTTCGCTATCAAGGGCGCTCGTCGCTTCGTCCAAAAGAAGCACGGGACGATTGGAAAGCAATGCCCTTGCAATCGCCAAACGCTGT
>JAZSGC010000085.1:0-46694 GCA_045532525.1 Candidatus Scatosoma sp.
GCAAAGAACGGTTAAAAATAAATATATGGAAAATTACACGATAAACGAAATGCAAACAACCAACTTACTCCCCGTCATTCCCCTTCGCGGCAAGGTAGCGTTTCCTCACACGAACGTTTCCTTTGAAGTCGGTAGGGAAATGACCTTAAAAGCCATTCAGCAAGCGACGGCTACGGACAAGCTCGTTTTCATTCTTACCCAACGCAAAACCGAGCAAACGGACGTCACCCCCGACGATTTATACACCGTCGGCTGCGTAGCAAAAATCAAACAAGTCGCACAGCTCACAGGCGGCGCGCTCCGCGTCGTCTGCGAAGGCTTATACCGCGCCAAAGCCCGTTCCATCTCTTTGACCGACGGCTGTTTCCACGCGGTGACGGACCCTGTTAAAACCATTCACGGCGACGACGTATTAGAAGAAGCGTATTTCCGCACCGCCAAAGAGCTGGTGAAGGACGTGCTTGCCACCGACGGCAAAATCGGCAAGGAAACCATCGCCAAATTAGATAGATGCGAAAACGCGGAAGAATATATGGACGTGGCTTTGTACAGTATGCGTATCCGCTTGGAAATCAAGCAAAAAGTACTGGAAGAGCCCCAGCTTATCGAGCGTTTTAAACAGTTTGAACGCTGCTTAAACGACGAGCTGGAAATCTCCAAAATCGAAAAGAAAATCGCCAGCGCCGTACGCCAAAGCATTGACAAAAACCAAAAGGAATATTTCTTACGCGAACAACTGAAAGCCATTCACAACGAGCTTGGCGACGATGGCAAGGAAGAAGACGAATACCGCGCTAAGGTACTGGAAAAACACCTACCGCAGGATTTGGAAGTCAAATGCTTAAAAGAGATTGACAGACTGAGCAAAATGCCTTCGTCGTCCGCGGAATACACCGTTATCGCGGGGTATTTAGACCAAGTCCTTTCCCTGCCTTGGACGGAAGAAACGCAGGACACGGAAAGCCTTTCGGACTGTGCAAAAGTACTCGACGCCGACCATTACGGACTGGAAAAAATCAAGGAACGCATCACCGAATATCTCGCCGTTTTAAAGCTGACGAACTCGATGAAAGCACCCATTTTATGCTTCGTAGGTCCTCCGGGCGTCGGTAAAACGAGCATTGCGCAATCGATTGCGCGCGCCTTGGGCAGAAAATTCGTACGAATGAGCCTTGGCGGCGTTAAAGACGAAGCGGAAATCCGCGGCCACCGCCGCACCTATATCGGTGCGATGCCGGGTAGAATTCTTTACGGTATGAAAAACGCAGGCTCCATCAATCCCGTTTTCCTACTGGACGAAATCGACAAAATCACGTCGGATATGCACGGCGATCCGTCCAGCGCGCTTTTGGAAGTGCTTGATCCCGAGCAAAACGTCAGCTTCCGCGATAGATATTTAGAAACGCCGTACGATTTAAGCAAAGTGCTCTTTATCACCACGGCAAACTCGCTAGAAACCATTCCCGCACCCTTGCGCGATAGAATGGAAATTATTCAGCTTTCGGGCTATACAATGGAAGAGAAAATGGAAATTGCGCGGCGGTATCTCGTACCCAAACAGCTCGCGGCAAACGGCTTGACCGACGAGCGCGCGGAATTTTTGGAAGACGGTATTCGCACGGCGATTGAAGGATATACCCGCGAAGCGGGCGTGCGCACCTTGGAACGCACCGTCGGCACGCTTTGCCGTAAAATTGCGGTGCAATACGCCGCGGATAAAAACCTGCCTAAGGTTAAGGTGGATAAAGAAAAGGTCGTCGAACTGCTTGGCGCAATCAAGTATAAAAAGGACGAAGACCGCTTTGTTTCCGAAGTTGGCGCGGTCAACGGCTTGGCTTGGACGTCGATTGGCGGCACGACCTTGACCGTGGAAGCCACGCTGATGCCCGGCAAGGGAGAACTTAAATTGACGGGGCAGCTTGGCGACGTAATGAAGGAATCGGCGCTTGCCGCGCTCTCGTTTATCCGCGCGCACGCTGACATCTACGGCATTGACAGTGAAAAATTCACCAAATCGGATTTACACGTACACGTCCCCGAAGGCGCAACACCCAAGGACGGACCTAGCGCAGGCGTAACCATCGCTACGGCGATTTTGTCCGTGTTCACGGGTAGAAAGGTGCGCGGCGACGTTGCAATGACGGGCGAAATTACCCTTCGCGGCAGAGTCCTGCCCATCGGCGGTTTAAAGGAAAAGGCGCTTGCTGCAAGACGTTTGGGAATTAAAACGGTGGTGATTCCCTTGGATAACGCCAACGAAATTCCCGAGCTTCCCAAGGTCTTGCGCGACGAAATTACCTTCGTACCCGTCAAGCGCGTGGACGAAGTGTTCGATTTGGTTTTGGAAGGCGGAACGTCGTACGACGCATATAAAACGGAAACCAAAACTCCCAAGTCCCGCAAAAAACGCGCGCCCAAAGCGTTGCCCGTAATGGAAGAAAATCACGGCAGCCACGACGGCGTTCGTTGCGAACAATTTATTTAACGCAAGGCAAGCCCTTGCAAAGGCAAAATTATGTACGAAAGGAAACAGGAAAAACAAGAAAAAACGCCGCCCGCCGTCGTGATTAAAAACGCAACGTTTATCACTAGCGCAGCAAAAAAAGAACAGTTTATCCACCCCGATAAACCGATGATTGCCGTTTGCGGAAAATCCAACGTGGGCAAAAGCTCGTTTATCAATATGCTTGCCAACCGCAAAAAGCTTGCCAAAACCAGCAGCGAGCCAGGCCGCACCCGCCTTGTCAATTATTTTGATTTCGGCGAGTTTATCTTGGCGGATTTACCCGGCTACGGCTTCGCGCGCGTTTCTAAGACCGAAAAAGAAAAGTGGGCGAAAACGCTGGATAGCTTTTTTAAGGACAAGGGCAAAATTGCGCACGTGTTTATGCTGGCGGATTCCCGTCACGACCCCACCGAAGACGACGTACAGATGATGGAGTTTTTGCATTTCCACACCCTGCCGTTTACCGTTGTGCTCACCAAGGCGGACAAGCTTTCAAAAATGAAATTGAAAGAGCATATCCGCGCCATCGCCGCCGATTTATATCTCGCGCCTAACAATTTGATTGCCACCAGCGCGGAAACTGGGTACGGAAAGGACGACGTATTGCGCAAGCTCCGTCACATTATCGACCTTGCCAACGCACCCGTTGAAGAAGACGATGAAATAGACGAAGAAACCGAAGAATAAGCTTTTATGCAAAGAAAAACACGGTCAACCGACCGTGTTTTTTGTTTTTCTTTAAGTCAATATTCCGTCAAAACTCTCATCGAAAATTTCACATAACCGCGCTAACAACGCGTAACTTGGCTCGCATATCCCATTCTCCCACGCGCTCACCGTCCGTTGGTCTACCCCCAATTCTTCTGCGAGTTTCTTTTGCGATAAACCCGCGCTCTTTCGCAAGCTTCTCAAATTTTCCGCAAAACGTATGACCTTTTTTACCGTCCCTTCCAAGCCTTTATTTTCTTCTATTATTTTCTTTTCCATATAACCATTCCTTTAATTAGAATATTACCAAAATTTATGGTAATATTCTTGACATACCAATTTTTTTGGTATATAATTAAGGAAAAGCGTTATTCCGCGCCGGTTAAGTAGATATTTACAGGTTTGGAGAAATTTTATGTATCACGATATGAGCAAAGCAGAAAAAGAAGATTTTAAACAAAAATTATACGAGCAGTTTAATTATGGGCGTTTACGGCAAATGGAAAAATCATTAAAACTGCTTCATGTTTTCTTTTGGGGTACAGTGACGCTGACTGTCGTTTTTGCCGTTATCACCGCTTTTTTAATTCCTTCCCTTGCAAGTATCGTTACAGTAATGCTTTGCATCTTATTTTTGATGTGGACGTTGATATTTATAAAACCTTACAGAGAAAGCCTTAAAACCATTAAAAAGGCTTTAAACGATTTTATAATGGAAATAAGTAACAGCAAAATGAATTATGACGAATACAAGGTTTATAAAAATCAGTTACATTGATGAGGATATATTATGAACGAAAACAATCCCGTAAACGAAGAAGAAAAGCTCCCTGCAACGGAAACGCAAATTTTTCAAATCAAACGCGTTGTTTTTAAAAATAACACTCTATGTTTGATTCAATATATCGCAATTATTTTGATCGCAATATTATTTTTTCTTCCGCTTATTAATATTGATTTGGTTATAGCGGAAAAAAATATAAGCTTATTTGACACCATCATCGCTTCGTCAAAATCGGAAACGTTAAAAGGGCAATTAGCTTATATTTTGGGATCTACAGCGTTTAACGTCCCCGAAAAAATGGATTACAATTTTTTCCTTGCAATTATTATAGCCCCTGTTGAATGTTGGGATTCTCAAAATATTGTAAAATCTATATTCACTATACTATGGAATGTTTTCTTCCTTTTTGGTTTTTTTATATTTCTCTATTATTTCATAATAAGAGCATTGTTTATGATTATACCGATATGTTTGCGTTATGACGTGGAACGGTATTTGCGATACGCAACGTCCGAAACGTTTGATAAACTGTTCTTTTTTAGAGATAAGAAACTGGTTGAAACGCCGACTTTTATATATGATTACGAAACAAATCTCGAAAAAAACTACCGTGAGCGTTTTAAAAATCGTAAAAAATTCAAAAAGGATTCTCGTCATTTAGTCGGCAATTGTATAGGACTCAGTTTTATCAACGTTTTTGCCGCGTGTTTTCCATTAAGTATGATATTTAAAGTTATGGCAGTGGAAGGTGTAACCGTTCATTTTTTATTACCTTTCTTAATAATTGCTCTTACGCTTTGCATTATAGTATGTAATATACTCCAAATTATTCATTCTAGAAAATATATGCTCACTATACATCAAACCCAAGCCTTGAAACGTTTGATTAAAATTTAATAAGGAAGTTCTAAGGTGTTTGTATTAAATGAAAAGGGCGAGAAGACAAATTCTCACCCTTTTTTGTTTTTATCATTTAAAGCTTGGGCTTAACCAACACCGTTTTATAATCGGTATATACCACAAACCCCGCTTTGCTTTTGCTCGGTTTTTTTACAAATTTTCGCTTACAGTAATCCACGGGGATTTTATCTGCTTCCCGTCCGTCGGAGTAATACGCGCATATTTCCGCGGCTCGTAAAATAATTTCATCGCGTACCTGCCCCCCACGTACGGCAATAATTACGTGGGAAGAATGGTATTTTTGCGTGTGTAACCAAATATCGTCGGGGTCGGCTTCGCGCAGCAACCTGTCGTTTTGCAGGTTGTTCCGCCCCGCATAAATGGTAAAGCCTTCAAACGTAAACTCGCGGAAAGGTAGGGGGGCTTCTTTTTTCTTGCCGCCCACCCGCTCTTTGGGCGCACGCAACAAGCCAAGCTCCGTCAATTCCTGTTCGATTTCCTTTAAGTCCAAAGCATTTTCGGCGTTTGTAATGGCGGAAAGAACGCTATCCGTGTATGCAATTTCCGCTTGCTCCGCTTGCAGCATCGGCGTTAAAATCTCGCTCGCGCGCTTATGTTTATTGTAAATTTTAAAATACCGCTGTGCATTTTTCGCAGGCGAAAGAGTGGTATCCAGCGCAATTTTCACCGTGCCGCCCTGCTCATCGTACCAGTTTTCTAATTCCACGCCGCGCATACCCTTTTCGATACGGTATAAATTCGCCGTCAACAGCTCGCCTTTTATGCGGTATTCTTCCGCTTTTTTCGCTTCATTTAAGCGTTCTAAGGTGTCTTGCAATTTTTTGGTTTGTTTCTTTTTTAACGCCCGCGCGGTGTTTTCCAGCTTGCGTTTTTTATCTTCAAACCCCTTTTTATTTTCCCGACGGGTGAAAAACTCGTCTTCCGCTTTGCACAGCGACGGCATCGGCTCGCCGCCGTCTACGGGAAAAGCAAAAAAATCCACGGGCTGTCCGTTTTGCGTTTTTAAGCAGGGAACGCACGGCTCGTTTTGACAAAACTCGCCAACAAATTCCCAAAGCGGCGCACCGTACGCGGACGAAAGGGTGTTTTTCACCGAGCCTGCTTTCTTTGCCGCGCGCATAACGATTTCCCGCGCCGTAGGCAAAGCCAACCCCGAAACGTTTTCAAAAAGAAAAAAGGAAAGCCCTTCCGCGTCCGCTTCTTCTTGCCGCAGGGAAAGATAATTTTCCAGCCGTGAACGCATACCTGCCCCGTCGAAAGGGGATAATTTATCCTGCGGAACGGGATATTCGTATCTCGCCCCCGCAAGCAAAACACGCCTAGAACTATCTTCCAGCGCCGTCGTTTTTAACGCGCCTAAAATCACTCCGTTTTCCGTTAAAATCACGTTGGAGTATTTGCCCATTAGTTCGCAATGCAGCGTGCGCTTGCTTTCGGAAAAATCGGTAGTACAATGCAAATCGATTTCGATAATGCGTTCAAAGGCGTATTGCCGCACCGTCAAAATTTCCGCGTTTTGCAGGTGCTTGCGAAGCAACATACAAAAATTCGGCGCGACGGGCGCGGGCTCTTTTTCCGTCAAAGACAAACAAACGCGTGCGTTGGACGCATTTGCACTCAAAATAAGTTTAACCGTCGATTTTTCGGTGTATATAATAAAGGTGAGCTCGTCCTTATTTACTTGCGAAATGCGGTTTATTTTTCCGTGTACAAGCAAGGTATTCAGTTCGGTCGCCAAACGGCGAATATGAAAAGCGTCCTGCGGCATAACCTTACGTCTCCTTTCCCTAAATTATACCCTAATTTTACGAAATTGTAAATAAAAACGAGCAAAAAACGCTTTATTTTCTTCCTTAAATATGGTAAAATATAAAGCGGTATTATCAAAAACCAAGAAAAAATAAAAATTCATATAGATTCAGGAGAATTTCAAACTATGAAGTACACTACCAAAGCGGCAGAAAAAAGCACGGTAAAAATCACCTTCAAAATCGACGGTGAAGAATGGAAAGCAGCGGTTCAAAACGCTTACCTTAAAACGAGAGGAAGATTTGCTATCAACGGCTTCCGTAAAGGCAAAGCTCCCAAATACGTTATCGAAGACGTTTACGGTAAGGGCGTATTTTACGAAGACGCGCTCAATAACCTTTTCAACGAAAATTATGGCAAGGTAATTGATAAGGAACAAAAGAAATTTACGGTCGTTGGCGATCCCGAAGTTTCCGTAGAGAAATTAGAAGAGGACAACGTTACCATCGTAGCGGTTGTTCCCGTAAAACCCGAAGTGAAAATTTCTTCCTACACGGGTATGAAAATTAAGCAATTTGCGTATACTGTAAAAGACGAAGAAATCGACGCGGAACTCAACCGCGTGCTCGATAGAAACGCTCGTAAAGTAGCGGTTACCGACCGCGCTGCACAAGACGGCGACATCGTAAACATCGACTTCGTTGGTACGGTGGACGGCGTGAAGTTCGACGGCGGTGAAGCGGAAGGCTACGATTTGACACTTGGTAGCGGTCAGTTCATTCCCGGCTTTGAAGAACAGGTCGTTGGTATGAACATCGGCGAAACGAGGGACGTGAACGTTACCTTCCCCGAAAACTACCAGGCGGAAGCTTTGAAGGGCAAAGCGGCTGTGTTTGCCGTGAAATTGAACGGCATTCAGGCAAAGGAACTTCCCGAAGTTACCGACGAATTCATCAAGGAAGCTACGGGCAGCGAAACGCTTGACGCGTACAAGGCAAAAACGAGAGAAAAGCTTGAAAAGCAAGCGGAACGCCGTGCAAACGACGCAACCGAAAACAGCATTCTCGACGCAATCTCCGCAAACGCAGAAGTTGAAATTCCCCAAGCGATGATTGAAAGAGAAATCGACAATCTCGTTAAGAAGTTTGAATATCAGCTTATGTATCAGGGCTTGAAGCTGCAAGACTACCTTGAATTCTTGAAAATCGACGTTTCCGAGTTTAGAAAGAACTATGAAGAACAAGCAAAGAAGAACGTTTTGAACCAGCTTGTTATTTCTCAGCTTATTAAGGACGAAAAAATCGAAGCGACGGACGAAGAAGTAGACGCGCAAATCGCCAAGCAGGCAGCGGAAGTCAACAAGACGACGGAAGAATACAAGAAGAATATGGATCCCCGTCAATTCGACTATATCAGCAGCGATATCGTTATCACCAAGCTTTTCGACTTCTTGAAAGCAAACAACGAAATGTACTTGGAAGACTAATCGCCGAAAAGTAAAACTGCTTTTATTGCGAATTTTTGCAAACCTGTTTATACCGACGCGCCCGATTTTTGGGCGCGTCGCAAATTCCTAATCCAACATAAGGACGATTATTAAAAATGGAAAAGAACGTTTTGGTTCCCTACGTTGTGGAACGCACTTCTTCGGGGGAAAGATCTTATGATTTATATTCCCGTTTGCTGGACGATAGAATTATCTTTTTAAGCGGCGAAATCAACGACGCGTTGGCAAATACCGTCGTTGCACAGCTCATCTATTTGGAGGGTAAGGATTCCACCAAAGACATCAGCTTGTATATCAACTCTCCCGGCGGCTCGGTTTCCGCTGGTATGGCGATTTACGACACGATGAACTACATCAAATGCGACGTTTCCACAATTTGTATCGGTTTGGCTGCGTCGATGGGCGCGTTCCTGCTTTCCAGCGGCGCGCGCGGTAAGCGTTACGCTTTGCCCAACTCCGAAATTATGATTCATCAGCCCCTTGGCGGCGCGCAAGGTCAGGCGAGCGATATCAAAATCCAAGCGGAGCATATCTTGCGTACCAAAGCAAAACTCAATCGTATTCTTGCTGAAAACACGGGCAAGGACATCTCGATTATCGAACGCGATACCGACCGCGACAATTACATGTCTGCGGACGAAGCTCGCAATTACGGTTTGATTGACAGAGTATTCACTAGAAGATAATCCTTTCGTTTGAGTGTTGCGCGCAAATTCCCCTTCGGGTTTTTGCGCGTTTTCTTCCAAAACCCCAAAACGAGTGGGGCAGGTATGCGATGAACGAAAGTTTTTCAAGCTTTCACCCTTTATTTTCGACGCGCATATCTATAAAAATATGGAGTTTAATTATGGCAAATAAAAATCAGCATTGTTCTTTTTGCGGAAAACCCAAAGAAGAAACCCGCCGCTTAATTACTGGCCCTGACGGGACTTGTATTTGCGACGAGTGTGTGGATATCTGCAAATCTATGATAGACGAATGGTCGGAAGATAAGGAAAAGAAGAACAGCAAGGTTCCTTTAAAAAAGCCCGCGGAAATTAAGGCGGAGCTTGATAACTATATCGTCGGTCAGGATAAGGCGAAGCGCGTGCTTTCGGTTGCCGTTTACAACCATTATAAGCGTATCAACGCTACCGTCGGCAAAAAGAAAAAGGACGACGACGGCGTGGAAATCGAAAAGAGCAACGTGCTTTTACTTGGGCCTACGGGCAGCGGCAAAACCCTGCTTGCTCGTACGCTGGCAAAAATTTTAAACGTACCTTTCGCCACTTCGGACGCGACCACGCTCACCGAAGCGGGCTACGTTGGGGAAGACGTTGAAAATATTTTGTTGAAGCTTATCCAAAACGCCGATTACGACATCGAACGCGCACAACGCGGTATTATCTATATCGACGAAATCGATAAAATTGCAAGAAAGAGCGAAAACGTCTCTATCACGCGCGACGTATCGGGCGAAGGCGTACAACAAGCGCTTTTGAAAATTATCGAAAGCACGACGGCAAGCGTACCCCCGCAGGGTGGCAGAAAGCACCCTAATCAAGAGCTTTTGCGCATTGACACCACGAATATTTTGTTTATTTGCGGCGGTGCGTACGTGGGGCTTGACCGAATCGTTTCTTCGCGTAAGGACGATACGACGCTCGGCTTCGGCGGCAAGGTTCGCCTTGGCGCAAACGAAGCGGATTACTCCGTCTTAGACGACGTTAAACCGCAGGATTTAACGAAATTTGGGCTTATCCCCGAATTTGTCGGTAGACTTCCTATCGTAGTAAATCTTGACCCGCTTGGCGAAGACGCGTTAGTGAAAATTTTAACCGAACCCAAAAACGCAATTATCAAGCAATATCAAAAGCTTGTCGGCTTCGACGGCGTAAAGCTGACGGTGGAAGACGACGCGGTGCGTGAAATTGCGCAAACAGCAATTCGTTTAAAGACGGGCGCGCGCGGACTTCGTACAATTATCGAAAACGTAATGACGGACGTTATGTATAAAATCCCTTCCGAAGAAAACGTAGAAGAAGTTGTCATCACTAAGGAATGTTTAACGGACGGCGCAACGCCTAAGCTTGTCTATAAGCAATCCGCTTAAACGGCGATTATAAATAGAAAACGACCCTTAAAAAGGGTCGTTTTTAATTTCATCGCATACCTGGGTGGGGTGTTTTTGTTTTTTAGCCCATTTTGGGTGATTCGTTTTCCGTTTCCGCCGTATTTTCCGTTACTGCCGTCGGCACGTAAATCCACTGTTCAGGACCTGTATCGCGCATTAAAATTTTCTTGTCTTTATACTTAAAAAGCAATAAGCCCGTCATATATAAATCGCCAACGCAGCCGCCGACGTGCATACCGAATAAAAAGGCAAACAGCACGTAAAGTACGGGATTAAAGAAGTAGAATACTACCGCCAGCGCCGCAAACAGCACACCGAACACAGCAAAGGGGGCAATCAACGCAAGGAACGCCGTTTTACGGTAGGTGTATACGTCGGGAACGCCACAAAAGGCACAGCTCCAACTCAGCCCGAATTTTAACTTTTGCTTGGTCATTGCTTTATATACGACGCCGTGTACCAGCTCGTGTAAAATCATATAAGCAACAATAGAAAGCATCAGCACGACGCAAAAAAGAGCCACCCACAAAAGCTGCGACGGGCTTGCGTCGCGGAATTCACTCAAATTAATGTCCGCCGTAAAAACCACCAAAATAATTACGCCGATCAAAGGAATAAAGGAAAGTAAATTCATCACCAAGCCCACCTTTTTCGAGCGCGCGTCAATGTGAAAGGCTTCCTTATAGTTTTGCGGCAACGCCGTTTCGTAATTCTTTTTCATACAACCACCTTTATTGCTGTTTTTATATATGTAGTACGTTAAATTTATACCTATTTACAAAATGAAAAAAGCTCCGAGCAAATCGGAGCTTTTCGTTTACGCGTTGGGATAAACGCTTGCTTTTTTCTTGTCTTTGCCCATTCTTTCATACCGAACGATACCATCAACAAGCGCGAAGAGCGTATCGTCTTTACCGATAGCTACGTTCGTGCCGGGATGGATTTTCGTGCCTCTTTGACGAACGAGAATGTTACCAGCGAGAACTGCCTGGCCATCGCTGCGCTTCACGCCAAGTCTTTTCGCTTCGCTATCTCTACCGTTGTGAGAGGAACCGGTACCTTTTTTATGAGCGAATAAACTGATAAAAATCATTTTTATTTCTCCTTAAAATTCAAATTTCTTCCGCTTTCCGTTAGGAAAGACTTGCGTTGCAATTAGAGTTCAATTTTTTCAACTTTAACTGCGGTGAAGGGCTGTCTGTGACCCTGCTTCTTACGTTCGTTCTTCTTAGCCTTGTACTTGAAGACGATGATTTTCTTCGCCTTGTCCTGCTTAACGACCGTAGCGGTAACCTTTGCGGATTCAACTTCCGCGCCCGTCTTAATACCGTTTTCGTCGGCAACCATCAGCACTTTGAAAGATACGGTTTCGCCTTCCGCAGCCGCGAGCTTTTCCACTCTAACTACGTCGCCTTCCGCAACCTTGTACTGCTTGTTCCCATTATCGATGATAGCGTACATAAAAAGTTTTACCTCCTCTTTCCAGTCTCGAAGAATATCCAAGGCGCAGCACATTTTTTACTTTCGGCAAAAAAATTGCTGACTTAAAAAGCCCGTTTCTATCGGCTCGACTATCAATATACCACATTCTTTCTTTATCCGTCAAGCATTTTTGCTTGTTTTTTGATATTTTTTCGATAAAAAACGGATTTTTCACGCGCGCGTATATACAATAGAAAAAAGCCGCATACTGTTAAAAAGGAGACGAGAGATTATGGAAAATAGAGATATCAAACAAACGGAAGAAGCGCTTGCGGAAATTTATCGCAACGCACAGCTTGCCCTGCAATCCATTTCCGATATTTTACCCGAAACGGAAGACGGGGAGCTTCGTGCGGAGCTTACCGCCGAACACGAAGCCTACGAGCATTTCTCCGCAAAGGCACAAATGCTGGCAAAGGATAAGGGTTTGGAGTTAAAAGAGCCAAACCCGATGAAAAAAGCAATGATGTGGGGGTCTATCAAAATGAGTACGCTTGCCGATAATTCCCGTTCGCACATCGCGGATATGATGGTACAAGGCACGGTAATGGGGATCACCGCGCTGCGTACGACGGCAAACGATTTATCCGACCGCGGCGACGAAAGCGTAAAAACTTTGCTTAAAGAAATGATTGAAAGGGAAGAAGAATTTGAAAAGAAATGGAAATCCTTTTTATAAAAGTAATTGATTAAAACGGCTCTTATTTTTACCGTTTGAAAGCGCGGCTTTTTCGCCGCGCTTTTCCTTTGCTTTATTCTCGACAATTTTCGCATTATTATCTTATTAAAATATAAAATTCAACGCATACCTGCCCTACGTTTTTAATTTTCAACGCATACCTGCCTGCCACATTTTGTTGTTCTATGAAAATGTAGTGAAAAATAGCCTTTCCCCCTTTACTTTTTTAAAAATTTATGTTATACTATAACATAGTTAATTGTTTTTAAGGGAATTTGAAGGTAAAAACGCAAAAAGGGGACGTTATGCAGGCTCTTTTACAAGAAACGCAAGCCTATAAAATCGTGCAAAATGAAAAACGGGAAAACCGTCTTTCACACGCCTATTTACTGCTGATGGACGACGGCAAAAATTTGCGTTCCGTGTTAAAAACCTTTGCCAAGCTCCTACTCGTTGGCGACGCACAGGACGAAGAAGCCCAGCGTATTTCTAAGCTTGTAGAAACGGAAAGCTTTTCCGATTGTCTGTTTTTCCCTACCGACGGTAAAAAACTCACCGTTGAAGACGCCAACGCTATTCACGAAGAATGTACGTTAAGCCCTGTGGAGGGAGAGAAAAAGCTGTTCGTTTTAGGCGACTTTGCCGAAGCCAACACCCAAACTCAAAACAAGCTGTTAAAGCTGCTGGAAGAACCGCCCAAGCACGTGCTTTTTTTACTGGGCGCAACCTCGGCTTTCCCCGTTTTAACTACCGTTCTTTCCCGTACCAAAAAGCTGGAAATCCCCGCCTTTGATATACAAAAGGTAACGGAATGTCTTGCCCGCATTTACGGAAATAAATACGACGAAGAAACGCTGCGTTTTTGTGCGGCGGCTTCGGAAGGCAACGTGGGCAACGCCCAAAATCTTTTGGAGGGCGGCCATTACAAAATGCTGACGGACAACGCGTTTTCGCTGCTGCTTTCCCCCCTTTACAAGCTCCCAACCGCGGTGAAAGCGATAGCCGAAACGAAATACCAAAGGGAACTGCTTTCTACCCTGCGCCTTATTTTTCGCGACGCGTTGCTTTTAAAATCGCAACCAAACGCCGAAAAATTTCTTTTGCTTCGTTCCGAAAAAGAAAAATTGCAGGAAGTGGCTACCGTGTACGCGTTGAACGCGCTCTTGTATGCGCAAAACGCGCTTTCGGACGCGGAAAAACAAGTTAAATTCAACGCAGTATTCCCGCAATGCATTGAAATTTGCATTGCAAAAATTCGTAAAGAAAATAAGTAAAACACTCGCGTAAAATCACGCGAAAACGCTAAGGAAGATTATGATTAAAGTTGTAGGAATTAAATTTAAAACAGGCGGAAAGCTGTACTATTTTTCGCCTAAACAAGGAGATAAATACGAACGGAATATGCCCGTCGTGGTAGAAACTTCTCGCGGACTTGAATTCGCTTGGGTTGCCTACCCCGAAAAGCTTGTTCCCGACGACGAAGTCGTTCAGCCCTTAAAGCCTATCATTCGTATCGCAACGGAAAAGGACAAAGAATTTTACGAGGCTTGCGAAGCAAAACGTCCGCAAGCAATGCAGCTTTGCAAGGAAAAAATTGCGGCAAGGGAGTTGGATATGAAGCTGGTGGACTGCGAATACGCTTTCGACGGCAGCAAAATCGTGTTCTATTTCACTTCGGCAAATCGCGTGGACTTCCGCGAACTGGTCAAGGACCTTGCTTCCGCTTTTCACACCCGTATCGAGCTTCGCCAGGTCGGCACGCGCGACGAAGCCAAATATCTGGGCGGCATCGCGCCTTGCGGCAGAATTTGTTGCTGCGCAGGGAATATGCCCGAATTTAAAAAGGTTAGCGTGAAAATGGCAAAAACGCAAGGCTTATCGTTAAATCCCGGAAAAATCAGCGGTCTTTGCGGCAGATTGATGTGCTGTTTAAGCTACGAAAACGATTACTATGCCGAAGCGTCGCTGAAAATGCCAAAAATCGGCTCGGAGGTCGGCACCCCCGAAGGTAAAGCCACCGTCGCTTCCGTCAATATGCTGAAAATGCAGGTCAAAGTAAAAATCGACGATAAAAACGGCGGGCTTATCTTTAAGGATTATCCCGTAGACGAGCTTCGTTTTAAGAGAAAAAATCAACCTGAACCCAAAGAAGAAAACGACGATGAAGACGAACTCGATTAACGCCGTTTTTTGAAAAAAATAAGAAAACTTTCAAAGGAGATTTTGTTTATGGAATCTACTACGGAAAATACTCCCGTTGCAGCAACGCCTGTAACTCCCGCTCAGCCTGTTCAACCCACAACGCCGGTAGCTCCTGCGCAACCCGCAACGCCGATAGCTTCTGCGCAACCTGCACAACCCGCAACGCCGATAGCTCCTGCGCAACCTACGCAACCCGCAACGCCGGTAGCTCCTGCTCAGCCTGCGCAACCTGCGCCCGTGGCAGCACAAGCACCTACGGCTACGCCTGCACCTGTGACGGTAACGGAATCCGCTCCGCAAGAAGAATCCGCGGAAGGGGAAGAGGAAGCGCCCCCGAAAATTATTTTAAACACGCAACGAATTTTAGACGACTGGAAAGACGAAAAAGGCAAAGTACTTGTTTTCTTTATGAATCTTATTAATGTCTTTGCTATTTTAGGCTCTATCGGTTTGTTCTTTACGGGTTTCCTGTTCTTAATCGGTATTTCCACCGCCATCGGATTTTTGGAGAGAATCCGTGCGATCCCGAATATCGAAACAATTTCTATCGTATTGCTGATTGCGGCTACCTGCGTGGCGATTTGGTGCGATTTCGTACATAAACTCACCCCTTACTTTAAGGCGTTTAGTATTGCAAAATGGTTAAAGGACAACAGTATCGACCCCAAAGAAGTAATGAAAATTTACTTACAAACCAAGCGGGAAAACGAGCTGACGAAATATCAGCACGGAAAGGGCGGTATCCGCGTAGAACAATCGGATTTATCCCAAGCGGCTTTTATCCTTTTAAACGACGAGCATAAATCCATCTACAAAAAAGAGCTTGTATGGACGCTTTTGTTCTGGGTATTTCTCTCGGCAATCAAAGTACTTTTCGTGTACTGTTTAAACGAAATCGTCAGCGGTGTTTGCTTACAAATCGCTTCAATGACGAAAGGAAAATTCGATTTTCTCAGTCTTCTTACCCTTTTGCGCGATCCCTTGTTCCTTGGTTCTATCGGCGGTTGGATTGTACTTGGTATCACGCAAGCCATCGTCCGTGCTTCCATTGCGCACGTGAGAAACAAAAATCAGCAAAAGTGGGTAAAAGCGTTTATGAAGGACGATATGCCGTCTAAGGAATATTATTAAAACAACCTACCCGTGTACGGGTTGAAATGTAAAAACTCCGCATTTTTCAGCGGAGTTTTTTATTTTTTATTGTAGGCTTTTAATCATAAAAAACCGCCTTTTACAGCGGATTTTTTCTTTCCTTTCCTTGTCCCCTGGGATATTTTGCAGGGGTGTTTTTGTTCTTTTCCACGATAGCGAGTACTCTTTCGCCATATTCTTCGGGCAACGTGTAGGCGTGGACGCCGACAAGCTTTCCGCCTAAAATTTTATACGCGGTTTGCGCTTCTTCAATTTCCGTTACGTCGCCGCTTTTATAAGCGATAAATTTACCGCCGACTTTAACAAACGGCATACAGTATTCGCAAAGGG
This sequence comes from Candidatus Scatosoma sp., assembly GCA_045532525.1. Taxonomy (GTDB): domain Bacteria; phylum Bacillota; class Clostridia; order Christensenellales; family Borkfalkiaceae; genus Scatosoma. Next base: position 16,134 of record JAZSGC010000085.1, read on the forward strand.
TATTCATTCTCGCCACGGCGCGCGCCGTCACAAAATCAAACTTTTCGCGAAGCTCCGCATTTTTTGCGCCGTCTTCCGCGCGGATATTGTGGATACGCACGTTGGATAATCCTAATTTATCCACAACGACTTTTAAAAACTCACACTTTTTCCCCACGCTTTCTAATAAATCGAAAGATAAATCGCCGCGCAAAATCTTTAATACGATGGACGGAAACCCTGCCCCCGAACCGATTTCCGCAACCTTGGCGTTTTGCGTAAACAAATCCATTCCCGCCGCGCTGTCTAAAAAATGCTTATAATACACGTCCTTTTCTTCCAAAATGGTAGTGAGATTATAACGCTGATTATACTCTAAAAGCAGAGCGCGAAAGGCGTCGAGCTTCTCTTTCTTCTCGCCTAATATCTCCGTTTGATAAATTTCGTTGATGTTCCGTATCTTCATAGCCTGCTTATTATACCACACGCAAAAAAAAATAGCAACCTATTTACGATAAAGTTTTCCACTCGAAAGTGGATAAGGTTGTCCACAATGTGTAAAACCCTGTTGATAAATGGGTATATAAAATATTTTTTCACTTTTTTAGTTTTCCTATTTTCTGTTTTTTAGAAAGCGATAGAAAAATCTCTCAACAAATCCACAAATGCTCCACAAAAATATCCACCTAAAAAACAGGGGTTGTCCACGGCTTGCACCTTTCCGTTTTTTGCTTATATTTCCATACTTTTCCGTGTGTGAAAGGATGGGGTTGTCCACATTTCCACCCTGCCTACTACTATTACTTCTATTTTTATTTATTAAAATAAATTCTTCGTATAAAAGCCAAATCGAATGAAGAAAAAAGTTTGAGGAAATTTGCAAAAAAAGTGGCAGTGTTGCCTTGACAAATTTTCCCTGTATGGTATAATAAATTCGACCGTTTTTTTAAGGGAGCGACGATGGAACAAATAGGGATTTTCACAACTGAATCCGTACCCCCGAAAAGCTGTGCTTTTACAGGGCATAGAACGCTTTACGAAGGGTTTTCGCCGCGGAAATTAAAGAAAGAAATCAAACGGCTGATTTTGCAGGGCGTTACTACCTTTTATAACGGTATGGCGATGGGGTTTGATTTGCTCGCCGCGGAAAAGACGTTGGAATTAAAAAAGAGATTTCCGCAAATTAAGCTGATACTTTGTATCCCCTGCTATCACCAAGAAAAAAACTTTTCCGCTGCGGACAAGCGCCGTTACGTAAAAATCTATCAAAAAGCGGATGAAAAGATACTGCTTTCCGAAAGCTATTATCGGGGCTGTATGCAAGCGCGCAATCGGTATATGGCGGACCGCGCGGACGCGCTGATCGCCTACTGTATCAAAGACGAAGGCGGCGCAGCGTATACGGTGAAGTATTTTCAAAAACACCGCCCAGAAAAAGAAATAATTTTTCTTTAACAAAGGGTGTGGATAAACGGTTTAAAGAAGATATAAAAAAGGTTTATTTTCCCTTTCAAGGGAAAAACAGTGTGAATTCGCTTGCCAAAGCAAACGGAAATATGGTACAATAAAAAAGATAAAAACAAGGGCTGTTTTTCTTTAAGAAAAAAGCGAGAAATGAAGGAGTAATCAAGATGAAATTTATTTGCGAAGGAACGGTACTTTCGGACGCGGCGTTTACGGTAAGCAAGGCTTGCGCGGCAAAGACGACCACCCCTATTTTAGAATGTATCAAATTGAAAGCGGAAAACGACGGCGTTATTTTGACTGCGTACGACGGGGAAATTTCCATTGAAAAGAAAATCAAGGCGGACGTTTTGGAAGAAGGCGAGCTTTGCGTAAACGGGAAAACTTTCGCCGATTTTATCGGTAAAATTTCGATGCTGGAGGTTTCCATTAGCTCGGACGAAAAGGGCGTGGTTATACGTTATGCGGATTGCGAATCGTATATGCAGTCTTTGCCTGCGGACGATTTCCCCCGCTTTATCAACCGCTCCACCGACGGGAAAGAGTATTTTGAAGTAAACGAAAATCAGTTAAAAACGTTGATTTCGCAAGTAGTTTTCTGCTGTGCGACGGACGAAAGCCGCCCCATTTTAAAAGGCGCGCTGTTGGTTGCCAAGGACGGTAAGCTGGAAGCGAGTGCGTTGGACGGGTTCCGTATGGCAAATTCCTATTGCGATATCGTGGGGACGAGTGCGGATATGAAAATCGTTTGCCCTGCAAGAACGCTTACGGAAATTGCGCGTATGCTGGACGATAAGGAAAACTTAAAGGTATATGCGGACAAAAATTCCCTTTCCGTTGCCGTGCAGGATACGATAATCACTTCCCGTTTGTACGCTGGGGAATTCGTAAAGAAAGAAAATATTTACCCCGTAGATTTCGTGACCAAGGTCCGCGTGAAGAGAACGGAGCTTATCGACAGTATCGAACGTGCGTCCGTGCTTATCCGCGGAGATAAAAACAACTTAATTCAGTTTGATATTAAGATGAACAAAATCGTTATCAACGCCAACTCCGATTTGGGTAAGGTGGAAGAAACGGTTGCGGCGGATTTGGACGGTAAGGAATTAAAAATTGCAATGAACGGCAAATTCTTGTTAGACGCAATCAAGGCTTTAAACGAAGAAATGATCGTATTATCCTTTAACACTTCGGTATCCCCTTTCATTTTGGAAAACGCCGAAGACAAGCGTTGCCAGTATTTAATTTTGCCTGTCCGTACGGGAAACCAAGCAAATTAAGCAAAGCAAAAAAAGACGTAGGCGCTTGGATTTAAAAGCCAAACGGGCGAGTTATGTTTTTATTAAAATAAAAAAAAGCGAAAAAAGACTTTAAAATACGCAAAAGAAAGGAAAAAGCGTTAAAAATTGCTTGACGGACTTTGCGGATTTAAGGTATAATAATGAAGTTGTCGCGAAATTTCCGCGGCGTATATAAAAAAGAAAAATAAAAACCTAATCAGGAGAAAAAATTATGAAAAGAACCTATCAACCCAAAAAGAGACAGAGAAGCAAAGTACACGGTTTCCGCAAGAGAATGGCGACGACTGCCGGCAGAAAGGTTTTGAAGAGACGTAGAGCAAAGGGCAGAAAGAGACTTACCCACTAATAGAAAATATTTAAAATAAAAAGAAAGACAAATTCCTTTCCTTTACCCAAAGGAGAGGAATTGCCGTTTTTTAAATCAAAGGAAATCTTTTTAAGTTTTCCGATTTTTTTAAAAGAATGAAATATTTCAGATTAAAAAAACAGGCGGATTTTCAGCGATTATTCCAAAAAGGAAAGCGCGCGTTTTCCCCTTCTTTGACCATCGTCTACCGTCCTTCGGATAAAATGACGATGGGGATTTCCGTAGGAAAACGCCACGGAAAAAGCGTTATGCGCAACCGTATTAAAAGGTTGCTGCGCGAAGCGTTTCGCTCCGTACAGCCTTTGATGCAAGGCACGTATAGCGTTATTCTTATTCCTAAGGTGAGCGAAGAATACGCGTTTAAAACTTTTGAGCAGCATTTACAATGGATGATCAAAAAAGAAAAACTGTAAAAATGGAATTTGTTCCGCTTTTTTGCGAAAACTGGAAATACCTGCGCAAAAAAGTATTCCGTCCGCTTGGAAAAATCGTATGTATGCGGGCAATACGGTTTTATCAAAAATATATATCCAAGCACACTTGCTTATTTCGTCCTACCTGCTCGCAATACACGCTGGAAAGTATCAACAACAACGGCGTGATTATCGGGATATGCCTTGGAGTATGGCGAATACTTCGGTGTAATCCTTTTTCTAAGGGCGGGTACGATCCCGCGCCTTTCCCCTATCTAAAAAAAAGATGGCTGCTTTAAAAGCGGAGCGTTCCGTTTTTGATAAAAGCAAAGCCGAAAAATGATAAAAGCGAAGCAGTTTTCTTCGCAAAAAGGTATATAATGGGACTTTCAAATTTATTAGGTATATCCATCAATATATTTACGCAAACGTATACGGTGGATATCAATTTCATAGGGAAATTCATCGGGTTTTTGGTCGGTTTAGTCGGCGTCGGCTTCGGTGTTATTTTATTCTCGTTGGCGTTAAAGCTTGTTACCTTGCCTTTCGACGTGATACAAAGAAAGGCGATGCGCAAACAGAATATCCAAATGAAAGAAAATCAAGAGCGTATGGAAAAACTGCAAAAGCAGTACGCCAACGATAAGGAGATGTATAACCAAAAGGTTATGGAAATGTACAAAGAGAACGGTATGTCGATGTTCTCTTCGTGCTTGCCTATGATTTTGTCGATGGTTATTTTCTTTATTGCCATCGGCGCGTTCAACTCCTATTCCGCATACGCAAACGTAGAAAACTATAACGATTTGGTCAGCGCGTACAACAGCGTGCTTTTGGACAAGGTTGCGGATACCGCGGACGTAGGCTGTGATTTTTCGGTAATCAGCGTAGAAGAAGTCAAAAATAAGAACGGCGAAATTACGGAATACGTATTCACCTATCAAGTAAAAGACGATACGCTTAGCAATGATAAGGTTTTGTATTATCAAGCAAAATACCACGAAAAAAATTTAGAGCTTGTAGAATTTAAAGCGGAAAACGACGGCGTAGCAAGTATTCGTTATAAGAAAGACGGCGAAAACAATATTCCGTTGACAAGCGAAGAAGTAAGGCTGCTTTTAAGAAATAATTTAAAAGCGGAGTTGGAAGAAGAAGCCAACGCAGACGAAAAAATTACGAAAGCGGAAAGAAAGCAAATCAACGCGGCGTTGAAAGAAGCGGCAAAGTATGAAAAAACCTACTTCATCAACGACGAAAAAATAACGAGTTCGGTTACGGACGTAGACGTTTACGGTTATACCGTGCAGGTGCAAAAAATCTTCTCGCAGGAAGACGAAACGGAAGTTGTCGGTTACGAATTCGTTTACAGCGTTGCAAATAATAACACGTTTAACGGAGCTTTGCCTGTTATCAACTACACCGTTAAATATATCGAAAACGACCTTGAGCTGGTTAGCTACGATGAAACTAACCCTGCAAACAGCGTTCGCTATAAAAAAGACGGCGAAACTAAGGTTCCGTTGACGGAAGCGGACATAAAAGCGTATTTAAAATCCGATTTAAGTATTAAAGAATACGTGCGCGTAATCAATCCTGTAATCTCAGTATTACCAAAGGAAAACGACGGGTATCTTTTGTACCTGCAAGCTATCGAAGCGCAAAAGGCGTCTTTATTGAAGAAAAACCCCAACATTACGGCGGAAGCGTTGAGAAAATCCACGTACACGGGCTGTTTTGAAGACATTGCGCAAACGGAAGTTGTTGCGGCGTATAAAGGCGGAATGAAATTCGACGGCTCGGGCAAATATACGGGCGTTGTAAATAAAACCAGCTTCCTTTGGATTAAAAACGTTTGGGTAACGGACGCAATGTACAAAAATCCCGTTTTGGAATATAGGGATTTTGAAACGGCGATTGCGACCAAAAACGGTTGCTCCTGCTCGACGACGAATAAAGCGAAGGATATTCCCGCGTATTCCAAAATCGGGTATAACACGGTAACGGAAAAGCTCGACAAGCAAAAAGACCAGTTTAACGGGTATTTCGTGCTTATTGCATTGTCAATCGGTACGATTTTATTGCAACAGTTTATTTCGATGCGTTCGCAAAAAGAACAGCAGAAATATTCGTCTGTGGACGGTCAGGGCGCAGGTCAGCAAAAGATGATGATGGTTATGATGACGGGTATGTTTGCGATTTTCTCGTTTATGTACAGCTCCGCGTTCTCCATCTACCTTATCGTAAGCAACCTGTTCTCGATGGGTTCTACGGTAATCATCAATAAAATCGTGGATAAATCCGTGGAAAAGAAAGAAGCGAAAGCCGCGGAAGAAAAATTTGAAAAGCGTTACGGCGGCAGAGTAGCGGCGGCGAAAGAAGCGGGCAAAAAGGCTGCGCAAGCAAGCAAAAATAAAAAATCCGTCGGCAAAAAAGACGAAAAGAATAAAAAATGAGAGAGTTAAGCCCCATTTTAACGATATCACACGGGGCAAGGAGTAGATAAATGAATTACACGGAATTTACGGGGAAGACGGTTGACGAAGCGATTGAAAAGGGTTTGAAAGAGCTTGGTATCACCGCAGAACAAGCGGATATCCGCGTTTTGGAAGAAGGAAAAAAGAAGCTGTTTAAGTCGATTGCGGCGCGTGTAGAAATTGCTGTGAAAGAAAACGACAAAGCGGAAACGGAAAGCGTTTCCGCGGCTGAATGCGCACAGGAAAAGCCCTGCTGTGAAAAGGCGGACGGCGCAACGGACGGGCAAAGAACGGTGGAATTTTTAGACGGTTTGTTCAAGCTTTTGAATATTACCGCTTGCACCGAGCTGGTTGCGGAAGGTGAAAAGGTGGAAATTAATGTTACGGCGGCGAACACCACGGCAATCATCGGTAAGCACGGCGCGATGCTGGACGCAATTCACACGCTTGCGGGCGCGGTTGCAAACACGGGCAGGGACGAATACAAGCGCGTGGTTGTGGACTGTGAAAACTACCGTGAAAACCGTGAAGCGACGTTGAATAAGCTTTCTGAAAACCTTGCGCAAAAAGCCATTCGCTTGGGCAAGAAAATTCAGCTTGAACCGATGAACCCTTATGAAAGACGTATCATTCACGCGGCGCTTTCTGAAAGAGAAGGCGTTTCGACGACGAGCGAAGGCAAAGAGCCGAACCGTTATATCGTGATTGTTCCCGATAACTTGGAAGACCCTTCCGCACCTGCGATTCCTGCAAGAAACGAACGCGGAAACAGGGACAGACGCGACCGTGGCTACAATCGCGGTGGCAGAAGCCGTAACGACCGTGGCGGCAAGGATAGACGTGACCGCGGCGGCTACAACAAGAAGCCGTATAACCGCGATAGACGTTCTTCGGGCGGCTCAGCGACGGGCGGCACGACGTTGAAAACGTCCAACGATTTCTTCGGGATTTTCCTTGGAAACAGCGGCAACAGCGAAGATAAAGAATAAAAAGAGAAAGCTCCTTTTAAGGAGCTTTTTTTACGCCTATTTTTATGTAAAACTGCGGTAAAGATAATATTCGCGCGAACGGCAGGAAAATGTGAGGTAAACGATAATTGATTTACGATAAGAAAGGCAGTTTTTTGCGCAGCTTGCGCACGGAGAAGAATAGCGGCGTACCTAATCCGTAAACCCAAATACATTCCGTGAGTGCAATCGAGCCTGCGTACGTGAAATACGCGATAGTAAGCGATGAAAAGTCTTCTCCCCCGCCGCATAAAAAGACGATAATCAGCGGGATAAGTACGGCGTTAAATAGAACGGGGAAAAGTCCGCCGACTATAATTTTTAAGGGAGTATTTTTAATAAGTCTGCCCACCAGGTACGTAGCGACTGCTGAAAATAGGGTGGCAAGCGCGCCGATGGTTACGTCGTAAACAAGGTATGGCGACGTCAGGTTGGAAAGCATACACCCCACCCAAAGCGCAGGCACGGCTTCGGGAAATAAAAGCGCCAAAAGACAAGGCGCCTCTGCGGGACGGATTTGCAAGGGTCCGAAAGCAAAGGGCGCAAAAGCATACGTTAACGCCACGTACAGCGCGGCGATGATACCCGCTCGGCAAAGGCGTTTGGTCGTTGAAAATTTTTTCATTTTTCACCTCGGTTTTTTTAATAAGGCTGCGCGCCTTGGGAAGTGTTTTCCGAAAACCTTCCTAACGTTTGGTATTATACCACGCAAAAGCGGGGTTTGTCAATAATTTACGCCTTTTTAAGGCAAGAATTTTTATGGCTTCGCTCCCAAAGCAGGGCGGCGATGGCGTCGGAGATGATTTCCGACATCGTATATACCAAATTTAAGCGGGTGGTGTTTAAAAGTCCGTAGTTTGCCAAGGATTTTTCGGCGACGATACCCATAATTGAAATATCCCCCAGCGCGCCCAGCTTCTTATTTGCGCCTGCGCCCGGCATTAGCGGCGCGTCGGTAACGCGGATAAGTCCCACGTCCCCCTTTTCCCCCACCGCCGCGTCGATGGCGAGAATTTGGCTGTCCGCGTGCGTTTCTTTTAAAAAGGTTTGCATATATTTAATCTCTTTGGCGGTAACCGGTGCGGCGAGCGTGCCGTAGATATACGCGCCCACGCCCTGCGTTTTATATTGCAGCATCGAGCCGGTTATCGGGCCTAAGCTATCCCCGATGGCAAGGTCGCTGCCCACGCAAACCACCACGGGCGGCTTGTGGGCAAATTCCGTTTTCAAAAGGGCGGAAACTGCCCGTGAACTCGTACCTGCCCCCGTCATTTTATTTTTTTTCTTATTTAAATTTTCCGTTAAAAGCCGATCGGTTGCCATTGTTGCGCCGTCTGTGGCAAGCTTATTATAAATATGAAAGGAATATTCCATTATCGCTTCTCCTTTACCTATTATCGCAAAAGCTATCGGCTTTTTAATACGTTTTACGCCGCCAAAAAAGTATTGCCGTAAATTGCGTAGAATAAACGCCGAAAAAGGAGAAAAAAGCGTGGAAATGCGTTGTAAAAAAAATCAAAATGCGGTATAATAGAAAAAAGCATTTTCGTTTTGTGGTTGCGCTGAATAAATGCAGAAAGCGGAGCGGCGCGCTATGTAAACACTCGGCTTTTTATAACGCGAAGGAGGAAAAGAATGTCGGTGACGATGTCTACACAACAGCTTTTGGCTGCGACTTGGTCGAATTATCTAATCGACGTGGTTATTTTACTCTTTATCGCGGGGCTAACGATATTGTGCGCAAAACGCGGGCTTATAGAGTGTATGTTCGATTTTGCGTCTACGCTCGTTTCCTTTATCGTGGCGATTTTGCTTGCTAAGCTGCTGATTTTTATCACAGGCGGGCTGTTTGGTTTTCAGGACTGGCTGGGCGGTTCGTTCTCTAAGGTATTTATAAAAATCGATGGATTTGACGCAATTTTATCCGAAGACGGCGCAAAAAACGCTTTGTTGGACAAGAATATCGCGGGGGTTATCGCCAACCTTGCCGTGCGCTGGTTTGCCAAAGGAAAGGTTGCAAACGGAACGACGATTGCCGCGTTGCTTGGCAAAATTACAGCAAGACTGTTTACTTTATTGATTTTAAGCGTCATTCTTTTCTTTGCGGCAAAGCTCTTATTGCTCTTAACGAAAAAATTCTTGACGGAAATCATCGACCGTATCACTCTTTTGGACGCAACGAATACCGCTCTTGGCGCGGTGGTTGGGTTCTCGCAAGCGTTGCTCATTGTCGGCGCGGTGTTGGCGCTGTTTGCCGTAATTCCCTCTCCGCCCATCGACAACTACCTTTCCAACTGCTTATTCTTAGGCTGGTTGTACGAAAATAATATTGTCGTAGCCTTGTTAGGGCTGCTGATTTAGCAAAAATCGACGAAAAGGCATTAAAATAAGAGATACACAGCAACGATATTAGTTTGACGAAATTCAACAAAAAATCCGCTTTTTTGCAAGGCGGATTTTTCTTTTTATGCGTTTTTCGGTGTATAATTTGCATAATCAAAATGTGTATAACTGTGGATAATTTTCCGCGAAGTCAAGAAAAGAACGTTTGTTTGTGGATAAAACGAACATTTTGGCGTTATTTTACGATAAATATTTACATTTTTTCCCATAAATTTTTATTGGAGAAAAAGTTATCCACGAAAAATTGAGATGAAGCGTATATCTAACATTTCGGGAAATGCGCAGGTTATCCACAGAAAAATCCCGTGATTTCGCGGTAAAATCGCGCAAAAGCGTTTGTTATTGCAAATGCATTTTATCTATTCGGGTGAAGTTATACACAATTTACTGACTGTATGGGTGGACAACCTGTACTTATCCACATTTATACACAAATAAGGGCTTATGGCTGTTTTTTATTATGCGGCTTAGGTTATTTTTCGACAGTTTTCAACAAGCGCAGACAAATTGCGACAAGGACAATTTTTCCGCATTGTGGATAAATTTTTAGAGATGGACAACCGACCATACCCCTACGCGCATTTATTGTGGATATTTATAGAACGGTGTAAAAAAGGCATCAGCGCACGCCTTTAAACTGGACGTCAACTTCTAACACCGTATTGGAAAGCAGGGTGCTTTCGTAGGCGGAATAGGCGCGGTTGCCCGTTTTGCGAAGTCTATCGCGCAGGCTGAACACGTCGCAATCGAGCGCGCGGGTCTTTTCAAAAAGGCTGATGATTTCACCCGTCAACTTTTTTTGCGCCGCGGAAAATACGCCCGCGGGCACGTCCCCCGCGTCGGAAAGCTTATCAGCGGGCAGGGATTTGGAGTAATCCAAAAGCCCCGCAACGACGGTGAGTTGAATTTTTAAATTCGCCATTCCGTTTTTGGCGACGTGCAGCTTGATTTTCGGCGCGTTTTGCTTAAAGGAAAGGGTGCAGGTGGCGTCTTGTGTAGCAACGGAGTAGGGCGCAAGGCGAAGCTCGTTTAATACTGCATTGCAGGCAAACGTTTCTTCCGCGGTGAGTGTGCCGACCTTTTTTCCGTGTTTAAAAAGGGCGGTTTCGCCTGCGCTGAATACGGGTTTTTGCGCTTCTCCCCCTTTCTTGCCGCCGTTCCCCGATTGATTTTGCGAAGACTGCTCGTTGCCCTGCTGTCCCTTTTCTTGCTGACCACCGCTTTTTTCGTTTCCTTGTTTTTCTTCCTTGGGCGGGGAAGAATTTTCTTGCGGGGTTTGGTTGGGGGTACTTTCTCCGTCGGGTTCTTGTTGGTTTTGTAGCTTGACAATGGGCAAAAGTCCGCAAGCGTTGTCCGCAAAATATCCCATTGCAAAGGTACGGAGAGTGGACGTATACACCGTGCCGACCTGTTCTGCGTGGTGAGAAAGCACCTTTTGTATTGCGGCGGACGAAGAAGAATCGACTAGCGCATCGGCATTAAGCACGTCTTTTGCCGTACCGTCGCAGGCGGCAACAAGGCAGTTATCGCTTAAATATTCGTCCAACAAAAAATAGTCCAGCGCGTCGAAAACGTTGTTTTTTACCGTTTCTTCGCCCAACAAAATTAAATTGCAAAACACGAGCTTGGGATACCAGCCTGTTTTGGCGTTGATTTCTTCAAAGGCTTCGGCAACCGTTTTGCCGCGGCTGACGATTTGTACGGCGTTGGCGGCGTTGCCTTGGTCGGACGGCTCGGGAATGGCAACCTGCGAAGTGACGATGAAGTCTTCTCCGTCACGATCGATACCCGCCGCGATAATGATGGCGGTTTTTTGAACGTCTATCAGCCCGAAATCGTTAGAAAAAAATAAAAAGGTTAGAAACACGACGATTAAAAGGAAATATCGGACGGTGTTTCGGTTGTGTGTTCTATACATTTTTCTTCTCCGTTGCTTTTGTAGTAGGGGTGTTATTTGTTTGTTTTTCGGAATTCATCGCATACCTGCCCCCTTCATTTTGTTTTTTGGACTGCATTTTTTCGCGGTTTGGCAACAACAGACAAAAAAGCGGAATTAAGTTGGCAAACAGCCAAAAAACGGGCGGGAGCTTGTGGCTGATGACACGGTAAAAGGCGTCGTAGTGTCGGTTAAAGAAAAGTATGGCGATGAGCAGGGAAAAATTGAGCAGCGCGGAAATAAAGGTTTTGCGTTCGGTGGGGAAAAATGCCGAAATTGCGTGTGTAGCGTACTGTAAGGGTAAGCAAAGAAAAAATAGCAGTACGACGGATAAAAAGTAGACGAAGACCAAGTCGATTCGCCCCACCACGGAAAGGGCGGGGAAATACTGACCGATTTTGGTAAATGCGTAATGCTCGCGCTCCGCAAGCGAAGCGTACAGCGAATAAAACACAGCCAAAAACAAAAGGGTGAGAAGCGCGCCCCCACCGTAGCCCGCCACGATTTTTGCGCCGTCGTTTTTCTTATAACGGAGATTCGCAATTAAAGGAAAGATCAAAATTGCGTCGGAAAAATGCGGCGTTGTACGGCTGAATGCGGTGAAGCTACGAGAAAGCTTTGTGCCGAAGAATGGGAGCAGGTTGGAAAAATCCGTTTCGGGTACAGCCATAAACAACAGCGCGATAAAGGGAAGCAAGAAAAGAAAAAGGCATAAATCAGCACACCTGCCGATGGACTTCACCCCCTTTGTGCAAACAAACGCGCTGAACAAAAAGAAGACGCCGAAAGAAAACAGCGTGGGCGCGGTGTCGAAATAGGTGGCGTAGACAAATTTTTCCGCATCGAGTAAGGGCAAAGCCGCGGAGAACAGGAAATATACCGCATATAGCGCGTACACGACAAAAATACCCTTTCCGAGCGCGGCTTTTAAGCGGTCTATCAAAGGTGTCTCCGATTTAGAAGCGGCATAAAGAAGCCCCAAGAGCACCAGCGTTTGTACAAGGAAATGTAAAATGGCAGGAAAAAGCAAGTCTCCCCCTGCGTGCTTGGATAAAATGGACGGCACTTCTAAAAGCTTAGCCATCGGTAGGATGAACGCCGCGGCAAAGGCTGCTTGTCTTGCGTTTACGCCGTCCTTGTTTTTTAAAAGGCTTGGTGCTGGGGCGGTGGGTAAAAAATCGGGTTTGGTCATAACGGACTCCTTATTTTTTTTGTGAGATGAATTGCGTTCAACGCATACCTGGTATGCGCATTTTTCTTTTTAAGTGCATTTTACGCATTGTTGGCGGACTTATTTTCTTGGTTTTCCGTTTGCGTGCGCAAGCGAGTTTTATTTTTTGAGTTAAGAAAAGCAGGGCGTTTTTTTAAGGTAAACAGATTGTATTTCAAGAAGGAATCCCGTAAATCTTTGGGAATAAGCGGGGAAAACGGAGCAAGTAAGGGTGTGCCGAAGGAATCGGCGGAGATAAGATAGTACAACAAAAAGGCAATCAGCAGCACAATACCAAACGGGCCGATACTGCCCGCGACAAGCAAAAACAGCCAACGCAAAATACTGCCCGTTTCCACAAAATTCGGCACGGTATATAAGCAAATTCCCGAAAAAGCGACGATAATGATGGCGGGCGTGGAAAGAAAACCTGCGGAAACCGCCGTTTCGCCAAGCACCAGCGCACCGACGACGGAAAGGGACATTCCCACGTATTTAGGCATACGGATGCTCGCTTCCTTTAAAATTTCCAAAAGTAACAGCACCACGAACATTTCCAAGCTTGGCGAAAGTGGTAAGCCGCGGATACTGCTGGCAATGGTCAGCATTAAATCCAACGGCAAAAGCTGCATTTTAAAAAGCTGCGTGGACACGTAAAACGCGGGCAGTAAAATGGCGACGATAAGCGCGATACAACGCAGGAAACGAACGACGGTTGCCATAAAGGGCGACACGAAATAGTCTTCGCTGCTTTGCAGGTCTTCCGTTAAGATAAAAGGCAAGGTGAGCGCGATGGGCGAGCCGTCGACGAGAAGCCCCACTCTGCCTTCGCAAATTTTTGCGGCGAAAACGTCGGGCTTTTCCGTTGTGCCAACGGTGTGAAACACGGAATGCTTGCGCGGAGAAAGAAGCGCGGCAAGATAGGACGAATCCGCCACGTTGTCAATTTGGATTTTTTGTAGTTTTTCCGAAAGCTGATTTTTAAGCTTATCGTCCGCAATACCGTTCAGCCAGCAAAGAGTGACGGCGGTATCCGAACGCTTACCAACACGCAGGGTTTCAAAACGTAAATCGGCAGATTTTAAGCGTTTGCGAACGAGCGCCATATTCGTTTTTACGTCTTCGATAAAACCTTCGCGCGGGCCTTTGACGGTGACGTCGGTGGGCGGCTCAATAACGGCGCGGTTGGGTAAAAGCTTTGCGCCGATAATAAACCCAACGGAAACGCCGTCGACGATCAGCAGGCTGTTTCCGTCTAAAATCTCCGATTTCGCGTCGGAAAACTCGGTAACCGTCTTTAATTCGGGGAAAAGCAAGGTGCTTTTAATTTGCTCCACTACCCCATCTTGTTCGGATTGTTTATCGTTGGATTTTTGCGCGGTTTTTTCGTTCAATGCGTACCTGCCCACGCCATTTTCCGTTTTTAACGATAAACGGATACGGGAGAGCGGGCGTGCGACAAGGTCGCCGAGTAGCTGTTTATTCACTACGCCGTCGGCATACACGATAAAGCAGGGCGTTCCGTTTTCCGTTTCAAAGGTATAGTACAGAATATCTTCGGACGGAAGGAGAGTTTTTAGCTCCGTTTGATTTTTTTGTAAGCTTGCGGATAAAGTGTTCACGAAAACAGCGTGTGTGATTGCGGGGAAAAGTATGCGAAAAAACGGATAGCGCGGCGTTTTGCTTGGCGGTTGCTCTTGACAAGCGGCGCGGGATTTGTTATACTATATTATAGGACGGCGCGGAAAAACGCGAAAGTGAAAAGTCGCGCACGTGTAAAAAAGGTTAGGTGGCAAGGCGTGGACGAAAAAATCGTGCTTAGTGAAAACGAAGTTTTAGACGATATGCTGTTGGACGGATTAAAAATCGTGCAGGATACGCGATTGTATCGGTTTACGTCCGATTCCGTGCTGTTATCTCGTTTCGCAAAAGCGAAAAAGGGAGATAACGTTGCTGATTTTTGTGCGGGGAGCGGTATTGTTGCGTTTCATTTTTATGCCTTAAATAAAGCGGTTTCGGGGTTGCAATTTACTTTGTTTGAATTGCAGGAGGAGCTGTCGGCTTTATCGAAAAAGACGGCGATTTATAACGGCTTTGAAAACTTTACCTTTGAGCAGGGCAAGCTGCAAGACATAAAAAAAGAGTACAACGAGAAATTTTCGCTGGTGCTTTGCAATCCGCCTTACGAGCGCGGGGGCTTTGAAAACGATGATTATGCAAAAGCCATTTGCCGCAAGGAATTGACGATAAATTTAAAGGAGATTGCTCGCGCGGCGGCGTTTGCTTTAAAATATGGCGGTCGGCTTTGTATGCTACACCGCGCGGATCGGCTTACGGAGGTTTGTTACACGCTTCACGACGTGGGGATAGAAGTGAAAAAAATCCAGTTTGTAGGGGGCAGGTGTGGATCGAAGCCCTATTTGGTGATGATTGAAGGGGTAAAAGGCGGAAAGCCCTGCAATGAAATTTTGCCCACGATTTGGAATAGTTAATAAGAAAAACGGAGTAGAATATGGTTAGTTTTGTAGCAACGCCCATAGGGAATTTGAAGGATATCACCTTGCGCGCGTTGGAAACGTTAAAGGAAGCGGACGTGATTTTTTGTGAAGATACGCGGCATACCATCAAGCTGTTAAACGCGTACGAAATCAAAAAACCGCTGTATGCTTGTCATAAATTCAATGAAAAGGAAGCGGCGGAAAAAATTCTTGCCGCGTCTCGCCGCGGGGAAAAGGTGGCGGTGGTTTCGGACGCGGGTACGCCCGTGGTTTCCGACCCCGGAAACGTCGTTTGCAAGGTGTTGCGTGAAGCGGGAGAGCCGTTCACACTCATTCCCGGCGCGTGCGCGTTTGTGGCGGCGTTGGTTTTATCTGCGTTGCCGGCGGGGCGGTTTGCGTTTATCGGTTTTTTACCTGAGAAAAAGAGTGAAAAGGCGGCGGTTTTGGAAAAATACAAGGACAGCGATTTGACGCTGGCGTTCCACTGTGCGCCGCAGGACGTCGACAAGGACGTAAAGGCGATGTACGAGATTTTTGGCGACAGAGCGGCGTGTGCCGTGCGCGAAATCAGTAAAATTCACGAAGAAGCGATACCTTTCCGGCTTTCGCAGGGCTTGGAAGGGGAAAAACGCGGGGAGTACGTGCTTGTCGTGGAAGGAGCGCAGGAGAAAGAATGCGCGTTAAATTCCCTTTCCGAAAAGGAACACATTCAGCATTATATGTTGGCGGGGCTGGATAAAAAAGAAGCGTTAAAACGGGCTGCGAAAGACCGCGGTGTTTCTAAATCGGAGTTGTATCCGTTCTCCGTCGATTTATAAAAAAAGAAAACAAGGTGCGGCGGCTTCCGCGCGGCGGTGAGAATATGCGCGAAAAACTAAATGAACGCGTACACGGGTGCTGCATTTTTGTGTTTCAATGGGAAAATATTCGGGTATACTTATAATAAAGGAGTATTAAAATGTTAGAATACTATTTAATTTCCATAGGCGTGATGTTATTTTGTGCGATGATTGCGGGAATTGCCAGCGCACGCGTACATTCCGCATATAAAAAATACGGCAATATGACGACGCAATCGCATATGACGGGTTATGATACGGCGACTCGATTGCTCCGCGCGAACGGCGTGACCGATATCCGCGTAGACAGGGTAGGCGGTACGCTTTCCGATCATTATCATCCTAAGAAAAAGGTGGTAAATTTGTCTATTGACGTGTACCGCAACGACTCTATCGCCGCTTGTGCCGTCGCGGCGCACGAGGTTGGGCACGTTATGCAAAAAAAGAAGGGATATTTGCCGTATAAAATGCGTTCGGCGTTGGTGATGATTACGAATATCGGCAGCCGTTTAGCGGTACCTTTGGTATTGATTGGGTTGGTGCTGGATATTTTTGTTTCCGCGACGAAAAACAGCGACGCGGGCTTCTACCTTGCGTTGGTTGGCGTGGGATTATACGGGCTTTCCACCCTGTTTGCGTTCGTAACCCTGCCCGTGGAGCTTAACGCAAGCCGCCGCGCGAAGAAAATGCTGGTACAGGAAGGGATTTTAACCGAGCAGGAGCTGCCTTATGCGGATAAAATGTTAGACGCCGCGGCGCAAACCTATCTTGCTTCGTTGCTGACTTCCTTTATTTATTTCCTGCGGTTTTTGCTGTGGGTGTTGATGTTGTTCGGGCGCAGACGTAAAAATTAAAAAAATTTTTTAATACAGCGAACAAGAATAAAAATCATTTCAATCCATACCTGGTGGCTTGATTTTTGATAAAACCTACAAAAAAATACAAAAATCGCAAAAATATTGCGGCAACCTGCAAAAAAAAGTTGTAACAAAAAGCACTTGTCTCTGCATACTATGGTAAGGCAGAGACTTTTTATTGAAAAACGCAAATGAGGCACGCTATGAAAAACGCAAAAACAACAATAAAACTGCAAGAAAAGGGAAATATCCGCATGATTGCGCACCGCGGGCTTTCAGGCTTGCAACGAGAAAACACGTGCAAAGCGTTCGTTGCTGCGGCGAAGCGGAGCTACTACGGTATAGAGACGGATATTCGCGTGACCAAAGACGGGAAATTTGTGTTATTCCACGATAAGGATTTAAGCCGTATCTTTGGGCAAGGCGGCAAGCTAAACGCTTACACGCAAGCCGAGCTACGCGCATTGAGAATGGCGGACTTGAACGGCGTGCGTCGGCCTGAATTGCAAATTCCGCTTCTATCTGAATTCTTGGCGATTTGCAGGCGGTACGGAAAGCAAGCGGTGCTGGAAATTAAAGAAAAACTGACGAGAGAAAAAGTGAAAGAGCTCGTAGAGCTCGTGCGGAAGGAAAACTGGTTGAAGCGTACGACGTTTATTTCCTTTCACAAGAAAAATTTGCTCTACGTTCGGGCGGCGTATCCGCAAGCGGACTTGCAGTATTTAAGCAAAAAAGCTTCCTTTTGGGATATGCGGTTTATGCTGAAAAACCGTATAGACGCGGATATTCGGGTGAGCGCGCTTTGTACGGATACGGCAAAGACGTTGCACGACGCGGGCAGGAAAATCAACGTTTGGACGATTGACGATCAGGAAAAATTCGCTTTGGCGATGGAATACGGTGCGGATTTTGTAACGACGAACATTTTGGAGTAGGTTAGGCGGCGGAATTTGGGATTGCCCCAAAAAGCGCGACGCGCCTTTTTTGTGCACGGCGAGAAGAGAATACGGAGAAACGAAAAGAGCGGATAAAACGCTCTTTTTTGCTTGCCTTGTTTTAAGTAAAACGCACGGAAAGACGTTTGTGTTTTGGGCGAAAGGAAAAAGCAAGGGAAAAATAAGGAAAAAGACGGCGCTTTTTTCGGTTAAAAAGCATAAAAAAATATTATTTTTTTGTACATTATTCCAAAAATGCAAAAAATTGATTAAATTTGCATATTTTTTTTGTTTTGCCTATTGACAACGCGTAAAATTTGTAGTAAAATGTAAAATAAGGACGAAAAATAGCGTCTTAAAAACACTCGGATGGAAAAAACTTGTAAAAATTCATACAAAAGACCGAGAAAAAGACGTTAGAAAAAGTCCTTTCTTTCGTATATTGACGGCATACGAAAGAAATCCACTCGTCAAAATAAAAAAATTATTATAAAGAGGTGCAACATTATGGCAGAAACCGGTGGAACTCACATCATCAAATGGGATGAGGGTTGGGGCGACATCAACGAAGTGCTCATTTACAAGCACGCCGTAGAAGACTTCAAAACCCATTCCGTACTTATCGTTAACCCTTCCCAGGTTGCAATCGTTTACGATTCTCAAACTCGTAAGCCGCACGTTTTCAGAGAAGGCAGACACGAAAAAGCACTTGAGCAACTTAACCAGAACCACATCTTGCGTATGGGGCTCGGCGACAAGATTTTGTACAAAGAAAACACGTCTTATCACATCGACGTTTACTTTGTAAATCTCGTTTACTTAAAGATGAAATTCGGTACGCCCGATCCCATTCAGCTTTACGATCCGATGGAAGACATTAACTTCGATTTGAAAGCTGCTGCCGGTTACGAATTGCAAATTGCTGAACCCGCTATGTTTAAAGAATTGCTCAGCGGTACGAAGCATTTGTTCACCAAGACGGATTTAAAGACGTTCATCAACGATAAAATTATCGAATTGGTTACGACGGAAACGGCTTCCTTGTTCAAGGATCCCAATAGCGGCTTCAACATCTATCAAATGAGCGCGCAGGCTTCCGTGCTTTCCAAGGCGGTGGAACAGGCTATCGTTCCCTACTTGCAGGAACGCGGTATCGCAATCAAGAACTTCTCGTTTGTAAACCTTGAAGCAAGCGGCGAACAATACAAAGAAGCTTTGAAGGCAAACGTAGCAATGAGAAACGAAGCAAGAAGATTGCAGAAGCTCGGCATTACGTACGCACAAGAAAAGCAGATCGAAGTAATGAAGACGGCGGCTGGCAACGAATCCGCTGGTATGGCTCCGTTTATGGGCGCTGGTATGGGTATCGGTATGGGCGTCGGTATGGGCGGCGCATTCGGCGCAGGTATGGCGAATATGGCGAACCAAGCGTTTGCTCCCCAAGGTCAACCCCAGCAACCCTACGGTTATCCCCAACAGCCCTATGGCTATCCCCCTCAGGGTTATCCTCAGCAGCCTTACGGCTATCCCCCTCAGGGTCAAGCGCCCCAAGGCTATCCTCAACAGCCCTACGGCTATCCCCCTCAGGGTCAAGCGCCCCAAGGCTATCCTCAACAGCCTTACGGCTATCCCCCTCAGGGTCAAGCGCCTCAAGGCTATCCTCAACAGCCCTATGGCTATCCCCCTCAGGGCGCACCTGCACCCGCTCCCGAAGGCGCACCCGCTCCTGCTCCTGCACCCGCTCCTGCGGCTGCGGTATGCCCGAAGTGCGGTCAGCCCGTTCAACCCGGCGCAACGGTTTGCGCTTGCGGTCAGCAACTTGTATAATGTAAAGGAGAATATAAATTATGGATGCAAAGAAAGGCTTTAAAAAGCATTACGTGCTCATCGGTTGGGCAATCGTATGGGTAATTTTCTTGATTCTTGCGTTGACGCTTCCCGCAACGACGTATAAGGGAGAAAAGGTGGTGGCTGGTATCACCGTAAAAGATCCTTCTCAAGACGGTTTGAAAGGCGCAGGCTTCACGTACTGGGGCGGCTTCATCTTCATCAACATCGCGTTTATCGTAGTTGGTGCGGTGATGTTCCTTGTACAACGCAAAGGCACGACGCACGCAAACAGCCAAATTACGACGTACCTTGCAGTTGGCGGATATTTCGCAGTTGCGTTTATCCTGAACTTCATCTTTATGTGCGTTTATAAGAAGACCTGGGCGGCAGGCGTGTTGATTCCCAACATCATTCTTTTGTTGCTTGCGGCTGGTTTGATTATGTTCGTACTTCGTGCGGAAGGTCACGTTGCGGAAGTAGGCGAAAAGCTTACGGAAAAAGCGGTTGTTTTGGAAAACTTCGAAATCAGAGTAAGCGCACTTGTTATGCTTGCAAACGATTACGACGTAAAGAAAGCGCTTGAAACCTTGTACAACGAAGTAAGATATGCGGATTCGATGAGCGTTCCCGCTGCGCAACAGCAAGAAAACGCGTTTATGGAAAAATTGGTTGAACTTCAAGAAATGCTTGAAGACGAAGCTTCCGACAAGGAAGAAATCCTTAAACTCGTTAAGAAGGCTAGCACGGCTTGGAAAATCAGAAACGAATTCGTTCAAGTTTACAACAGCAGAATGGGCTAAGATATAGCTGAGAAAACGGATAAGTGCAGCTCTGCCGTGGCGTTAGGTTGCGGCAGAGCGCAACATAATATTATAAATAAAAAATAAGAGGTGTCAATTTATGGAAGCTCAGGTATATAAATGTCCAGGCTGTGGTCAGCCTATCGACTTTGCCAGCGTAGACTTTAAAACGCGCCGCGCACATTGCGAATGGTGTGAAAACGACGTCGTTTTGCCTAGACAGGAAGTTGCAAATTCCGATAAAGTATTAAACGAATTGAAACAAGCGGTTCGTTTCTTCACGGAAAAGGATTTCCCTATGGCGCAAAAATATGCGGAAGAAGTGTTGACGACGGCTGTCGACCACGCGGTAGGTTTATTTATTCACGGATACGTGCGCGCGTTCGTGGACAGCGGCAAGAAGAGAGAAACGCTGAACAAGTTCTTTAGCGAAACTCTCCCCACCATCGATATGACGGACGAAGAATTGGAAGGCTTTAAGAGCTGCGTTCTTTCGGTTGCGCCGAATATCGTGGACTACGAAGAACCCATTTTGGCGGCGGTGCTCGCAAACGACCCCAACGGCGTGGTAGCGTTCACCGAAGCATTCTCGCCCGCTTGCGTTATGAACCGCACGGACATCGAATGGGTAAACGACAACATTTTCAACATCTACAAAGAAATCGGTTCAAGAGGGGTTCTTCCCAAAACGTGGTATGCGTTGTTTGCAGGTATGCTGCAAAATCCGTACTCGCCGTATAAATCCGGTTTCCACTTAAAGACCCGCGCGAACATCTTCCTTGAAAAGTACGTAAACCGTTTGGAAGCTTTGTTCAACGCGATCCCCGACGCAACGTTGCGCGCAAAATTCTACGGCGCGTTTACGAATAAAAAACAAGAATTCATGTCAAAGATGAATTAAATAAAGGAGGCAACAAAAAATGTCAGATTATGTACAAGTCAGTATTGACTATAACCACATAGCCCGTATAGTCAATAATGCAGTTAGCCCTATCGACAACAACGTTAGAGTTGTGTCGCGTCAGGTAGAAGAAGCGCAACAAGATATTCTTAGATTGCAACGCGAACTTGCGGATTTCAGAAAGCAACAAGAATTCGCAGCAGCGTTACAGCGCGCTATCACCGAAATCATTCGTGTTCGTCAAGAACTCGACGAAAAATTCGGTACGCACAAGCAAGTTAGAGACAATATGCTTGGTATTTTGCAGGCAAACGATCTCGCGCTCGTTGGTAAAGACGCAATCAGCAAGTGCTCGGAAGAACTTATGCTTTCCGCGCCCGAATACTGGCTTGCTCCTTCCCTTATCGCATTGGCAGCTTGGATCGGCAACAACAAAGCGCTTGCTGACCGTGCTATCAAAGAAGCTTGTAAGCGTGACAAAGAAAAGACCGCATTGTTGTTCGCGTTGATTTGCCGTAGAAACGGTAGAACCAAGGCTTGCTTCAAGTGGTTGCTCGTATACTTCGATCAGCAAGATCCTCTTGCAATGAGAAAGAGTATCATCGCTTTCGTTGACGCATACTCCAACGGCGTATTCGGCGAAGACGAAGAAAACATTTGTAAAGAAACCATCGACGACTGGATGGAACAGCTTAAAGAAGCAAACAGCCAGTTCGACGCAGATCAAAAGGCTTACTGGTCCAACTACTACCTTACGATGTGCGCAGGCAACCCTTCCCTTGGCGCAGACTACGAACTCTTGAAGAAAGTCAGCCCCCAAGCAAAGGCTATGGACGAATACGTTTCCAGAATCGTTGCTGTGGACAGATCGAAAGGTATCAGAGAAAGCTTCAACGAAATTTTGTATGCTGAAATCAACGTAACGCCGCTCGTTAAAGAAATCGACAAGCAGCTCTTCAACTTGGTTACGGCTTATGAAAAAGAAGAAGAAAGCCTTCGTGGCGAAGAACAATTCTTCACCCTCGTTAAAGAATACAGCGGTGACGAAAAGCTTGCTAAGAAGATTATGCGTATCCAAGAAGCAAGAAAGTACGATCCCCCCGTTGACTTCGCAAAGAGATTGTCGCAGTCCATTACGGCGAAGGGTGAACAGGAAGCTGCTGTGGCTATGTCCGCAAAGAAGACGGCTTTGAAATTGCTCCGTACATATATCGAAAGCGCATTTGAAGACTTCTTGCTTGAAAAGAAAGACGCTTATCCTCAGGAAATCAGCCTTGTTATCAGCGAAAAAGGTACGACGGCTGGTAAGTTTACGGGTAAGAACTTCAAGTGGGTTGGCAAGACGGCTGACGGCGAAAACGGCGACGAATTGAAGAAAGACCTTGCTTCTAAGTACGAAACGGCAAAGAATGAAAGTATCGCTTCCGTTGTGGATTCCAAGAAACCTTTGGTATTGACGATTATCTTCGGCGTATTGTTCGTTGCAGGTTTGATTATGGGTCTTTGCAAGGTTGGCTTCGGCTGGTTCTTGTTTGCAGTTGGTATCGTTGGTGCAATTTTTGGCGTTGTATTGTTGCTCAAAGAAAAGAAGACCAACAAGATGAACAAAGAATTGTTCCAGAACTATTATACGGCAGCTAACGTGAAAGCAGGTAAGATTGTTGACGAAGCTTTGAAAGCAAGAGCAAGAATCAATGCTTTGGTTGCTGCATTCGAAGCTAACGAAAACTCCACGAAGTTGTTCGTTCCTAAGACGGAAGCTGCGGAAGTTGCAGAAGAAGTTGTTGAAGAAGTTGCAGTTGCAGAGGAGGTAGAATAATGGCTGATATGGATTTGGGATTGGACTTAGGTTTGTCCTTAGACGATATTGGTGTTGACGCAGCGGAAATGGAAAAGCTCGCACCCGAAACGAAAGTAGAACTCGCTGAAAACCTTGACGGTTTCGCAAACGGGTTCAGCGCTGACTGGGATTTGGACGTTCCTGCCGAAGTTATGCAAGAAATCGCGGCAAAGAAAGAAAGAAGAAAAGCAGCAAAGAAAAGATAATTTCAGAAATTAAATTATCCATAAAAAGTCCCGTCGCGGTATTCCGCGGCGGGATTTTTTACGTGGTGAAAGTGTGCATAGCGCGGAGCGTAATTTCATAAAGGACATACCAGATACGCGTTGAAAGTAAATAAAGGCAAAAAAAGACCTTCTACGGAAAACCCGTAGAAGGTCGATTTCGTTTGTTTTAAACTCGCAAGCGATTAAAGTTCAGCGAAGTACTTAATCGTTCTAACCATTTGGCTGGTGTAGGAGTTTTCGTTGTCGTACCAGGAAACAACCTTAACAAGCGTCGTGCCGTCGCCCATAGGCATACACTTCGTTTGCGTAGCGTCGAACAACGAACCGTAGGTGATACCGATGATGTCGGACGAAACGAGTTCTTCTTCCGTGTAACCGAAGGAAGCGGAAGCAGCAGCTTTCATTGCGTTGTTTACGGTAGCCGCGTCAACTTCGCCTTCGCAGATTGCAACGAGTTGGGTAAGCGAACCGGTGGGAACGGGAACGCGTTGTGCGCAACCGTCGAGAACGCCGTTAAGTTCGGGGATAACAAGACCGATAGCCTTCGCTGCGCCCGTGGAGTTGGGAACGATGTTTGCAGCAGCAGCTCTTGCACGGCGAAGGTCACCCTTTCTGTGGGGACCGTCGAGAACCATTTGGTCGCCCGTGTAAGCGTGAATGGTGGTCATA
Organism: Candidatus Scatosoma sp.; assembly: GCA_045532525.1. Taxonomy (GTDB): domain Bacteria; phylum Bacillota; class Clostridia; order Christensenellales; family Borkfalkiaceae; genus Scatosoma. The sequence continues at coordinate 40,084 of JAZSGC010000085.1, forward strand.
TAGCCTTTCTTAATTTTGGAAAGCTTGTTAAGCGTGTTTGCCATAGGAGCAAGGCAGTTGGTGGTGCAGGAAGCCGCGGAGATGATCGTGTCTTCTGCTTTCAACGTCTTTTCGTTTACGCTGTAAACGATGGTAGGAAGGTCGTTACCAGCGGGAGCGGAGATAACAACTTTCTTAGCGCCTGCTTTGATGTGCGCTTCGGACTTTGCTTTGGAGCAGTAGAAGCCGGTGCATTCGAGAACAACGTCTACGTTGTACTCGCCCCAAGGGCAGTTTGCAGCGTCTTTTTCCGCATAGATTCTGATCGTTTTGCCGTTTACGGTAATCGTACCTGCTTCGTCGTCAGCGGTAACCTTATCGCAGTACTTATATCTGCCTTGTGCAGTATCGTACTTCAAAAGGTGCGCGAGCATAGAAGGGCTGGTAAGGTCGTTGATAGCAACAACTTCATAGCCTTCTGCATCGAACATCTGTCTGAACGCAAGACGGCCGATACGACCGAAACCGTTAATTGCAACTTTTACGTTTGCCATAATTGATTTCCTCCAATATATTGAAAAATTTTGTTTTGTGACGAATGTTATACGGTGCAAAACCGTTCCGTTTTTAAGCGGCGTTTCCGCAAATCCGTTTTTGTCCGAATACTATTTTATCAAACTTTTTTCCATTCGTCAACGATTTTATGCGCAAGTTATAAAAATATTTTTTATTGCGTGTTTTAAACGCCCATTTCGTCGGGCGTATTACAAATAAAAACGGAGTGGAAAATTCCGCTCCGTTCCTTTTATACAATGAAAATTAGAAAGCTTTACCCGCCGAGCCAAGCACGTTGACGATTTTGTGTTTTACCATTTCCTTCATCATTGCGCGTGCGTCGCCAAGGTATTGACGGGGGTCGAAGTGACCGGGGAAATCGCTGTAATGCTTACGGATAGCCGCCGTGAACGCTACGCGAAGGTCGCTGTCGATATTGATTTTGCAAACCGCCATTTGCGCAGCCTTGCGAAGCTCGGATTCGGGAATACCGATTGCGTCGGGCATATGGCCGCCATACTGGTTGACGATGGCAACCTTGTCCTGAGGAACGGAAGAAGCGCCGTGAAGAACGATGGGGAAGCCGGGCAATCTCTTGCCGATTTCTTCCAAAATATCCAAACGGAGCTTGGGGTCTTGACCGGGTTTAAACTTATATGCGCCGTGGGAAGTACCGATAGCGATTGCCAAAGAGTCGATACCCGTAGCCGCAACGAAATCCTGTACCTCGTCGGGGGACGTGAAGTGCGCGTGCTCCGCGGAAACGTTTACGTCGTCTTCGATACCGGCAAGCGTGCCGAGTTCCGCTTCAACAACCACGCCGTGGTCGTGTGCGTATTCTACTACCTTTTTGGTGATAGCGATGTTTTCTTCCCAAGGATGAGAAGAAGCGTCGATCATAACCGACGTAAAGCCGCCGTCGATAGAAGCTTTACAAATTTCAAAATCTGCGCCGTGGTCAAGGTGCATAGCGATGGGAATATCCGTCGTTTCCACGGCCGCTTGTACAAGGTGCTTCAAGTATACGGGGTTTGCATACTTTCTTGCGCCTGCGGATACTTGCAGGATAACGGGAGATTTTTCTTCGTTAGCCGCTTCTACAATGGCTTGAATCATTTCCATATTGTTTACGTTAAAAGCGCCGATGGCATATTTGCCTGCGTACGCCTTTTTAAACATTTCGGTAGTAGTTACCAAAGGCATAATTTTTTGTCCTCCAAATGACATTTATTTTATCCGTGGTTATTATACCCCATTTTTTAAAAAAAAGCAACGAAATAACGCACTTCTTCCAAATTTCAAAAAATTTTTCTATTTTTCGCAACAAAATTTTTAAAAGGTTATTGACAAACACAAATTTTTCCAGTATACTATAACAAAAACTATAATGCGTTATAGTTATAGGGGCGTGATGGTTGTAATGGCGGAGCTTACGAAAGCCAAAAAGAGTGAAAAAATCAAATCAAAAATACTGCACGCAGCGGCAAGGCTGTTTTTAGCCAAAGGTTATGCGGAATCGACGGTGAAAGAGATTGCACGAGAAGCTGGGGTGAACTTAGGTTCGTTGACGTTCGTGTTTAAAAACAAAGAAAACATCTTGTGCGAGTTGGTCGGCAACGTCTTAGAATGGCAATTTGAAGCGGCAAAAAAGGCGTTAAAGGGAATCACCGACGACAAGGTGCTTTTTTACGCGGTGGAGACGGTAATGCAGTTGCATATGGCGGAATCCAGCGAGCATATGCGTGAAATGTATTCGGTTTCCTATTCCCTTCCGCACTCGTCGCAAATTATCTATCGCACGATTACGGGAAAGCTGGAATATATATTTAAGGAGTACCTGCCCCACTTGGAAGCAAAAGATTTTTATGAAAGAGAGATTGCGTCGGGCGGGATTATGCGCGGATTTATGACCGTGCCTTGCGATATGTATTTTACAATGGAGAGAAAGATAAAAAGTTTTTTAGAAACGACCTTTCTCGTATACGAAGTACCCAAGGAGAAGATTGCGGAAGCGATTGCGTTTGTGGGACGCTTCGATTTTGAAAAGCTTGCCCAAAGCACCATTGACAATATGCTGAAATATTTAGAAAGTAAAACCTAATAAAAATAACAGGGGAAGGATTATGAGAAGTAAAAAATTGTGCAATATTATAACGGCAGGGATTATCGGCGCGTGTGCATTTGGCATAGGCGTGTACGCGTTGAACGGCGATTTTAAAGCAAAAGCGGACGCTTTGAATTCCGTAACGAATGCGGTAGAGCTTACCATTGATGAAACGACCACGGGCTACGTAAGCTTTGAGAAAGCGTTAACGGCGGCGAGCGGCGCGGAATATGCGGAAATTAAATTGCTTATGGATACGCAAGGCGTACAAGGACACGTATTGACGAATTTAACGATTGACCTGAACGGCTTCACCTTAGAAAACACGGCTTTATCCACCAAGAAAGTGAGCGGCGGCGTTAGCGTTACGTACGCGTCTTTGATAATTGTGGATTACAGCAACGCGAAAACGGGCAAGGTGACCGGGATACCCGGTTTTGGCTGGACGTTTTATAAGGGTAATAATGCCATCTACGGCGGTCAATTCGATAAAAACGTAGGATTTTTTATTGACGGCGAAGGTACTACGCTGGAAATTGCTGGGGGGAGCTTTGAGCGGCTTTCCGCCAAGAGTGAAAATCAAGGTGCGCTCACGTTGTACGACTTTGAAACGGAAGAACTTCGCCTCAGAGCTTCCACAGGTGGAACGGTAGTTTGTCAGGGCGGTTCGTTTCAAAAGTGGGAAAGCAATGAAGGAATGCTTTCCGACTGGCTTGCGGACGGATATAAAATTTTCGACCCCAACAAATTGGAAGTGAATGCGGAAACGCAATCTATCGTCGCGCCGGATGGGGAATATTATACGATAATAGAACATTCCGAGTGCTACTATGACGAATATGCACATACGGAAACCGAGCATTGGCAAGGCTGTACTTGCGGTGCGACGGCAAACGGCGCAACACCCGAAAAAGAAGAACATACCTGGGAAAACGGTTACTGTAACGTATGTTATTTCTCGCATAAACACGAAAAATTAGACGAAAAGGGATATTGTTCCGTTTGTGAAGGGCAAATGGCAATAAAAGTTGTCGACGGGGAAAACGCAACGTTTTATAACGATCTTTCAGACGCAGTTTTTAAAATGCCCGAAAACGCCACCTTAACGCTGATAAAAGATGTTTATACTTCGGGTAAGAGTCTTTATATCACCAAGCCCATAACGTTGGATTTAAACGGAAAAAACATTGAATTGGTTAGTTCGGAAAATATATACGTAGAAGCGCCCGTCACCATTATCGACCGTGTGGGAACGGGGTTTGTTGCTCCAGAGTTGATTTTAGGGAACACGGCGGTTCTTAAGGGCGGTACGTATCACTACATATCCGTTCACGTAGAAGGGAAAAAGTATAGCGACTTTCTTGGTGCAGGATACCATTACTATTTAGAAGGCGCAACGTTGGGCGAGGATCAGCCGTTGACCGACGAACAAATAGCGGAAGCGTGGCAAAACTACCAAAACGTAAAAGTGGTTTTGGATTGCGCGCATACGGGCGGTTCGGCAACCTGTCAAGCAAAAGCGGTTTGTGAAATTTGCGGTAACGAATACGGCGGGCTTAGCGGACATACGCCCGATGGAAATTGGCGTCAAGACGAAACGCATCATTGGCAGGATTGCGTTTTGGCTGGGAACGATGAAAATCACGAAAAATTAAATTTCGGCGCGCATCAGGACAAAGATAAAAATGGGAAATGCGACGTTTGCAATAAAGTAACGTCTAAGGAAACGAAAAATGGCTGCGGAAGCGTGATGGGCGGCGGCACGGCGTTGGCGTTGCTTTCCGCGGCGGCGGGGGCGTTTGCGTTCCGCAAGAAGAAAGAAAACTAAGTTTAGCAGTATTTATAAATAAAACGGAAGCGGCGTTCTTTTCTATAACCAAAGGGCGCCCTTTCTTTTGCGATAAAAGAAGCGGAAAACAATTTATCGCCTATAAAATACAATTATAATATCACGCGGATGGGCGCGCAAGGGCGCGCGTGATATACGCGCGTGCGCGCTTGTAGACGGTTGCGGGGCGGAGCTTTTTTGCAATAAAACGCAGGAATTTAAAGGGAAAAAGGGTGTGAAATTGTAGAAAAGTAGGAAACGTAAAAAAAAGTTAAAAAAAATTAAAAAAGTTGAAAAACCCCACGCAAAACAGCTTGACTTAAATTTCTTTTCATACTACAATAAATAGGCAAGCTGAGCGGAATGCCTTAAAAAATCCGTTTTTCCCCGTTAGTTGAACGGTTTACAAAGGAAAATTCTCGCAGCTCCGAACATTAAAAAATACACACGAAACAAGGAGTAACATATTATGAAGACCTATATGGCTAAGGCCGAAGCGGTTGAAAGAAAATGGTACGTTGTTGACGCGGCAGGCGTTCCCCTTGGACGTCTTGCAAGTAAGGTTGCGTCCGTACTTCGCGGCAAGAACAAACCCACCTACACGCCCAACGTAGACACCGGCGATTTCGTAATCGTTATCAACACCGACAAAACGGTTTTGACGGGTAAAAAGTTGGAAAATAAATTTTACAGATACCACACCGGTTACATCGGTGGGTTGAAGGAAATTTCCTACAAGAAAATGATGGCTGAAAAGAGCGACCTTGCCGTTTACGAAGCGGTAAAGGGTATGTTGCCCAAGAACAGCCTTGGCAGAGCTATGCTCAAAAAGCTCAAAGTGTACAAGGGTGCTGAACACAACCACGCAGCGCAAAAACCCGAAGAATTGAAGGTTGACTAAGGAGAGGATAGAAAATTATGGCTAAAGCAAGCGTTAAAAAGAAAATCCAATTCTGGGGCACGGGTAGAAGAAAGAAGGCGATCGCTCGTGTTCGTCTTATCCCCGGCGGCAACGGCACGATCGTAATCAACGACCGCGCTTTTGAAGATTATTTCCCTCAGGGTACTCTTCAATACATCGTTAAACAACCCATCGTTTTGTTGGAAGTGGAAGCAAAATACGATATTATCGTAAACGTAATCGGCGGCGGTTACACCGGTCAGGCGGGCGCTATCCGTCTTGGCGTTGCAAGAGCGTTGCTCGAAGCAGAAGAAAACAGCCGTTCCGCATTGAAAGCGGCTGGCTTCTTGACGAGAGACCCTCGCGCAAAGGAAAGAAAGAAGTACGGCTTGAAGAAAGCTCGTCGCGCTCCTCAGTTCTCGAAGAGATAATTTCAAAAAATGGAAAACGTGCCTTGTGCGCGTTTTCTTTTTTTACGAGCTTTCTTTTGATACGTAGGGCATAAAGAAAATTATTGAGAATGCAGGGCGGTTGAATAAAAATCAAGCGCCCTATTTACTTTTTTTTAACGGTATGGTACAATAACGAAAACACAACCAAAGAGAAAATGTAAAAAAATGTAAAAAACGGTGAGTAAAAACCCCTTCTGCTCCGTTATATAAGTGAAGAGAGAGGTGAACTATGTCCGAAAGGAAAGGATTTGACGCAATACGTTGTTACCGTCGGTTTTTAAGCGGTGACGCGGAAGCGTTGGAGCGGCTTGTTCGCGAATACAGCGACGCGCTCGTTCGCTTTGCGTATTGCTACGTGAAGGATTCTGCCATCGCAGAGGACGTTATGGAAGACGCGTTTGCGGCGCTGATAGTCAAACGCCGTCCTTTTAATGACGCCGATAATCTTCGCGCGTACCTATATAAAATGGTGCGGAATAAGTGTGTGGACTATTTACGCTTGCACAAAAAGCGCGTGTCTTTGTCGGACGTGGATCGGGTACTTGTCGGCTCGGAAACGGAAACCGCCGTGCTACGTCGCGAAAACAGCCGTACGGTATATAAAGCGTTGCAAAAGCTGCCGCCGCAATATCGGGAGGTTTTATATCTTACATACTTTGAAGAATACGGCGTTAACGAACTAAGCCATCTCTTGAAACGCACAAAAAAACAAATCTATAACCTTTTATCGCGGGCAAAACTCTCTCTCAAACAACTGCTGATACAGGAAGGGATTTTTTATGAAAACTTATA